>JBATTW010000356.1:0-28805 GCA_049670805.1 Bacteroidota bacterium
CACAGACTCGTGAGCCCTCTTCTCTTTGAGGACAAGAAGCTACTCCACCGTCCACTCGAATATGCCCGCCGAGTACTCCTGCTCAAGCTGCACCTCCAGCCGCAATCCATCTGTCTCGAGAGGCACAAACCCCAGCCTGCTGACTATGCCGTTGCCATTCCTGCGGGAGGGCTCACCCTCCACAGGCTTCCACTCATCACCCTTACGATACAAGAGTCTCCATTCCCTGGGTTGTCGGCACCCTCCGCTGTTGGAGTCTTCAAACCAGTGAATCGTGCTAGTTGACACTCTCATCACGTCGGGGAGATCAAACTGCACCCACTCCTGGCTTCCTCTCCTGGGCCACCAATGAAAATAGGGAACGCTATTGTCGTAGCGGCCCTTCGGCAGAAGTTGATCGGCAATGGCAGCCCTGTTCTTACCGCCGGAAGTCGTCAACGTACTTCGGTATGCAATCGTAGGTGCCGGCAGAGGCCTCGCTGCCGGGAGTTCCCGGGTCGCCCAAACGGCCATCTGATACGGCCCTCTGTGAGCCCAGGCGTAGTAAGGTACAGCCGTGAACTTATCGGGTCCGTCAACCTCCATCTCTCCATCCTGCGCCCTCCGCACCGAGAACGCGCTCCCGCGAATCACATGAACACCTCCCAGCAGCTCCGCGCGATATTCAGATCGCAGCGTGGCGGTATCGGGGACGACAAGACTCCAGACTTTTCCACCACCATTGTCCGCACCCTCCAGGCAAAACAGAACTGGCCCTCGCTCAAACGCAACCCTACCGCGATCATCCTCCACACTCTCGTTCGCCACGACTCGGCGGACCGGCATCGGCACGTCGAGCTCCACATGATCCCCCCTGCTCCAGCGGCGCTGAATCACTGCAAACCCTCGCTCTCTCTCGTAATCGTAAGCGTCACCGTTGACCAGCAATATGAAATCACCATTCTCTCTCCCGAGATATCGGTAGAGGTCACTCGGAACAGGTGCACCCTTAGCCCACCCGGGTATCCGAACGCGGAGCGTGAATTCGGCTGGCTCCTCCGGATCAACAGTGATAGAGATCCTTCCATCCCACGGGTAGCCGCTTTTCTGTCGTACGATGACTGTCCGGCTCCCCAGCGTCAAAGATGCCGTGCTACCGACAAAGAGATTGACGTAGAGATCGTTGCTGCCCGTGGCGTACACGTACCTACCAAGAGTCGGGATGAACCGAACGATATTGGGCGGACAGCAGGCACATCTGAACCACGGCGCGCGTTCCGCTCCGGCATAGGACTCCAGGGGATTCACATAAAAAAAACGGTCGCCGCTCATCGAGACACCGGACAGAAACCCATTATAGAGAACTCTCTCCACCACGTCCATATACTTCGCATCCCCCTGCTGTAGAAACATCCGGTGGTTCCAGAACACCATGGCGATCGCTGCGCATGTTTCACAGTAGGCGGAGAAATTTGGCAGGTCATACGCCTCGCCAAAACCTTCTATGTTGCCCGCGGAGCCAACACCCCCGGTCAGATAGAGCTTCTTGCCGATGACATTGTCCCAGATCCTCTCCAGTGAGATGCCGTAGCGGTCATCTCCCGTGAGAGCTGCGATGTCCGCCATCGCAGTGTACATGTAGCCGGCACGCACCGCATGACCTACCGCCTCGGTTTGCTCAACCACGGGACGATGGTCCTGATTGTACGTCCGCCCTTCGGTAACGCCATGACCGCGCTCTTCGAGGAAGTACCTGGCAAGATCCAGATACTCCGTCTTTCCTGTCAGGAGGTGGAGTTTCACCAAACCGATTTCGATCTCCTGGTGACCCGGAACCGTGCGCATTTTCTCCGGCCCAAAGGTCTCAACCAAAAGGTCAGCGCTCTTTAGCGCGATATGCAGCAGCGTTTTCTTTCCCGTCGCTTGGTAGTGCGCAACCGCCGCCTCGTAGAGATGCCCGACATTGTAGAGCTCGTGGCTGTACTTCGGCCGGGCATTCACCCACCGCTCTTTCGCCCAGGACGCCTCCGGGTGAATGGTTCGCATTGTATAGAGATACCCATCCCCCTCCTGCGCCCCGGCAATCGTCGCTATGAGGCTATCGACATAGAGATCCAGCTTCGAGTCATAGTCCGATTGGAGTATGTACGCGGCTCCTTCTATGGTTTTGAACACGTCGGAATCGTCAAACCCGTATCGCGTGCAGAAACTCCCCTTCTTGATGATGCCGGACAGGACACTATCGGCCACCTTGAAGTTCTTGATTCGTCCGGTTTCTTCGCACTGCTGAAGAGCATGGGGAAGAGAGACCGTGCGGTTGACCGCAAGCCGCCTGGACCAGAATCCGTCCGTCACTTCTACATCGGTAAAAGGAACCGGCTGGGTCGGATACCCGCCCTCTCCTTCCTCCGCAACCCCTTCCATCAGAGTCACCATACAGAGCACGCAGAGAGAAGCCCTGCTACGCTGCCACATGGGATTGTTCATTGTGTCCCTCGAAGCGTGCATCTCAACAGAGGAATGACTACTCCCCGAAGTACTTCTTGATTACGGACTGCGGCTGGTGACGGTCCGGGATCCGTGAGAAGGTTGACGGATCATACTCCATTGAAGACATCTGGGCCGCTGTGAGCGGTAGCAGATCATCGACTTGCCCCTGCCACTCCAGCAACAGGTTCATCATCTCTCCGGTTTTCGTCTGATATCTCGGGTCTTCCGCGAGGTTTTTCAACTCGTAGGGGTCGTGCTTCAGGTCAAACAGCTGCGAATAGTGGAGTTGCGGATACCTGATGAGTTTCCAACGGCGATCCCGAACTGCCCTCTGGTATATTTCATATGCTGTGAACAGTGAGGAGCGGACTCCCCATTCGTCACCGGAGATCACTCCCTCCAGGCTCTTCCCTTCCATCTCTGTGGGGACATCCACCCCCGCCATCTGCAGGATGGTTGGACCTATATCAAAGAGATAGGAAAGTGCATCCCGCTCTCCACCTCCAGGGATTCCGGGGCCCGAGAACATCAGGGGAGCCTTCATGCTGTGCTCATAGAGATTCTGCTTACCCATGAGCCCATGGCTCCCCAGTGAAAGGCCGTGGTCGGAGGCAAACACAACAAGGGTGTTCTCCAGAAGCCCGTTGCCCCGGAGGCAAGTCAGGATCCTGCCTATCTCCGCGTCCATGTGGCTGATCATGCCATAGTACTCCGCCAGTTGAGACCGGATAACTTCCGGGGGCCTGGGCCAGGGAGCAAGTTGCTCATCCCGGCCGGTCATCCATCCGTTGTGGAAGGGATGCAGAGGCATGTAGTCGGGGGGCAACGGCATCTCCTCGGGGTGATACATTGTCAGATACTCCCCGGGAGGCGTACGCGGATCGTGCGGGGCCGTAAACGAAACGTAGACAAAGAACGGTGAGCTACGGGCTCCCTTTGCATACCCGCTCAGGAATTCGATAGCGGCATCGGCAAAAACGGTCGATGAGAAGCCTTTCGTTTCTATCTCCGTGTAGCTGCCATCTGGGTTGAGGTCCTGAACGGGCACCCTGAAATGATCGCTCATCCCGCCAAAGAAAACATCCTTACCCCTTGTGAACGACTCCTTGAACGCGTCTTTTTCGTTGTGCCACTTTCCTGTCCCGAACGTAATGTAGCCGGCCCCCTGCAGAAGAATGGGAAATGTCGTCACACCCTCCAGCCTGTCATAGACATGAAAGAGTGTCCTGCCGCTCATCAGCATAGCCCGGCTCGGGGCACACACTGCCCCGTGGTGTGACCCCATGCAGTAGGCGTTGGTAAACCGCACTCCTCGCTTTGCAATCTCGTCTATGTTGGGTGTTTGGACGTAGGGATTGCCGTAGGCACCAATGGCGTCAGCCCGCTGGTCGTCGCTGAAGAGGAGGAGAATGTTTGGCCTGTCGAGATCCCGCGCATGTGCGCTAATGGCAACAGCCAGAAGGGCAACGATCCGTGTCAGCATCGCTATCACCAATGTTCCCTGTTTGAGGTGGTAGTGTAGGGATATCCCCCTTTTCAAGCAAGGATGATACGCTGCACGGCCCAAAGAAAAGGCCCCGGCATTGCCGGGGCCCTCCCCTGTCGTCTCGAGGTATCAAGCTACTTCAAAAGGAGTAGCTTCTTGGTCGAGACAAAGTCCTCTGCCGTCAGGCGGTAGTAGTAGACACCTGCCGACAACCCTTTTGCATCGAAACGCACCTGGTACTGTCCCGGCTCATGTTCTTTGTCAACAAGCTGTTCGACGAGCTGTCCGAGAGCATTATACACTTCTAGTGAAACATGAGAACCATTGGGCAGCCCATAGGAAATCACAGTCGAAGGATTGAACGGATTTGGATAGTTCTGCGAGAGGTTGTATTCGACGGGAACAACCTCCTCCATGCCGGTCACGACACCCACCTGGACCGGCTCAGAGAGGTGGACTGCACCGTTCAGATCGACCTGCTTCAGCTGGTAGTACCACGTACCCGAGGTTACTGTAGTGTCCATATAGGTATACTGCTGTGGCTCGGAGGTTGTCCCGTGCCCCACCACGAATCCGCCCGGGATGTCCGAAAAGACACCTTCATGTCCCTGCCGGCGCTGAATGAAGAAACCGTAGTTGTTTATCTCGCTGAGTGTTGCCCAGGAAAGGCGGATATGGTCGGAGCCTGGCTCGACCATCGCCGTGAACTCCGCAAGCGTGATCGGCAGAGGTACATCAGCCTCATCTGCCCCCATATACGGGTTAGTGGCATCACGAGTATCCCCGTCGAAATCTGTTGTGATTCCCCCGATAGGAATTCCCGCGAGGAGGGGATCACCGATGGAACCTCCGGTGAGATGGAGATCCGAGGAAGAGAGGAACGTCACATTGGTGGAGGATGAGTTGCCGTCCGCTCCGGTTGCATCCTGAAGACCCGCGAGCGTTGTATAGTCTGTCCCGCCGATCTTGCCGACAACGTTTGTACTTGATGAGGCGCAATAGTAGTCGTTGTAGTCGCTCGACGACAGCTGGCCGGAACCGGCGGCATACACAGCGACAGCACCGACTCCCGAACCGGATACACCGAGGTTGTTCACGACAATGTTGTTCATGATCGTCGCCGAAGAGCCCGACGCAAGGGCGATCCCCAAAGAATACGCTCCGGAGGTGTTCAGTGTATTGCCGGTGAGATGGATCGTATTGTAGTAAATGCTTACCCCTGACTGCGAACCGCTGCCCCCGATACGCGGCCCCACATAGATCCCCACGGGGGAATTGCCACCAGTGGAGATAATATTCCCGTCACTGATGTCCCTTCCGCTGCCGGTGATGTCATAGATCATGTTGTTCAGGATCGTAATGTTGTTGCTGGACTCATCAGTAACTACAGCTATTCCCATTCCTCCCCATCCCCCACCGCCCGTGTAGCGGATATCGTGGATGATGTTCCCTGCAACGGTGACGTTGCGAGTGCCGCCATCCAACCAGAGGCCCATACGAAGCGTTCCCTCGGTCGTTTCAAAATTGCTGATGTTGTTGCCACTGACGAGAGCTCCATCCACACCCAGCAGCTTTACTCCGGTGGTCAAGAGTGGCACCGAGCCGCCCAGATTGTTCCATCGTACGTTGACATCACTCCCTGTTGCAGGCACAGCCCCATTACAGAGGATAGCGAATGAGGCATTACCGATCGCGTTGTTGTCGAAGGTAAGATCAGAAAAGTACCCGGGATTATCCGGATTCCCTGAATTATCACTGACGAAGACCGCAGCGTTCCCCGAGGCCGCAGTGCCGGGACTGCTGTTGTAGATGTTGCAGTTCTTAACAGTGATATTGGTGATCGGTGTCGTTCCGTTGGAACCTATGAGGAGACAAAACACTCCGGACCCGGTGTTCTGGATTGTGAGGTCCCGACTCGACCCACCATCCGTGTTGGATCCGTCAATGATGACGTAGTTTGTTGCGTCAATCGACATCACCGAACTGAGACCTGTAGTCGAGCGTGATATCTCAGGCGTTACTCCGGTCGAGGGTTTGATTGTCACGGTATTGACTGCGTTCGGAGAATTCGTTGTCACATTGATGCGAAGCGTGGTGGAGCCAAGTATATATGTCTCGTCCAGAAGGAGAAACCGGACCGGGCCGCCTACACCATTCGAGTTCAAGGCGCTGATTGCACTGGGTAGGTCTGCATAATCCCCCCCTGACCCCACAGTCTTGTCACCAGTCAACTGCCCGATCGCATCGCCCGCAAAGATGGCAAGAACGATAACTATGACGAAGATTACCTTACCAATTCTCATGGCAGACCCCTGTTAAATTTGGTGAATTCCTTGTGGAAGAACACTCTGGTCCCGATCCATAATGTGAAAGGCAAGATCAGCAGAACAGACCAGCTCTTTCACAACGCACTGATGGAGCACATCTCGTTGGACCAAGAATGATGAAGTGGGGAGATAAGACGGTAAGCTGTGTAGGGGGATCAACTCAGCCCCGGATCTTACGCAATGTCACACAACCAGGAACGTGTTTGCACTCTCGCCATCCTGGCTGCTGACCTTCTCTTATTATTATAACAATTCTACACCCAACTTGGCAAGACCCTCAGCACAAAATAGATCCACAATTGAAACTTCTTTGTCAACCAGAGTCTGTGCCGCAACGATTTCTCGTTCCATCTGTGACAGGTGTCTCAACTCAAGATGCGATCATGTGATGACCGCCAGGCCAGGGACGGTGAGAAAGCATCCCGATAGCCTTCTCGTAGATATTCGCGGGAAGAATCCCCCCCTCGAGATCGCAGATGTGCGGATCGCCCGGACAGGATCTGCTGCAGTATTCATCTGGGGGAAGCACAACTTCGGCCCGGTTACCCAGTGGTCCCCAGAGTTGAGGAGAGCAGGCAGTAAGAGGACAGAAGAGAGAAAGGGTCGGCACTTGGAGGCCGGCCGCAAGATGCATGGGGCCTGTGCTCGCCGATACCAGAAGGTCCGAATGAGAGATTACACCCATGAGTTCGCGAAGGTTCAGCTCGTTGACGAGATTGATGAGACGGGAAGATCGAAGTGCATCAAACCCCGCCGAGCAGGCAACCTCCCGTTCACCCCCGGTCAGAATGATGAAGACGTTTTCATGCTTCAGGAGACGCGACGCGAACTCGACATAGCGTTCCGGCTTCCAGTTGGGCGCAGAATGGCCGTGCCCTGGGTGTACCCCCACGAGGATCGTTTCCTCACCTCTCTCCCGTGACACACCATGTCTTTCGAGGAGCGTGGCAGCACTGCTGCGTTCCTCCTCTGTCAGATACAATTCTGCCGTGAGATCATTCGCTTCAACACCAATGGCGCGCCCCAGATCAAGACAGTAGTCGGCTTCGTGCCGAAGCGGGATGTACTTGTGCCGGCTCACGGTCTTCATCAACGTCAACACCTGATAGAGCCGTAATCCTACGCTGACCCTGGTTCGTATCCCTGCGAAGAAGAGGATCCATGCGAGTCGCTCCGTCGGCAGGAGAAGAAGGGCGGTGTCGAACCGGTGCTTCCTCAGAGCGCGGACCTGGTCCCAGAAACCCGTTCTGCCAGCCTGTGTTCCATCCGGATCGTCAACCAGGATTTCATCCAGATGGGGATTGTGGAGCAAAAGGTCCCTGGTATACGGTCTCACCAATGCGGCAATGTACGCCGTCGGGAAGCTTTGACGGAGCCCCCTTATGAGCGGGGTAGCCAATACGACATCACCGATGCGATCTGTTCGAATTACCAGTATGCGTTCATGCTTCGGCATTACAGGACTTTCTCAGAAACCCTTTTCACATGGCAAACGCATCCAGGGCAATCAGGTCTCTCAACCTTTTGTTGATCTGCACCATGGAACGGACGGAATGATAGCTGATCTTCCAGGCATGGGCCAGCGAGTCGTCTATGGTCTTCCCCTTCCGGTCGAGCCGCTCAAACCATTCGCCTCCCGCTTCCATGTTGATGAACTTCTCGAAGAGAAAATCGTACACCTTTCTGAAAGCGGTCCAGTACTTCTCGTCGCCGAACAGAAGATAGGCATCGAGCATACCAACCAGAATTTCTCCCTGCTGCCAGAATTGCTTCTCTGTCGATGTCGGCGGAGCGTTGTCCGGTCCCTCCACGTACACGCCGCCGTACTCGTAGTCAATCCCGTATTTTAGACAGTGGTCTACGTTTTTTCTTGCGACCTCGGCGTATGTTTCACGGCTCTGCTCCAGGACATCGGCAGCGTGCAGGAGAAGCCAGACAAACTCCACATTGTGACCGTATGAAGTGAGGCTCAGAGGGCGCGCGACACCATCATCCGGTTCGGCATCCCGTCCCCAGGTGAAGGCAAACAAGATGGCCGCAAGAGGCTCGAACTCGAGCGTGAACTGCATGTAGCCTGTTCGCGATTCGGGGCGAAGCATCCTGTGGATAAGGATATCGATGATCTCCAGCAGGCGCCGGCGATGTGTCGGGTGCCCGGTCATCTCATAGAATGTCGTCAGCGCTTCCATCATATGCATGTGCACATCCATGCTCTTCCTGTCGCCTCCGTACCGGCCTGGCCGCTCGGGCTGCCAGTCTCTCTGCATCAGTTCAAAATAGCCGCCATTTTTTGTGTCTGACATGTTTTGGCAGATGGCAGCATAGGTCTGCTCGGCAGCCCGACGGCCCCGTTCATCCCCGGTGGCCAGTGCGTACTCGCTGAACGCATAGAGCCCGAAGCACTGACCATAGCCCACCTTGGAGGTATTGGTTGGATTGCCCGAACGGTCAGCAATCCAGTACCATCCGCCATACTCCTCGTCCCAGTATTTGTCGAGGATGAAATCCGCCCCCATCCTGGCCAGCTTGGCACACCTGCCATCTCCATATCCCGCCCTGTGTGCACTGGACATCGTATAGAGCATCCGAATCTGCATCAGGAAGGTCTTGATTGTCTCACCAGTGCGTGTGCCGTTTTTGTCAAAATACGTAAGAAATCCCCCGGCCCCGGGATCCGGCGAATGCTCGATCCAGAACGGCAGAAGCGTCCCTGTCAGATACTCGTTGGATTTCTCCAGAATCGAATGGACTTCACTTTGTGAAGGCATGAGAACGTCTCGTTCGTGTATCAAAAACCAGCCTAAGCTACCACCCCTGAATCTGAGAATCAAGGTGGCCCGGAGGGGATTCTTTCGGGGGTACCTCTTTCGTCTCTCAAATCTTTTTTCTACCCTCTCATGTGTGAAAGACAGAGGAGGCGGGAAGACAATCCGAATGAAAGGTCACTTCATGACGTACCCACGGACATTGCTTATTGCGCTCAGCCTCGGTGTCGCGACAGGCACAACAACTTTTGCTCAGAATGAAGCATCATCTCCCGTTCGCTCGAAGGTTTCAATGCATCGGGGCCGGCCCACTGTTTTCATCAACGACCAGCCGCTCTATCCGATGGTATACGCTCTTACGGATGTTCCGGGTGGGCGCTGGTCCTGGGAGGAGGTGCCACAGCACAATATCCAGAACTTTTGCAGCAATGGGATCCGGCTGTATCAGGTCGACCTCGCCATGGATCACATCTGGTATGAGGATGGCCGTCTGGACATCAGTCTCGCGCGGAGGCAGATCGCCGGTATCCTGGAGGTCTGTCCGGAGGCCGCCGTCATATTCCGCTTCCACGTAACCGCCCCAAAATGGTGGCTATACAAATACCCCGATGAGTGGGTCCGGTACGCGGACACCCAGTACAAGGACGAAGAGACAATCGGCCTGCCGCGCATCATCGAATCGGACAACTACCCCGTGCGGCGCGTGAGCATGGCATCCGAATCATGGAGGAGCGAGGCGGGTATCAGACTCAGGGAGTTCCTGACAGTGCTGGCCGCCACGCCTGAGGGAAATGCCGTGGCCGGCATTCAGGTCGCCAACGGCGTCTACGGCGAATGGCACAACTGGGGCTTTTACTGGCACGAACCGGACGTCGGTATTCCAATGACTCGCTTCTTCCGCACATGGTTGAAGGATCGTTACGGCTCCGACGAAGGCCTCCAGCAAGCCTGGAACCGGCAGGACGCGCGTCTCGCCACCGCCGAGGTTCCCTCCTTCGAGGAGAGGAAGACGACTGCCGGCATTTTTCGCGACCCGGACCGTGAGCGCAATGTCATCGACTACTACACCTGCGTGCATCAGCTCGTGGCTGAAAACATTCTCCACTTCGCCAGAATCGTGAAGCAGTCCTGGCCACGTCCGATCATTACCGGCACATTCTATGGGTATTACTTTTCAGTCTTCGGACGGCAGGCTGCCGGTGGACACCTCGCCCTGCAACGGGTGCTCGCATCGCCCGACATCGACTACCTCTCCGGACCGCAAGCCTATGGACCCGAATCCCTCAAGCTAGGCGAGGCGTACAGGTCACGCAGTCTGATTACATCCATCCGACTTCATGAAAAACTCTGGCTGGACGAAATGGATGTGGAACCCACAACACCCATTGAACGCGACTCGCGGTACGATCTGAAGTTGCGGAACAGCTTCGCGGACGTGCGTCGCAACGTGCTCTTCTCCTTTACCAAAGGAATGGGGCTCTGGTTCTATGACTTCGGAGTCGCCGGGGTGGATCTGGACGGGTTTCAATACAATCACAGGGGAAGCCGTGGGACATGGGACCACCCCGCTCTGATGGCGGACATACAGGAGGTCAAGCAGCTGCTGGAAAGTAAGCTGGAGGAGGAGTATCGGTCGGAGGCGGACGTCCTCTATGTGTATGATACAGAAAGCTTCTACTACACAGCGAGCCTGAGGGGCTCTGATCCTGTTAGCAACACCCTGATCGACCACAACACACTGAATGCTTTCAAGAGCGGCGTCGTGTTCGACCCCATTCACATCTCCGACCTGGGGAAAATCGATCTGACACCCTACCGCGTGGTGGTCTTCGGGAACACTTACCTCCTCACCGACGAGGAACTCGAGTTCATACAAACCCGTGTGGCCCGTGAAGGGCGGACGCTGGTCTGGTTCTACGCACCGGGATACACCGACGGCGCAACACTCGACCCGAAGAGGATCTCGAGATTGACAGGCATCAGCGTTACTCCGATATCATTGTCAGAGGTCCCGGAGATCATCCTTTCCGTCCCGTCAGACTCCGCCGTTACATACAGGGTTGGGGAAGAACCGTTCGGGCCACTGTTTATGGTCACCGATCCGGGAGCCGAGCCGTTTGGCCGTTTCAGCAGGACAAATGAGCTCGCCGTTGCGCGAAAATCCTTTGCGGATCACACTGCATGGTATGTGAGTCTGCCGAGCAGAGGGATCGAACCCATGCGTTACATCCTGCGGGAAAGCGGGGCACATATCTACAGCACACAGGGTGATATCGTTTACGCGGGCGGAGGTATTCTGGCGGTACACATAAAAGAGGGGGGCAAGCATACGGTCACGCTGAAAAACGGAAAGGTGCTGTCGTTCGACCTTCCCCCGGGAGCCAGCACACTCCTGCTGGATAGCCGGACGGGAGAGGTCCTGCACCCTCATCCATAAGCGCTAGCCGAACCACTCCCGCACTTTCCGGTCGGCCATCTCCTTGTGCTCCGGCTTGATGTGGGCGGCTATTGTAGCGGTTGCCGTCAGAAGTGCCCCAAGATCATCGGTGTAACCGACAAATGGCGCGATGTCTGGGATGGCATCAAGAGGGATGATGAAGTAGCCCAGGGCAGCAAGGATTGCTCCCTTGGCCCAGGTAGGTGTGTCTTTGTCGTGGAACACGTAGTAGAGGGTCAACGCCTTTGACACGACCTCCTTGCCCGCGATCCGGGCAAACTTTGTCATCTTTTTCCAGAAGGAGTCTTCTGTGTACTCTCCACCGTAGTCTGGTACCGGATCGGCCATAACATCCTCCTGAGGGGTCGCCTCTCTGATGTTCAGAAAATCCTGAGCGGGGATGGCTGCTATCGCAATAAGTGCATTGTCTTCGTTTCACTGTAGTGTCCGGCTCTCAGCCGATAGAGATAGATCCCGCCCGCCAGACCCTCGCCGTCAAACGACACCATGTGGGCACCTGGCCCCTTTACACTGTTTACAAGCAAGGCAATCCGCTCTCCCAGAGTATTGAGGATCTCGAGTTCTACGTGTGTTCGGACAGGAAGGGAAAAGCCGATCGCAGTCGTCGGGTTGAAGGGATTGGGGTAGTTCTGATGGAGGGCAAAATCTTGCGCAACGCCGGCACTCATCGGCTCATCAACAAATGCTGTCTGGAGCGTGTCCGCCAGAAGGCTGTTTCCCTCCGCGTAGGGAACGGGGAACGAGAGCAGCTCACCGACGGTTGGCGCCATATCTATCTGCGTCCGTGTAGCCGCCACCACGCGCCCCGCAGGGAAACCCCGTCCCACCGCCAGCAGCAGAATATGTCTGCATCCTTCGCAGCCATCCCCGTGGTCCTTGAACCCACCGTGGCCATCATCATGCCTCCCATGGTCATTGGTTATGAACAACGTGGTGTTGTCTTTGTAGTGTGGGTTCGTCTGGATGAACTGCCAGAGGAGGTAGACAAGAGAGTCCACCGTTCTGATTGCAACCAGATAGCGCTCCCAGTCGGCATCGTGTCCTGCGTAATCAACGTCCGGGAAATTTATAATCACGATCTTCGGGTGGTGCCCGCCCATGACTGACAGCACGGCGTTCAGCACAAGCCCGTCCATCGGCGCGAGGGAGACCGAGGCCCCATAGGGTTCTCCATAAGAAGGATGTGTGCTGTAGGAGAGTACGTCGAGCTTGTATTTTCCGGTGACGACATAGACATCCGTTTCCGCTGCGCTGCTGGATGACCGGTAATACTCGAAGACCGTCGGCATGGTAGGCCTCTCGTTTCCCTCATTCTCGATCGTCTGCCACGTGCCGGTTGCAATGGAGGCATGTCCCGGATTGGTTGAGGTAATTCCTTCGTTCCGGAAGTCCGTCCAGACGGTCCCCTGGGGACGGAGGCTGTCCCACATCATCGGCGTGTATCCCGCGCCCATCGTCTCCGAATCTCTCGAACCATCGATCACGGCAATGACCACGTTCTGGGCTGCTGTTCCGCTCTGGAGGATCAGATACAACCAGGACAGCATGAGCAATGCACGCCCGTTCATATCAGAGACCATGCTTTGTTAGACGTTGTTGAGACGGAACCGGCACGAGAGGAAGGTATGCCCGGCCACCAGGAGTAATCTACACTACGCTGGCTTCTCTGTCAACCAACAGCCGCGTTACCCGCCAAATCAACCCGAAAGAACCCATGTCTCGCCAATCGCATCCAGAACGATTGTCATGGAGGTACCTCTTGCGGCCTCCCTCAATCGTTCGATCGGCTCCAGAAGATCTTCGGTCGGTGAAAGAAATGTGTGCCAGTGAACCGGAAGTATGTTCCTTGCCCCCATCTGGCGGCACATCTCCACAGCCTGTTCGGGGGTCGCATGGTTCTGCTCCCATGGATCGTATCCACCGATCGGCACAACGGCGAGGTCGACTGAATTCAGGCGCTCACGCAACGGCTTGAAATACTCACAGTACGCTGTGTCTCCGGCGAATACGACATGTCGCCCGTTTCTCGTCAGCAGATAGGCGTTGTAGCTCCGACCGTACTCGAACCCACGCGATTTGTCCGGCTCCCACGGATAACGCCATCCTATGTGTGTCACCTCGATTGCCTCCACGCGCAAGCCTCCCACCTCGGTCCACTCTCCCCATCCGAGCTCGTAGACGGTATCAAACCCCATGCCCGCAACGAGATCGGCAGTATTCTTTGGAAGAACCAGCGGCGTACTCCGCTTCAGTTTCCTGAGGGTCGGAAGATCCATGTGGTCCATGTGTGCATGTGAGATCAACACTACACCCAGGGGAGGGAGCTCATCCACGGCGAGAGCAGGCGCAACCAACCGCTGTGGGCCTATCACCAGCAGCCCAGCAACGTCCAATCCAACCCGCCGGGAAAAAACTGGATCCGTGAGAACCCAGGACCCAAAGAGATTCAGAAGCACGGTGGAATGTCCGACCCAACCGGCCGTCAGGGTCGAGTCGTCCCATGTCCCGGGGTTGATACGATTGGGAGGGAGCAGAAGCTCTTCGTCTGCAGGTGATCCACCCGATAGTCCTCTCGTAGCTGCGCCGGCTGCAAGGGCGCACGGTGCTGCCGCGATACCGGCGAGGGCGGTTGAGAGGAATCGACGTCGTGTAGTCACTGCACCGGCTCCGGAAGCTTCACAGGTGGCGGGCTGTAGCCAACAACAGCGCCCGACCGGATACGGGGGAAATATGGCGAGAGAGTGGTTCCGGGAAGGGTTCGCACGCCGTCTTCTATCAGAATCGGGCCTGTACCGGTTCCAGCCCCGATCGTACAATCCGAGCCGATTTCGATCAGGCCGAACCGGAATCTCCCCGCGCCTTCGTACGCGTGAACCGAGAGACGCGAATACGCTCCAATTAGGGTATTGTCTCCAATAAATATCAGATCAGGACGGAAATGGTCCAGCCACGCACCCTGCATGACCTCTACGTTCCTGCCGATATGCACCCCCATTACCCGGTACAGTTTGCACTTCAACGGGGTTCCCTTCATGATGAAAGAAAGCACAACCAGCACCATGACAAGAATCCTCCGCCCGAGGGGGAGGTTGATTTCCCGCCAGCTGACGGCATTCCTCTCCTCGGGAGCTCCAAATCCGTACATCGTGTAGTGTCGCGCGACAGGGTTGAGGAAACGCTGAAGATTGTCTCGCCCCTCGGGTGTATCCGGATCCAGAGTTAGGATATCTACTCCTTTCCCTCTGCCGGTTTTGCTGATGTGGATTGTTCTTCTTCTCTTCCTGGCCTTCTTGATGGAACGCCTTATGATGTCTTCTGTCGCATTCTGCATCGCCGCTTCGGGCGTCGTTGGGTTCGTCTTGCTCATGTGGGTAGCCTCTTTCTTTCTCCGACGTCAATCTACAAAACGAACGACGAAAATCAACTTGATTATGTAGAGCAGCAGCAGTAGCTTAGGGGCGAAGTGCAGGCAGAAGAGAATTCCGGGTTTTTGGCCGGTGCTCAGAAGCAGACAAGCTCAGGGAGGAGGCCTGAAATGGCAACGTTCTTCATGATCGGAAAGTACTCACCCACCGCATTCGAGGAGATGAGTCCCGAGCGGACAGGGAGAGCCGCTGCTCTCCTCAAGGAACTCGGAGGAAAAATCCAGTCGATCTACGCCCTGCTGGGCGATCAGGACCTGGTGTTTATTGTGGATCTACCCGGTGTACAACAGGCAATGAAGGCATCGGTCATACTTACCCGATTGACCGGAATCGCGTTCAGTACGACACCTGCGGTCACCGTCGAAGAGTTTGACAAGCTCATGACCGAAATCTAGGGGCCCAGGCATCCGGATTTCATTGCATTTCTCGCCCCGCACGTGTAGATTCGGTACGGGTGCTGGAGCCCCCCACTTCTTCAATCCTCAGCCCCCCTCAGCTGGCCAGAACCCTGGGAGGAGGTGGTGGTGGTGGTGGAAGCGGCGGGGGAATGGGAGCTTCTGCTATTGCGCTTCCCACGCTGACATCTTCGGAGATGGTATCAACAACCGTGGCGGGCGCAAGAACGAAGAGCAAGAGAAGGACCAGAAAGACGCCCAGGCAGACTCTGCAGACCGATTTCATAAGGATGCCTCCTTTGATGAGGTGATCGTAATGTTGAAGGGAGAGAGGCATACACCTGACAAAAGGCCCCAGGCGCATGGTCTCTAACGATACGTATCCGGTCAGGGGAGGGTTTTGGAAGTCAGAGGAGAGAAAGTCCGGCCCGGATGTACGGTTCGCCGGCTTCCCATCTGCCCTGCTGATATATCTGCTGCTCCTCGCTCCATGGAGCGTCTCAGCCTTTCCGGAGACCGATGGTCCCGCTGCCCACCAGCTCCGCGATAGAGCCTACCAGCTTACTCTCCAGTCTCAGTACGACAGCTCCGCAGCCTACTTCAAACAGGCCGGAAACCTGTATCGGGAAGCCGGGGACACTCTGCAGTACCACTACTGTCTGAACGGCACCGCCGAGACCGACATCAGACTGGGCAACAACCAGGCCTCACTCCCCGTACTGAAAGAGGCCCTCGCCCTGGGTCTGGAAAGATCGGGCGGAAGGGATCTCCAATCCGCACAGACGTTTTATCTCCTGGGGTATGTCTACGCCTATCTGGATTCGATTCAACTCGCCCATGCATACCTTCTGAAAAGCATACGCATCAGAGAAGAGGAGCTGGGAGAAGACAATCCACTGACGGCCGCATCTTACTACCTGATGGGCACGACCTCGAAGAAGGCCGGTTCGCTCGAATCAGCACACGACTACCTTCAGAAAGCTCTTGGCATCTACATGGTGAGACCCGGCCCGAACTCCCTCGAAACGGCAATCACCACAATGGCCATCGGGACAGTTCATGATGCGAGGGGAGAGTATGCGGCATCCGCAAGCCGATACAAGGCCGCGCTCTCATCGCTACAGAGATCCAACAACGGAGCACACGCATCCGCAGCAGCATGTCACGTATCCCTCGCTTCCGCACTGGCCGATCTGGGCAACTTCCAGGATGCCATCAGCAACTTTTCCCGGGCAGCAGAACTGTACCAGGATCTCCATGGTGAGGATCGCGTTACCGTCGCCTACTGCCATGCAAAGCTCGGAGAGATCTACACCGCGGTGGGGGATTTCGAGTACGCTAGGGATCTCCTGACCCAATCTCTTCAAATACTGTTGCGGGAAAACACCGAAAGCCACTCCGGCACCGCGGAGGTCTATCGTATGATCGGCCGGCTCTACATGGATATGAATGAGCTGGACGAGGCGCAAACATACTGCAGGAAAGCACTCTCCATTCATCAATCTTCATTGGGAGAGGATCATCCCCAGGTGTGGCAGTACCACGCAGAGCTGGCCCGGGTTCTGGCCCGAAAAGAAGCCTACGACACATCCCTGCTCCACTTCGCCCGAGCACTCGAAGTGCGCAATACCACCTCAGGAGAGTTCCCCTGGCTGGATAACGCAAGGATCCGGCTCGGGACCGCGGACGTTTATCGTCGAATGGGGCTTCTGGACGAGGCGTTGACGGCATCGAAGAGGGCTGTCAACATCCAGAAGGGACATCCCGATCGCAACCCGTTGCTCTGGGCCGAGGCCCACAGATCGGTCGGTGATATCTATAGAACCAGGTCGCAGTTCGATATAGCACTGCTCTATTACCAGCAGGCACTTATTGCGCTTGCCCCCGGGTTCAGCGACACCGCTCTCCACGCACACCCACGTGCCGATAGCATAACCTATGGCAGGGAGACTGTAGGCCTGCTGATGGCAAAAGCCGCCGTCTTGCAGGAATGGGACGATGCGGGAGAGAATAACCTCCTGTTCCTGGATGCGGCCCTGGATCACTATCAGACGGCGGCCCACCTCCTGAAAAGCCTGCAGAGAACATACCGGGACGACAGGTCGAAGCTGATGCTCGCGGATGCCCACCACACGCTGTACGGAGCTGCGGTGGAGCTCTGTGCCGATCTGTTCTCAAGGACCGGGAGCGAACGGTACAAGGAACTGGGGTTTTCTTTTGCCGAGCAGGGCAAGGCAGGAATTCTGCTCGACCATATTACCAGGGCCGGCTCAAAGGAGTCAGCGGGGATTCCAGATTCACTGCTTCGCCTGGAACGAGACATTACCAGAGAACTTCGTTTCTGCGAAACCAAGATACTGAAGCTGGGGGAGACTGATGGTGCGAGCGGACACAACATGTCACATCTTCGCTCACGGGTGGTCTCCCTGCACCAGAAGAGAGACGACCTGGACGATATGTTCGCGTCACGGTATCCCTCATACAACGCCTGGCAGGGAAGAGCGCCTGTGGCCAGCGTCGCTGAACTGATGGGAAACATCGATCCTGCGTCCTCCATGGTCGAGTATGTCGCCGGTTCGGACCGGCTCTACTGCTTCATCATCACACGGGATTCACTCCACTGTATCACACTCGCCGGGAAGGAAGAATGCGAAGAGTCGGCAACCGCCTACCGCAGGGCCCTCAAGACAATGAACAAGCGCCTCTACCTTTCGGCGGCTCCTGAGCTGTACGACATGCTGGTGAAACCAATTGAGGCGCACCTTGCCCCCGGAAACCACCTGATAATCGTCCCTGATGGTTTTCTCCACTACTTACCGTTTGAGGCGTTGTTGCGGGAGGATGCCTCAGGATACACAGGCCCGAACGGGAGGACGGATTTTACCCGCCTCCCCTACCTGGTTCGCTTCCACGATATCTCCTATGCGTTCTCAGCCAATTTCGCCGTTGCAGCATCCAGACGCGTGACCGATCTAGCGAGAGAGGCTCCGTCATTCGCCGGCTTTGCTCCCGTGTTTAGCGACGACAAGGGGACCAACCGTCTCTCCGAGGAGAACGCCCTGTTTGAGGGACCTCTGGCTTCATCACTCCGGTCTATTACGGTCGATGGAAAGACGTTCACCGAGTTACCCAACTCCGAGGGAGAGGTGAACACGATCATTGCGGGATTTCGGAAAATGGGATACGAAGGAGAGGGCTACTTCCACTCAGCTGCGACCGAGGAGAATTTCAAGGTCAACGCCGGCAAACACCCGTACATTCATATCGCGACACACGGCTTCATCAATGACCAGAGCCCCGAGCTTTCGGCTCTCATCTTCACAGGTGCTGGACCTTCAAGGCGAGAAGAGGACGGCGTTCTCTATGCCAGCGAAATCATGAATCTGCAGCTGGATGCATCTCTCCTGGTTTTGAGCAGTTGCCAGAGTGGAGTCGGCAGGGTGGTGCGTGGAGAGGGAATTCTGGCAATGACGAGGGCATTCGCTCTGGCGGGAGCACAGAACATCGTTTGCTCGCTCTGGAAGGTCTATGACAGTCACGCAAGCCTGTTGATGCAGAACTTCTACCGCGCCGTCCTCGCTCGAAAGCCGTACACCGGGGCCCTGAGAGAAGCGAAGCTGCAGATGATCAAAGATCCCGTGACAGCGTTCCCCATGAAATGGGCGGGGTTCGTGCTGATTGGAACACCGCTGCACCCATCATCACCCCCCCGGATGACCAGAGCAGGCTCGTTGCGCTGAAGAATGTGCTGTTACTCTATCACCAGGAACTTCCCCACAAGCACCAACTCCTCGTTCCCGACAAGCTTCCAGTAGTAAAGGCCGGGAGTCAGGGGCTTCTGAACTACATAGGGGAGGCTGAGTACCTGCCCGCTGTGAATGACCTCCTCTCTGTTGTCGAGGATTTCCAGGTAGACGGGACCCTGGGTCTCAGGGCTCCACCGGAAGACTACCGGGTCTCCCACGACCTCCCCGATCCGGGGAGACACTGAATGAATGGAGGCCGCACGGCGATCGGCGTTGACCAGATCCTCAAGATCAGCCAGTTCTGCAAAGTTCTCCGCAAGGAGCTCTCCGCCGGCCTCCGGAGCACGGAAATGGGTCGTATCAGAGGTGACTTCGTTACCCTCCTCGACAGCCCGTTCTGCATGCTGCACCGTCGCTGGCCCGTCGTCCTCTGACTGCGTGCTGAGGTAATAGACTACAAGAGTTGCACCCACCACCGCGGCGACTGCTGCGGCAACTCGCAAGAACTCGGGGATCCTCCATCGTTCCCCTCTACTTCCCCTCTCGAAGAACGGGTGAGGAACTGCCCCCGAGTAATCAGCGTCGGTCAGAAGGGCAAAAAGACCCGTGATCTCCTTTCTGCATCGCTGGCATTGCGAAACGTGCATTCGTGTTTCCCGCGGAAGCTCCGCGGTTCTCTCCAGCTTCAGGGCATCAACGTAGAGAGCAACGCCCTCGTCGTTCAGATGCCCGTCCCTCGCATAAAGCGGCTTCTGTTTCAGCATAGTACCGTGTCCACAATGTCTGTAATTGGGTTCTTCCTTTCACATGATATATATCACCGTTCGAGCAGAAACGGAAAGAAGTAGTCTTCGACAAGCAATTTTAGCGATTCCTCGTCATAACTCGACGTGGGCGGACTTCCGTTCAACAGTTCGACAATCTCCTGCAGCCGGGCATGTATCCATTTTCTCACGGCATCATGAGATACGACCCTCCCCTCCGTCCGGTTCATGAATGGGGTGACAACGGCGTAGATCTTTTTATCTGTCATCGTCTGGTAATCTCCGCTGAATGCCCCCATGATCTCGCTATACTCCTCTTCGCTGCACCCGGGAGAGTATCGAACAACGTCGTCCCGCGTCAGCGGAATCCTGAACCGAAGTTTGAGACAGAGGAGAAGCTTCGGCAATTGCAGATCATATTGCTGGAGAATGGCGCGGAGCATGAGGATGTCATGTTCGATCACGTACTTTTCCTGGATGTTTACCGAGTCGGCGGCAAGGGACCCGTCAAGTCGGTCTGTCCTCGGTTCACGCATGCTCTTCTGGCGGATCTTCAGACAGATATTCCGGATGATCGATGAGAGGTAGGTGCGCACCAGCGTGGAACCGTTGTACTGCGCCTGAATCCTTGGCAATTTCCCCAGGAGTGCTTCATTGACCGCCTGAACCACATCCTCGAATTCCTCTCTGGTAAACATGCCACTGCCGATGTACTTCCGAACGATCATATGTATCGTGTTTTGGTGCCGCACGACCAGCCCATGCGGGTCGGCCCGCAGCAGACTCATGTCTTTCTCATTGTCGAGATCGTGGACAGTCACAATATGGAATTCCGTTTTTCCATCTCTGGGGATATATACATTCGAGAGGGAACGTACACGTTCTGGCCGAGCGTTGCGGCCGGACGGGTGAATTCACGCCCCCCTCAGGACGGTAGACCTTCAGGGCCAAGTGTGGTAACTGAACCCTCCAAGTGCAGTAACCCGCGCTGGCGAGAACCTGCGAGGTCTACCCTCCCAGGGGGGGTGAGAGATCGTCAGGATGGGTGCTGTGAGGACTGCGGTGGCAGTGGGACCCTGCCCTGAAAGAAGTTGACATATTTCTCACGCCAAGCTAGCATAAAAATTACAACCCCCTGCTTCAAAAGCAATACCCCTTTAGTGGGCCCGTATTTCACCAGGTCTCCCTGGCCCCCAGTATCGATCCCACTACCGGTAGTCTTCTCTGACCGGGTAGAACGCATCGATTGCCCGGACCCGCGTCAGGGCCTTTCCTGAATGAACAAGCCCGGCGGGAATCACCGCAATCGCACCCGGGTCGAGCAAGCGCGTTTCGCCATCGAGGGTCATCTCCAGTCTTCCCTCGACGACATGTGAAATCTGCTCGTGCGGATGCGAATGCGCAAGCAGAATTGCCCCCTCATCTATCGTCCAGCAAGCCAGAGTCATGTTGGCGGAATGCGCAAACACGGCCCTGAATCCAGGAACGACCTCTCTCTCATCGACTTTTTCTACATCGATAAATGGCATGATGATTTCCCTTTTGTATGACCAAAAGGAAGGAATAACCCGAAGGAGAATCAAATCGGCCCCGGCGGACCGTCAATGTGAGTCAAGTCACCTCTCCCCCCCTCCGTCGTCTCAGAAGCATCACACCGGCCCTCGCGATCCGTACATCAAGGTCGATGGATGGAAGATATGAGGTGACAATCGGTTTGACATCCTTTGATGTTTGACTATATTGAGAGTGCTGGTACTCAAGCAGCTGTTGGGAAACAGCTGCCCCATCCAGCCCGGAATTTCTCCCCTGAGCAGGTTGTTCTACTCGACCGTTTTCCTGTAGAGCCTCCCCTGCATGTTAGCCAATCCCCGTTGCGCTTGTACCCGAAACAATCTATCATCTGGAAGAACCATGAGCCGTGATCGAGCTGGAAACATGGCGGGAGGTATAGAATGATTATTGTGATGAAGCGTGATGCAACCAAGCAGCAGGTCGAACATGTGTTCGATACCGTTCGCGAGCTCGGTTATGAGATCCATCCCATCTACGGTGAACAGCGCACCGTGGTTGCCTGTGTAGGAGATGAGCGAGGCAAATACAGGCTTCAGAGTCTCGAAGTACTGGAAGGCGTGGAGAACGTCGTCCCCATTCTCAAACCGTATAAACTCGCCGGAAGAGAATGGCAGACAAAAAGCACAACGCTTCGCTTCAAGGCTACCAGAGAAGGTCTGGAGGACCTCTTGATCGGCAACAACCACTTTGTCGTCATGGCCGGTCCATGCTCTGTGGAGAACCGGGATCAAATCCTTGCATCGGCGGAGGCTGTCCGGCACGCAGGGGCCAAGGTTCTGAGAGGGGGCGCATACAAACCCAGAAGTTCCCCCTACAGTTTTCAGGGTCTCGCTGAAGAGGGCCTGAAGCTACTGGCCGAGGCGAGGGAAAAAACCGGCCTCTTCATCATCACGGAGGTAATCACACCTACCGACGTCCCCATCGTAGCCGACTATGCCGATATACTGCAGGTGGGCGCACGCAACATGCAGAACTTCTCACTCCTCAAGGAAGTGGGAAGAATAAAGAAACCGGTCCTCCTCAAGCGCGGCATGGCGAGCACACTCAAGGACCTCCTCCTATCGGCGGAGTACATCCTCTCACAGGGGAACTACGACGTGATCCTTTGTGAACGAGGTATCAGGACATTCGAGGACTACACCCGCAATACGTGCGACCTCTCAGCGGTGCCCGCACTCCACGAACTCAGTCATCTCCCCGTGATTGTGGATCCAAGCCACGGCGCCGGCGTGCGTTCTCTCGTTCCTCCTCTTGCCAAGGCCGCTGTGGCGGTTGGCGCCGACGGTTTGCTCATCGAGGTTCATCCCCATCCGGAGGAAGCGTTTTCGGACGGGGCGCAATCCCTTCTTCCCGAACAATTTGAAGAAGTCATGGTCTGGATCCGGAAGCTCGTTGACCTCGAAGGGAAGGTGTTGTAGAATAGACCGAATCTGCTCGGTCACTATGCAAATCGGGCAACCGCAATCCGGACGACCCTGAGAAGGTCCGCAGGGTCATCCACAATCCACTCTTCCTGAAGGATCCCACTCTCGTGGACGGCCGCACGCGTCATACCGGTCGTCACTGCAACGCATTGCATGCCGGCGCGGAGGGCCGCAGTGATACCCGGCGGAGAATCTTCGATAACGAGGCACTCCCGAACCGGCAACTCGAGATCTCCCGCCACACAGTGGTAGATTTCCGGGTCTGGCTTCGGGTGTGTCACGTCATCGCGCGTGGCTATCACATCAAACTCCTTCTCGATGTCCAGGAGTTTGAGAATGCGGGCCGCCTGGTCCCGGTGAGACATCGTCGCGAGCCCCCTTTTGTATCCGTTCTCACGGGCCCATTCGAGAACTTTAACGTTGTAGGGACATCTGTATTGGTCCAGGACGTCAGGATCATTCAGGAACCCTTCATAGATGTTCAACCGGAGGTGTGAAAAGGCCTCCCATGGATTCTCCACCCCATACTTCTGCATCGTCGGCCGGACGGCTTCGTGCAGAGAAAATCGGGCCAATAAACCCTCCGAGACTTCCTGACGAGAGTGTCCGACCAGGTCCTTGTACGCCTCCAGGACCTGGGCTTCGCCGAACCGCTCCCTCCCGATGCCGACCGCCGCCCGGGCATAGGAAAGGCCCTTCAGGTCCTCGGTTCTGACCAGGGTGCCATCTAGGTCAAAGAGAATCGCCTTGATCATCCACCCACCCCTCGTGCGAGCCTCCCCCGGAACGCTTCCAGATCCCCTTTCATCGCACGCATGACTTCCTCCGAAGGGAGGGTGAGCTTTCGTTCTCCCTGGTCAGCCCCGCCAAGCGGGTACTCGAAATGGATACAGATCGGCAATGATCGCTCGAGCCCTCCGAGCAGGGAGAAGAATTGATCGAAGTCCACTCCCCCTTCTCCGAGCGGTACACTCCGGGCTTCCCACACTCCGCCGGATTCGACCCAGGCAAAGTCCTTGATGACAAGAGAAGTGATGAACGGCTTGATCAGCTGCAACGCATTTGGCCACGAATTCGCGCTTTCCACCACGGCATGACGGATATCGTACTGACATCCCAGCCACTCCGCATCGATCTCCCGGAGAAGCAACCAGAGATCCCAGACTGCAGCCCCGACCCATAGTCCCGAATGATTCTGGTAGGTGCCCCGGATGGAGCAGCTCCGGTTCAGATCGGCTAGCTCACCGAGCTGCGACCGGTACGTCTCGAGATTCTCTTCAATTGTCTTGCCCTGGATGTACTCCAGCCAGCCCGGGCGGTAGAGCGGGATCCGGAGGTCTGCGGCAGTCCTGAGAACCTGCTCGGCATGGGGATCGTCAGCACTCAGAATGGATGTCGTCAGCATGACCACGTCGACCCCGGCCCTGCGAACGATTTCAACGACTTTCGGGAGATCCTCCTCCACGCGGGCCGGTTCGACGTGGCCGCCCGGGCGTACGGTCAGATCAATACCATCAAACCCCAGCGAGGCCACTACCTCGCCGAGCTCCTCAATCCTGACCCAGTGCAAATGCTTGGAGAAGATGCAGAGAGAGTTTTTCGACATCGGCTATTGCCTCCACTGTTTCAAACTGTACAGGTGACCCGTGTGAACTCTTTCACCCAGGAGCTTCAGGTACATGAAGAGCTCCGCCTTGTGATTGAGCAGATGCTCCGCGGCAAAAAGCGAAAGCCGCCACCGTACAACCGGACCGCCGAACGGGAGCCCGAACACTTCACCTCGCTGAAACTCCTCCTTGGAAAGTTGTTGGATCCTTCGGTGAAAATAGGCCCGGTTCTTACGCCATGCGTTGACGCTCATCTCCACGTCCATGGGCGGCGTTCGTCTATTTGCCACAAAGACCTGACGCAACGACGACATCCCCCATTCACCGGTTGCAATGCCGTCACATCATCTGAAAACTTGAGGTATTCATCCCGAGTCATGGCAGTCGATTTCCTTGTTGTAGGATCCAATCAACGCTTGAGGGGCGAATCACCACCGGGACAGGCTCCTGTCTCCAGCACTGTGAGTATTTTCGAGGTCCCCAGCTTTCGTGCTTTCAGGAATCCGGACCAGGCAGCCTCAGCAAGGCGACCGTCATCAAGAGTGTCGAAGAGCCACTGATCGACATAGTCAGGGTTCTCCTGACGGATTCCCGCTTGGATTTCATACAGCCAGCGACGGTTGAACTTCTCCTGGGACCCTATCGTGGGAGACATAATGATCGGAATACCCAGCGCCGAATAGAACGAGAGCTCACTCGGCTTGGTCCAGAGTATATCGGTATCGTGCATGAGACCGTTGAATTCCTCGAAGTACCCCTCCATCGACTCACTGTAGACAATCCGTACGGCTCCCTCGCCCTGGCCGGATTCATTCCGGACCCTGTCAAAGTAGTCTTTCACCTCCCGCCTGACGCCCGCCACAAGGTTGATCCTGACCGTTTCCTCCCTCAATTTCCTCTCGAGGCTCCGTACCAACCGTCCCCCGAATTCTTTCTGGGCACCCGCACCACCCACCGTGTACGTAATCGTGAGCGGCCTGACCTTTGTTCGTCCACAATTCTCTCTTCCAAGGAAATGCTCGACGCTTCTCCCGTGCATTGTCCAGAAACGATTGTTCGGGTCAAGCTGAACGAGCCGCTGGCCCAGATCCTTTCTGAGGATGGTCAGATCATCCCCGGTCAGCTCGGTGGGAAGCGGGAACCCGGTCAGAAAAATCCTCTCCTCCGACACTCCATAAGCCTTCAGACGCTGGGCAGCTCGTCCGCACGGGGCAAAATAGTTGATCCGGCTTTCCCACGGGTTCTTTGCAACCCAGACGCGGTTGAGGTCCGCATCACAGACGATGCAGAAGATAGAATCATGTCCGGCCATATCAGCGGCAACGGCGGGCGCGTAGAAGGAAGTCACCAGAGGCAGGTGGTCTTGCTCGATCTTCGAAAGCATCCCCGAGCAGAGGCCTTTGCGAATGCTCGATGCGAGGAGCTCGACCTGGAGCGTGCTGTTCGAGAGATCACGGATCGGATACGGCGAGGGTATCTTCATCAGGGCATCAAGAACACCGAATGCGGGCCGTCCGATCAAAGGAATGCCCCTGGCCCGGGAGAAGAACTCATACCCCCCCAGGGCGCGTGACCAGAGTTGCTTTTCCGATTCCAACGCGCCATCGTTCTTCCCGATGACCAGGAGACCACCCTCGGCAATTCCCCTGAGCGGATGGACCGCCCGACGATGGCCATAGCCCATATCGGCGGCAACTACCCATGCACGTATGCTCTTCTCTGCATTCACGCCGGTTGAATCTACACAAACCACTTTGAACAAGCAACACGGTGTGGCACACCGAGATTGCGTTTTGTGGATTCATGCTGTACCTTCTGGTCGTTACGTCAAAATCATCCGCCACTCACCTCACCTGAGAACACACTCATGAACGGTATACCTGTCCTGCACGCCGAAGGGGGATGCATTGCACGTGCGTGGGAGAACTCACTGATAGAGCTGTACAAGAACGGGTGCGGCATGAAAACCCAGTATGACAAGCCCGAGGATCCGCCGAGCAAGGACGCAACAATGATCCTTACGATAACCGATCCCCTGAGCGAACCGATGATTCACAAGGATTTTCCCGGCGGACCCGACGATCTTCAGGAGTACGTTATGGAGGTTGTCGAGGGAATCAAGGACCACCTCGTCCGGCGACCGGATGACCCGGAAGACACCCGATGGGAATACACGTACCACCAGAGATTGTTTCGATACGACCCCCCGGGTCACACACCGTACAACCAGATCGAAATGATGGCACGCAAGCTCGCGGACGCGCCACACACCCGCCGGGCACAGTCAATCACGTGGAAGGTCTGGGAAGACAACGACTGCTATGACCCCCCCTGCCTGCAGAGCGTCTGGTGCAGAATCATCACGGAGGAAGACTCACCTGTCCTCAGCATGAATGTCCGGTTTCGTTCAAACGATGCGTACAAAGCAGCGTTCATGAACATCTTCGCCCTGATCCATCTACAGCAGCACATTGCACAGCTTGTTTCAGGGATGATCGGGGAGACGGTCAGGGTCGGACGCTACTGCCATCTTGCGGACAGCTACCATATCTACGGATCGAACCTGGCGGAATTCGAAGGAAGGTTCCTCACCGCGCTCGAGAAACGATCATTCGAGCAACGCACAATGCGGTACGAGGATCTCAAAGAAATGATGCTCGCCGCGCGAGAGGGAATTCTGGCAAAGGCGAAGAAGATGGCCAGAGACGATTCATAGCCCCCGCCGGCTGAAGGAGTCACGGAAGAAGAGGAACTGGTACTCACACGCTCTTCCCCATACCTCCCAGCTGTGACCCCCGGGAAACTCGATGTAATCGTGGCTCACGCCGAAAGAGAGGAGTTCCTGGTGTGTTCTCCGGTTGCTCACTGTGAACGGATCATCGGTGCCGCAGAGGATCGAAAGGGCCATCGACGATCCCCGGAGTTTATCCAATTGGCTCACGACCGAGTGTTCACGCCACCGTGATGGGTAAATCCCGTACTCACCTAGTTTCCTCGCCAGAGCGGCCTCCTGAGTTGTCTCCAGTAGGTCGAGAATCCCGCTGATCGAACCAGCAGCCCCAAATCTTTCCTGGTGTCGGATCGCAATGTAGAGGCTCCCGTGGCCGCCCATACTGATCCCGGTGATCGCCCTTCCCTCGCGCGTCCGAACGGTTGGATAGTGAGCATCAACCCAGTCGACTACCTCGATTGCCACGTACGTTTCATACCGGCTGATCGTGTCGACCGGACTGTCCAGATACCAGCTGTCCTCCGACCCGTCCGGACAGACAATCATGCATCTGTATCTATCGGCCAAGGCAGAGAGGTCCAGACGCTGGAGCCATGTCTTCGGGTGAGCCCCGTATCCATGGAGGAGATAGACCACAGGCATGGAATCCGGTAGCACGCCGCGGTCTTCCGGCACAACCACCAGCGCGGCAAATGCGTTACTCATTGCTTTGCTCGGAATCCACACCGTGTCGATGGTCGCTGCCTGCAGATCACCCCTGACAAACGACAGGACAATGACAAAGAGGCCAAGAATACCTGCTTTCATCAAAACGGAAACTCCGTGAGCTCTTCTTCTTTCAGTTCGAGTTCCTCTATCTCCGGAAGCTTTGCCTCCTGGTGAACAGAGTTAGATTCAACGTAGATCGCCTTGCGGGGTTTGGTGGGACATGCCTTTTCACAGGCTCCGCACCCGATACAGATGTCATTATTCAGCTCCGGCAGTCGCAGATTGTCTCCGTATGGGACCGCCTTCACCGCCTTGGTGGGACAATGCTCTGAGCACGCGGTACAGTCAGTCTTCTTGTCAACGACAATGCAATCGTCCTTCACAAACTGCGCTTTCCCCAGCTGGACCCGCTTCTTCTCGTCCGTTGTCAGGGGCATAATTGCACCGGTAGGGCAAATCGTCGTACAGACCACGCAGTCGTATGTGCAATAGGCGGTCCAGTAATCCATCTCTGGCTGAAACAACCCGGCAACGCCGTAGTCCAGAAAAGCAGGTCTCAGGACTTGCGTCGGACAGACACTGACACAGAGATGGCAGGCCGTGCATCGGGAGGTGAAATGCGCAACGCCTCTTGAGCCGGGCGGTGTTACCGGGATCAGCTGCCTCGGGACAAATCGCGGATCCAGAGCAGTGGAGTCCGGTCCACTGACGGAAACAGAGTCTTTCCCGGTGCGGATCGTACACGCAAGCGCCAGAGCGGTTCCCTCCAGAAACCTCCTTCTGCCGGTCTCTTCCATTGGGGGCTGGTTGTACTCCCGCGCCACCTTCAGACCCGCAAACTTCAGCCCGATCGTGGGACAGGCATCCAGACAGTTGAAGCAGCCCACACACGCAGCGTAGTCGATTCTCTTGCTTTTACTCTCGATAC
>JBATTW010000357.1:0-5621 GCA_049670805.1 Bacteroidota bacterium
CACGGCGAGGGGAAGAGCATCAAGGAAGCGTGGGAGGGGTTTGTGCGGATCATCAAGAACGGGCGTCTGGCGGTGCTCATCCTCATTGTGACGGGCTTCTGGATCATCCAGCACCAGATGTATGCAACCATGCCGAAGTACGTCATCCGGACAGTCGGTGGCATGGCATCACCCGAATGGATAGCCAACGTGAACCCGTTGACGGTGATGATTTTTGTCGTTCCCATCACACACCTGTTGCGAGGGGCGAAAGCGATTTCCTCGATCAATATCGGTATGGTCCTCATGCCACTCTCCGCGCTGGCCATGGCCTCGAGCGGACTCCTGGAGACCTGGCTCGGGCCCTCCATCAACCTCCCCTTCGGCCTGACCGCTCATCCCATTACGGTGATGCTCATCGCCGGCATAGTCATCCAGGGATTGGCGGAGTGTTTCATCTCTCCGCGATACCTGGAGTACTTTTCTCTCCAGGCGCCGAAGGGAGAAGAGGGCCTCTATCTGGGGTTCAGTCACCTCCACTCGTTTCTTTCGTCTCTTCTCGGGTTCGGGATCTCCGGCTACCTGCTCACGACATGCTGCCCGGATCCAAAGCTCCTTTCACCCGAGCAACTCCCGCATGCCTATGAGAACGCATACCACATCTGGTTCTACTTCGTGGGTATCGGGTCTCTCTCGGCGATTGCGATGTTCATTTACGGCAAGGTGGTCAGGCGCATTGACTCACAAAAAGCGGTCCCGGTGTCTCCTCAGGGATAGGGGACCGCGTCCATCAAGGAGGTGCAGAGCACGGTGAAAATTCGCTACGGTATTATCGGATGTGGCCTGTTTGCCGAAAAGGCGATCATCCCCGCGATCAAGCGCTCCACAAATGCGGAGCTTGTCGGCCTTCAGAAGCGCTCAGAGGAAGCCGCGCGCGCGATGGCGGCAAAGCATGATGTTCCGCTGGCCTTCACCACGCCGTCTGAACTTGTTGCACACAATGACATTGATGCGGTCTTCATCGCTTCCGCCAACGGGGCCCATCTTGCCGAGACGGTCGTTGCAGCTGAAGCGGGGAAACACGTGATGGTGGAGAAGCCCATGGCGGTGAACGCTCGTGAAGCGGAACAGATGGTCTCTGTCTGCGAGCAACGAAACGTGAAGCTGAGCGTGGCGCACATGATTCGCATGTCCCCCCACGCCCGGCGCATGCGGGAGATTGTGCGATCTGGAATGCTTGGTCCGATCACCTATGCACGGGCCGACTTCATCTACGACGCCCGGCTCAGCCACCGCGACTGGCTTCTGGATCGAAGGATGGCTGGAGGAGGTCCTGTTTTTGACGTCGGTGTTCACTGTCTTGACACCTTGAGATTCGTCCTGGATGATGAGGTGGTCTCCGCGAAGGCTGAACTCGAACCGAAGCCCACCGCGGACCGGACAGAGGAGGTCGCGGAGATTGCTTTGCGGTTCTCGCGCGGGACGATCGGCGCGATACACTGCTCCTACCGTGCCCCGATCCGAAGGAAACAGTTCGAGGTTGTCGGCGAGGATGCGATTCTCTCGGCCTCGGATTTCACGATCGGTGAGACGACACTTCCGCTGACGGTCTCGGTCGGGAGGAATGACGAGCCCGCAGACCCGAAGGTCGAACAGGTGGCCGTGCCAAACCTCTACGTGGAGGAGATCACGCACTTTTCTGACTGCATTCTCACCGACAGAGAACCTCTCCTCTCGGGGCAGAACGGCCTCGCAAACCAGCGGATACTGGATCAGGTGCTCCAGGGCCGCTGAACTCTACCCTCGTGGTTCATGACCATGGGTGGCACTTCACCGTTTGCGAATCTGATCCCCTTTTATTACTCTTGCTTCTGAATCCTGGAGGGGGCATGGGCATCGAAGGAACTGAGTTTGGCACCATTACGATTGACGGTGTGGTATATGAGCATGATGTGGTGATCCGTCTTTCGGGGGAGGTCCTGAAACGGAAGAAGAAGTTGTCGAAGAGGGAGTACGGGACGTCCCACATCGTTTCAAAGCAGGAAATCAAGTTCATCCTTGAAGAGGGTTCTGCACGGATAGTTGTGGGTACGGGGCAGTATGACAGTCTGAGGCTCTCTGATGGAGCGGGGAAGTACCTGGCGAAACGGAAGTGCACGGTCATCGCGTGTCCCACATCTGAGGCAATCCAGGTGTTCAACGACTCCGAGCCGGGAACGATTGGGCTCTTCCATGTTACCTGCTGAAATGATCGGATCGCCGGCAGGCTGCCCTGGATTCTCTGGAGGTTTCATCCCCACGTCATGAACACTTCGCCGTCTGTATCTCCAGAGGAGGATAGGCTTGCCAGCCGACTGGAGGGGCACGTGCGGGCGCTTGCGGAAGGGATAGGCGAGCGACATCTCTTTCTGTCCGATTCACTCGATGCGTCTCTGAACTACCTCTCGCAAGAATTCCGCCAGTTCCCCTGCAGGACATGGGTGCAGGAGTACGATGTCCGGGGGAAGCGTGTCGCAAACCTGGAAGCGACCTTCGAGGGGACCACTCCCGGCGAGTCACTCGTCGTCGGGGCTCACTATGATTCCGTCCCCGGTTCTCCGGGGGCAGATGACAATGCGTCGGGGGTGGCCGCACTCATCGAGATCGCCCGGTGGCTCTCCGGGGGAAAGTCTGCCCGGACCGTGAAGCTGGTGGCCTTTGTGAACGAGGAACCACCGTTTTTCAGATATCGTTATATGGGCAGTCGGGTATATGCCCGGGAGGCACGGGCGCGCGGTGAGAAGATACGTGGCATGCTCTCTCTGGAGACAATCGGATATTACACGGATGCCCGGGGGAGCCAGAAGTATCCTTTTCCATTCAGTTTCTTCTATCCGGACAGAGGAAACTTCATCGGGTTTGTCTCGAACATCCGCTCCCGGAATCTGGTGCGGAACGTTGTAAAGGCGTTCAGGCGCCACACACGGTTTCCCTGCGAGTGGGTGGCCGCCCCGGGGTGGATCATGGGTATCGGCTGGTCAGACCACTGGTCGTTCTGGCGGGAAGGATATTCCGCGGTTATGGTGACTGACACGGCGCTGTTCCGCTACCCTCATTACCATGCACGGTCGGATACTCCCGAGAAACTCAATTATCCGGCAACGGCCCGCGTCGTTGATGGTCTCATGAAGGCAACAACTGACCTTGCGGAGAATCGAATATGAATCATAATCGTACACTGACTTTTCTGGTGTTCATAGTTCTGGGCCTGGTACACCCCCACGGGGTCGTCATGATCGCGCAAGATTCCGCGTCGCCGGTGGTCCGGATCTCCTCATCCGGTGCGATGACGTCGGGATGTGCCACGGCGTCAACGCTGCGCTGGAGAAGATCGTGTCGACGGGGATCCCGTTTTCTGCATCGGTGATGTTTGCCTGTCCTTGGTACCAGGAAGGGGTAGAAATCCTCAAGCGAGCGCCCCATGTATCTGTGGGGATCCATTTGACACTCAATTCCGAGTGGAAGAACTACCGCTGGGGTCCTGTCGCCGGGTGGGGGGCCGTGCCGAGCCTCACCGACTCTTCCGGCTACTTTTTCCCGACTCGGAAGGCTTTCTTTGACAATGCTCCCCGCACGGAGGAGGTGGAAACAGAACTGAGAGCTCAGATCGATCGTGCACTCGCGACAGGATTACGGATTGACTATCTTGACTATCACATGGGGACCGCTGTCCAGACAGAGGAGCTTCGCGGGTTGGTCCAGCGTCTTGCAGAGGAATACTCCCTTGGCATTTCACGCTCCATGGGCGAGGTGGATCTCGTCGGGTTTTTTGGAGCTCCAGTCAGCAGAAAAACCGACACACTTCTGGCTCTTGTTGACGGTCTCGCCCCAGGAAGCAGGCGCTTGCTCGTTGTCCATATCGGTCTGGAGACGGCGGAAATGAGCGCCCTGATAGATTTGAATCAGGGAGGTCTCTCCGAAATCGGGCGGCACCGAAACGCCGAGCTCAACGCAATCATGTCACCTCGTTTTCTTGTCGCCCTGAAACGGGAAGGGATCCGGCTCCTGACCTACAGGCAACTGATGGAGGAAACAGCGCCGGGTGCCATGGAAAGGCCGGGTACCGGGGGGTATCGGTGAACGCACCCCCGCGCGACAATCGTCGTCGAGCCCTCGGATTCCTGGCCGGCATCGCCATCTTCATCGTTGTTCTCGCCCTTCCGCCTCTCGAATCGTTTCGGGAGACCGCCGCACGCTTGATTCAGACCAGCGGAGCCGATCTCTCCCCTGACCAGCTCGCGACATCAATGCGGGCTGTTCTCGCGGTCATGGGCCTCATGGTGGTCTGGTGGGTAACGGAAGCGGTCCCGCTGCCGGTAACAGCGCTCGTGCCTGTGGCGATTCTCCCGCTTCTTCACATCGAAGGTGTGGTCCGTGACGGGGCTGTCGAGTTGACGCTCAGCACGATCGCGCGGAACTACGCCAATCCGGTGATCTTCCTCTTTCTTGGCGGTTTCCTGATCGCCGGCGCCATGCGCAAGTGGGGGTTGGACCGGCGCCTTACCCTGTGGCTCCTCTCCCGCGGGAACCTGGCGTACGACGCCAGGAAAATCCTCTTTGCCATGATGGCTGTGACGAGCGTTCTCTCCATGTGGATTTCCAATACGGCCACGGCCGCGCTCATGCTGCCGCTCGGACTCAGCGTCCTCTCGCTGATGGGTGAGCATCCGGGGTCCTCTCGTTTCGGGACCGCCGTCATGCTGGGGATAGGCTGGGCGGCATCGGTTGGCGGCATGGGGACCATCATTGGCACGCCACCCAATGGCATCGCTCTGGGGATACTCAATACAGTCCTGGCTGATGACCCCGGGTACCAGCGGATTACCTTCCTCGACTGGATGAAGTTCGGCGTCCCGTATGTCGTCCTGTTCCTCCCTGTTGTCTGGTTCCTCCTCATCAAGCTCTTTCCGCCGAAGTCGCTCCGCATCGAGGGAGGGAAAGAGCATCTGCTTGCGGAGTACCGGGCCCTGGGGGGGTTCTCCAGAGGCGAGAAGTGGACTGTCGCAGTCTTCATCCTGGCGGCCGCGCTCTGGATCGGGTTACCCTTTCGCGAGCAGATACTCCCGGCGGCGGTCGCTGATCAGTTCGCCTGGTTTGACGAGTACAGCGTTGGCATCTTCGCCGGATTGTTGATGTTTCTTCTGCCGGTCAACATCCGGAGAGGAGAGTTTGTTCTCACGTGGTCGGACACAAAGTACGTCGAGTGGGGTATTCTCGTCCTCTTTGGTGGCGGGATTGCCCTCTCTGATGCGCTCTTCAAAACAGGGCTCGCGTCATGGTTCGCCTCGTCGTTCGTTGCCGTCTTCGGGAACCCGTCGACGATCCTTTTGATGTTTGTTGTGGTGTTCCTCGTTGATTTTCTCACGGAGATCACCTCGAACACAGCCGTCACGTCCATGATCGTTCCTATTATCATCTCCATTGCGCTGGAGACGGGAGAGGATCCGGTTGCCCTGACTCTTGCAGCGGCGCTTGCGGGATCGATGGCGTTTATGTTGCCCGTGGCAACACCTCCCAATGCCATTGTCTATTCAAGCGGATACATCAGGCTTAAAGATATGATTCGGGCGGGCTTCGCGCTGGATATCCTGGGGTGGGTGTTT
>JBATTW010000358.1:0-3004 GCA_049670805.1 Bacteroidota bacterium
GCATCGTCCAGAGCTCCCGGGCCGTCTGAAGCTGGATGTCCGGCCTCATCAGAAAGCGGAGCAACTCGACCACCAGGGCTCGTTTTTCCTCCGGGACATTGACGTTCAGGGAGTATCCTTTGGGGGAGACCATCGGGGCACACCACAATCCGGTTTCCTGGATTTGTGGCAACGGTGCAACGCCAAAATCGATCCCTGCCTTCTCGTAGCCGGCCCATGACCAGTCTCCGTTCACAATCATAGCGCTACGTCCATCCTTGAAGAGCATGTCGGCAATGTTGTAGTCAGACTCTCCGGGAATAATCTTGAGGGAATCTCTCAGCTTCTGGATGAACTTGAGACCGTTCACGGTACCCGGAGAATTCAGCGTAGGGACTCCTTCCTCGTTCATGACCCAGCCACCGTAGCCGGTCATAAAAGGTATGAAGAAGAACGGCTCCGTGTAATTCCATGTCAGTGCGTACTGATCGGTCTTCCCGTCACCGTCAAGGTCTCTTGTCAGCCGCACACCGGTCTCCATGAGCTCGGTGTTTGTCCGGGGCGGTTGCTGAAGCAGATCACGGTTGTATATAAGCGTGAGATGGTTCCCCAGCTTGTCTGCGATCTGGTAGAGATGTCCCTTGTAGTACGTGAGCGCCTCAGGGGTAAAGGAGTCCAGGAACTCTGGCTCGAAAAAAGGCTCGAGCGGATCAATGATCCCCATGATTTCAAACGGTCCTACCTGATCTGACGGGCCGTACACCAGATCGGGTCCCTGACCGGCGATCGCCGCAATGATGAACCCGGATCGGACTTCCTCGGTCTCCTTGTAGATCTCCTCGACCGTAACGCCGGGATGGAGCTCCATGAACTGATTCAGCTGATCGGCCAGCACGAGTCGTTCGTCGACCCTCATCTGGTGCCAGATGACGACCCTGTTCGGATCCTGGCTCTGCTGGCAGCCGGAGATGCCCCAGAGTACCATCGTCATCCACACGAGCCAGAGACAGCGGCTTCTTTTTGCAGGATTTGGTCTCATCTCAATACTCAATCACGAGGCACTGCCCCGGTCCCAGGTTCATCTCAACGTGATCCCCGACCCGGGGGATGCGACGTTCCGAGAGCAGATCGACACAGTAGTCCTTCTCTGTTTGAAGCTGCACGCGCATGAATTCATCCCCCTCGAAATTTGTGTTACAGACAACGGCCAGTCTGGTCAGGGGAGAATCCGTGGATCGAGCGAAGGCGAGTATGTGCGGGTTTGGTTCTTCAAGCATTCGGAACGAGGCTGGATCTGGATCAGCAATCAGCCTGGCATATCGCTTGCGGATACCGAGCACATGCCCAACCCATTCAGCAAAGCTATCCTGCGACCTCCAATCGTACGAATGCGAGCTGAAGAGCGGGAGCGTTTCCGAGGGAAGCCCCGCCAGCTCTTCGTTTGTGAAGTCGAGGCCGGTGTTGATGGGCATCCGTTCGGCAAGTTCATAACCCGAATGAAGGTATGGAACTGCCGGCAGGAAAGCATTCACCACCATCGCCCACCTGGCGTAGACCGTGCCACCGGGTCTCTCAACAGCGCGCGGTGTGTTATGTGTCTCCGGGGTGGCAAAGTAGGGAATTGGAAAACCCTTTTCCGCATGATATTTGCAGAGTGCTCGCATCCGGTCAGGGTATCTCTGGTCGATCCAGCAGTAACCTACCACGGCATTATACCCTTCTTCACGGCTTCTTTCGGTTACGGAAAAGTTCTCATCCCAGAATGCAAAATCCGGATCGTTTTCACGCGCAATCCGCACCATCTCAGATTTGAGGGAGATCGGAAGGGCGTGCCCCATGTCAATCATCACCCCGTCAATCTGAAATTCCGACTGGTAGTAAGGTATTATCCCCAGGATCCTTTCCCAGAGCGGCCCGTTCTTGTTCTTCGCGCGCGCCAGCCGCCCGTCATACATACGGATGGTGTTGTAGGCAATGTAGTTGAAATCAGCATGCTTGTACATCTTCAGGTACGTCACATCACCCCAGGGTGGCTGGTTGTCATCCGGCGGCCAATCAGCGAATGCGCCGGGGATCTTGACCCGGCTCCCGTCAGGAAGGTGGCCGACAAACCGACCATCCTCTCTGGTGATACGAGCGGAGCTGGGCGCACGGGTGAAAAAGCCCCTGTATATCTCATGCGGTGGCAGCAGATGGTCCAATCGGCCCGAGTCTACGTTTTTGTGGATCTGTTCCAGTTCTTCTGTTTCAAACAGGGGAGATCCGTACTGATTTGGGTCCGTGGAACCCGCATGCCGAACCGGTATCTCCTCGCGTATCCAGTAGAACCAGTCAGGATGCTCCTTCACCCAGTCCGCGTCCTTGGCCGCGGTGCGGAAAACGAATTCCACAACCACTCGAAGCCCGAGCCGGTGGGCCGCCTCGACAAAGGCCTTGAACTCAGTCTTCGCGTCCAGATCCAGGGCAGGCTCGGACAGATTCTCGTCCAGCTCATAGGGGTTCCGAATCGCGTATGGAGAACCGAGGCTACCTTTGTTCCCATCATGGCCAATCGAAGTAATCGGCAGAAGGTGGACCGTATTCGCACCCAGACGTTGCATGTACGGAAGCATCGCAATGGCCTTCAGAAACGTCCCCGTTTCACGGAAGCCGTCTTTGTTGACAGGAATATCCAGGGAGCCGTTACCGTTGTGGTCATAGGCGGTCGTGGTCCGCACAAACATGTTGTAGATCACCGCATCTTTTGTCCACTCCCCTCCCTTCGAAGAATCCTTCCGGGGAACCACTCTACTTTTCCTGATACGATCGATGACCTCGAGATAGTACGAGTAGGGATTAACGCTGATCTCGCTTCCTCCACGATCAAGGGAAGTCCAGAGACCCGGCACGCGGTAATCGGATGGGGCGCGCCCCCCCTTCTCCCCCCTGGCTCGGAGCGCCTCCGCCAGGAGAGCAAGCGCGGTCGTTTCTTTCTTCTTCATCGACATCGTATGGTTCGCGCGTTATTTGCCGAATTTGTCGAGAA
>JBATTW010000359.1:0-3341 GCA_049670805.1 Bacteroidota bacterium
ACCACCACACCCACGACACCGAGCGACGCCCGATACCGTATCAGGTCGGAGACCAGGAAGAGAATCGAGTCCTTGATGCTCACGGCAAACGGCTGGGGAGGAAACATCGTGTCCAGAACGGCGTTCAGCTGATGGACTGCCATCTCGGAAGAGGAGAGCATGATACCCACCGCCGAAGCTGAGAGGAGAAGGAGCGGGATCATGGTGAGCAGCGCACTGAAGGCCAGCGCGGAGGAAAAGAGAAGAATCTCTCCTCCCTTGATCCTCTGCCAGACGAGGTGGGACGAGAGCTTCGCGGCGTGTCCGTAGATCCGGAGCCGGCGATAGGTGCGACGGACCAGTCGGGTCCAAAAACTAGGCATGCAGCCTCATTCTCCTATGTGAGACGCAGGTGCGCAAACTTCAGCATGAGGTGTTTTCGCCCCACACCCTCAAATTCCACGATCGCGCGGGCCTGTTCACCCCTACCGTCCAGCGCCACGATCTTCCCCCTCCCGAACGACTCGTGTGAAACCCGTGACCCGACTTTCAGCGACTGCGTCTCCTGGGATTCGTTTTCGTAGTCGGGCATAGCGTCAGAGAAGTAGCCGGCCGCGTCGTCCCCTCGCTTCTTCCGAGCCCGCGTTCGGCCCCCGAGGCTGACCGGTTGACGCTCGGACGATGCCCATTTTGAGGCTCTGGAACGCGCGGGGCGTCCGTCCCGCTCAGTTTCAATCAGATGCGCATCGATTTCGTCCAGGAAACGCGAACGCGTCGAGTACGAGAGCTCACCAAACCTGTATCGCGAGATCGCGTACGAGAGGTAGACCTTCTTCATCGCCCTGGTCATCGCAACATAGAGGAGTCTGCGCTCCTCTTCCAGTTCCTCCTGCGCCTCCAGAGCGCTCGCAATCGGAAAGAGATTCTCTTCCAGGCCCGTGACGAACACGATGGGGAACTCCAGCCCCTTGGCCGCGTGGACAGTCATGAGCGTCACCGCGTTGTGTCCGAGATCGGCCGTGTCGATATCCGAGACGAGCGAGACCTCCTCCAGAAACGCCTCCAGCGTGGCACCCGGTTGACCGTCGTTGAATTCCGTCAGGGCGGAGACCAGTTCGAGCACGTTCTCCCGGCGCGCCAGCGACTCCGGAGTGTTCTCCTGTTTGAAGTTCTGCGCGATCCCGATCTCATCCACAAGCGCACGCGCCATCTCTGAAACAGAGACCTTTGACATAAGGTCAACATACTTTCTCAGGAGCTCCCCGAATCCGCGAACCGCTTTCACGGTCTTCTCCGGCAATACGCTCGACAAGCCCTCCGCGACAAGCGTGTCGAATAGCGTGAGAGAGTTCTCGCGCGCAAATCGCCGGATCTTCCGGATTGTCACATCCCCGATGGAACGGGTCGGGACATTGATGATCCGCACAAGACTCTCGTCATCCCGGGAATTCGCAACCACCCGCAGGTAGGCCAGGACGTCCTTGATCTCTCTTCTCTTGTAGAATGCCACGCCCCCCACGATCACATACGGTATCCCGTTGCGGCGCAGGGCGTCTTCTATGGCGCGCGACTGGGCATTCGTCCGGTAGAGAACCGCGAAATCCTTCAGGTCTCGTTTCTGCCGCCGGGTCTCCTCTTCTATAAGCGAGACGACCTTGTACCCCTCCTCCAGATCGCTTTCGCAGGTGGTAAGATGCACCTTCTCTCCATCGGCGTTGGAGGTCCAGAGGTTCTTCGGAATCTGGCCGGTGTTCTGCTTGATGACTGAATCCGCCGCCGCGAGAATCGTCTTTGTGGACCTGTAGTTCTGCTCCAACCGGCAAATGCGGGACTCGGGGTAATCTTTTTCGAAATCCAGGATGTTCCGTATGTCGGCTCCACGGAAAGCGTAGATGGACTGCGCGTCATCCCCCACGACACAGATGTTGCGGTGGCGTGCGCTCAGCTCCTTGATAAGGCGATACTGAACCCGGTTGGTGTCCTGATACTCGTCAACGAGAATGTGCGAGAAACGGGTCTGGTAGCGATCCAGGACGTCCGCGTGCAGGCTGAAGAGCTCGAGCGGTTTGAGGAGCAGATCGTCGAAATCCATGGCGTTGAATTTCTTCAGCCGTCGCTGGGCTTCATCAAACACGAGCGCCGTTCGGGCGGTCAGGGGATCATTCCCGGTCTCGCGGTACTCCTCCGGGGTGAGCATCTGGTTCTTCGCTCTGCTGATGCGCGCGCGAATTCCCTGCGGGCTGAACTGCTGCTGTGATATCCCCAGGTCCGTCATCACGCTCTTGATGAGAGCCAGCGAGTCATCGGTATCGTAAATGGTGAAGCTCCGCGTGTACCCGATCCTCTCGCTCTCGAATCTCAAGATGCGTGCGAACAACGAATGAAACGTCCCCATCCATACATGGCGACTGATCTCTCCCACAAGGGAAGTGATCCTCCCCTTCATCTCGTTGGCCGCTTTGTTGGTGAACGTCAGGGCGAGGATCGCGCCGGGAGAAACACCACGGTCCAGAAGATGAGCCGTGCGGTAGGTAAGCACCCGTGTCTTGCCGCTCCCCGCTCCCGCGACGATCATCACGGGACCGTCAACGGCTTCGACTGCTTCGCGTTGTGCGGGATTCAGGTGGCGGAGGAAGTCCATAGCGGGTATAGGATACAGAAATCGAAAGCGGAAGGCAAGCTTGCGTGGAGTGCCGGAGGCGGCCCGTCGCATCAGAGCTCGCGCGAGCTCAGATCATCAGAGCTCCCTCGAGCTTGAGGAGGAATTCTTTGGTCTTGATTCCGCTCGCGTACCCGACGAGCGATCCCCCCGTCCCCAGTACACGATGACACGGAATGATGATCGGGACAGGATTGGCAGCATTTGCACGTCCGACAGCCTGAAACCCCCGGCGCGTCCCGAGTCGCCGTGCCAGCTGCTTGTAGGTGATCGTGGAACCGTATGAAATTGTGGTCAGTTCTTTCCACACGCGCGCTTGAAAAGGTGTACCGATCAGATCGACCGAAACTGTGAACTTTGCGAGCTTCTCGTTAAAGTAGCGCGTGAGCTGGTCGATCACTTCGCGGTTCCGTGACTTGTTGTCGATGACTTCACTGTCATTAAAATGTTCACGAAGCCACCTAAGGAAGTCTCGTTTCGTCTGACGCGGCAGACAAACCTTGCACACACCCTTCTCGGTCGATGCAACGTAAATCAAACCGATCTTGGAATCGAAAGACGTACAGTACACCATGATATGAACGCGTGACGATGAGCGTGAGTGTGTGTGCAGGATTACTTCGCGTGTAGCTAAACGCAGGTAAGGGCTAGTATACAAACCGCGAATCTAAAACGCAAGGGAAAAAACCGGGGTATCTAGAAG
>JBATTW010000360.1:0-23711 GCA_049670805.1 Bacteroidota bacterium
TTTTTGCGGTCTCAGGAACGTTTCCCGGCGAGGAACGCCTCTAGGGTGCGGACGTCTTTAGGGCTCCCGACGAACAGAGGAGTCCGCTGGTGAAGGGCATCTGGCTGGATGTCAAGTATGCGGCGGCGCCCGTCCGATGCAGCTCCGCCCGCCTGTTCCACGATGTACGCGAGAGGGTTGTTCTCGTACATGAGACGAAGCTTACCGTTGCGGTTGATAGTGTCCCCGGGATAACAATAGACCCCGCCGTAGAGGAGCGTTCTGTGCACGTCCGCCACCAGTGACCCGATGTAGCGAGCCGAATAGGGCCTGCCGGTGGACGGATCCTCCTCCTTCAGGTACCGGACAAAGTCCTGCATCCCCGAATCCCACCGGTTGAAATTCCCCTCGTTCATGCTGTAGATGCTCCCCTTGCTCGGTATCCTGATGTTCTCGTGGGAGAGAAGGAACTCGCCGACAGTGGGGTCCAGCGTGAAACCGTGGACACCGTGACCTGTAGAGTAGACGAACATCATGCTCGATCCAAAGAGCACGTACCCCGCGGCAACCTGTTTGCTCCCCGGCTGCAGGACATCGTCCATCGTTCCCTTGCCGGAAGGAGTTACTCGTGCGTGAATAGAGAAGATCGAACCGATGGTGACGTTCGCATCGATGTTCGCGGACCCGTCAAGGGGGTCATACATCAACGCGTACTTGCCTCTTGGATAGCCCTCGGGGATGTGGAGCAAATCTTCGTTCTCCTCGGAGGCCATGACACAGAGATGCCCGCCGTGGTCCATCGCCCTGAAGATCGTCTCGTCCGCAAACTCGTCGAGTTTCTTGACCACATCACCACTGATGTTCATCCGGTCGGTCTTTCCGAGGATGTTCACCAACCCCGCCTTTGTCACCTCACGCCAGACAAGTTTTGCTGCCAGAGAGAGGTCGTGGAGAAGCCCGGAAAACTGACCCGTGGCACCCGGATGATTCCGTTCTCCCTCGATGATGTGGCGCTCCAGAGTCATGAACTTGGAGGGAAATGGTGTCCGACCATTCATGGGGGCCTCGTGGAAGTGGGACATGGGGGGGAGGATCGTCTGGACGGAATCTATTGAATCGTCGCTCCAGTTGCAAGACAGAGATCAGAGCCCGTTCTCCGCGGAGCGTGGCCCCGCGAGACTCCCGAGCTCCTGTTCTTTGTATTGCAGCTGGTAGAGCGTGTGGTAGATCCCACGGTGTGCAAGCAGTTCCTGGTGTGTCCCCATCTCACGCACCTCCCCTTTGTGCATCACGATGATCTTTGACGCCGACTGAATCGTCGAAAGGCGGTGCGCAATGACGATAGACGTCCGCCCGCGCAGGAGTTTCTTGATGGCGGCCTGGATGAGCAGCTCTGTCTCCGTGTCCACGCTGGATGTCGCCTCATCTAGAATGAGGATCTGCGGGTGAAACGCAAGCGCGCGGGCGAACGATATCAACTGTTTCTGTCCGACCGAAAGTGTTGCGCCACGCTCCTTGACTTCCTCGGCGTACCCGCCGGGAAGACGTTCGATGAACCGCTGTGCCCCCACAACACGCGCCGCGGCCCGGACACGCTCCTGCGAAATGGCCGGATCGCCCAGATTGATGTTCGATGTAATATCACCGGAGAAGAGAAACACATCCTGAAGAACAACCGCGATGTGTCGCCGAAGTTCCGCCTGGCGCACATGGGCGATATTTACCCCATCGACCAGGATCTCACCCTTTTGTATGTCGTAGAAGCGCGTCAGGAGATTGATCATCGTCGATTTCCCCGCCCCCGTGTGTCCTACGATCGCCACCGTTTCACCCGCCTTGCTGGTGAAGGAGACGTCCTTCAGGACCCACTCCGGGGGCGCGCTCCCGTCCTCCGGTGCGTTGTACGCAAACCAGACGTTCCTGAATTCGATGTCCCCGCGGACCTCTTTCAGCGGACGCGGGTGCGACGGATCCTGGATAATGCTCCGGTCATCCAGCAGCGAGAACACCCGTTCGGACGACGCCATTGCCGTTTGCATGATGTTGTACTTCTCCGACAGATCGCGGACAGGACGCCAGAACATTTCGTTAAATTGAAGGAAGGCCATGACTGTCCCGATGGTGATCTCTCCGTCCAGCGCGCGCAAGCCCGCGTACCAGATAATGAGACCCACCGCAACGGCCCCGATGAGGTCCACCCCCGGATAGAACAGGGCGTAGTAGAGAACCGACCGGACGTTTGCATCCCGGTGCTGCGCATTGATGGTATCAAACCTGTTAAACGACTTTCGCTCCCGACCGAAGATCTGGTCCACCATCATGCCGGAGAGGTGCTCCTGCATAAACGCGTTGATCCGCGCGATCTGAACACGTACTTCCCTGTAAGCATCGCGGGCCTTCCGTCGAAAGAGAAACGTCGCGTAGAACAGGAGCGGGAGCACACTCAGGGAAATCAGCGCAAGCTGCCAGTTCATGGAAAACATAAACCAGAGAATGCCGACGATGGTAAACACGTCGCTGAACACCATGACGATCCCGGAGGCGAACATGTCGTTCAGCACCTCGATATCATTCGTCACTCGCGTGATCAGACGCCCGATCGGGTTTTTGTCGTAGAACCGCAGCCCCAGACGCTGGAGATGCTCGAAGAGCTGCATACGAAGATCGTAGATGGTCCTCTGCCCCACCCACTGCGTCAGGTACGTGTTGGCGTACTGCACGAAACCGCGAAGGATCATGACCCCCAGGAAGACCAGCGCCGTAACGAGCAATCCGTCCGCGTCCTTGTTCGCAATGTTTTCGTCCACCGCGACCTTTGTAAAATACGGACGTACCGCTTCCATCGCCGACACCATGATGCTCAGCGCGATCCCGAGCACGACGTGCCAACGGTACGGTTTCAGGTACCCCAGGAGCCGGCGCATGAGAACACCGTCGTATGCCTTGCCAAGCACCTCTTCTTCGTGCATTACCGTTCCCCGTGCCCCTTACATATGCTCAAGCTCTTCCTCCAGCAGCTGTTTCCGGTACAGTTCCGCATAGATCCCTCCGTGAGAGACCAGGTCGTCGTGTGTCCCCTGTTCTGCGATGCTTCCCTCATGGACAACGACGATCGTGTCAGCCTCCTTCACCGTGGAAATGCGATGACTGATAATGATGCTCGTCCTCCCCTTCATGAGCTTTCTCAATCGCTTCAGTATCTGTTCTTCGGTGTACGTGTCCACGGCTGAGAGCGCATCGTCCAGAACCAGTATCCGGGGCTCGCGCATCACCGCCCGAGCGAGACTCGTCCGCTGTTTCTGACCTCCCGAGAGAGTAATGCCCCGCTCACCCAGGACCGTTTGAAACCCCTGGGGGAACCCCCCGACATCGGACGAAAGCTGCGCCACATCGGCGGCGGCGTCAAGTCCCTGTTGTCCAGCGTCATCCGTACCGTAGCGGATGTTCTCCTCGATGGTCTCGGAAAACAGAAACGTCTCCTGCGGGACGTACCCGATATTCTCCCGCAACACGACGAGCGGGATCTCGCGAATGTTCCTCCCGTCAACAAGGAGCTCGCCTTCGGTGACATCATAGAGCCGCGGTATGAGGTTTACCAGGGTGCTCTTCCCCGCCCCGGTGTAACCCACGATCGCGACCGTGCTCCCCTCGGGAATGGTCAGCGAAAGTCTGTTAAGCGCCGGCGTCCCAGCCCCCCTGTGCGTGAAGACCACATCCCGGAATTCGATCGATCCTTTCAGCGATGAAACCGCGTGATCGGTCGCCTCCGAATCTTCTATGTCAGACCTGGTGTCCAGGATCTTTCCCAGCCGCAACATCGATGCCGCCCCCTGCTGAAGGATATTGATGACCCACCCAAAAGCAATCATCGGCCATATGAGCATGACCAGATACCCGAAGAAAGCGGTAAGCGTCCCAATAGTCATCTGATCGTCGATCACCCGCGCCCCTCCGAAATAGAGGGTGAGTATGAGTGAAAGACCGACAAGGAGAAACATCAGCGGCCACATGATTGACTGGATCCTCGCCACCACGAGGTTCTTTCTGAGATACTCCCAGCTCAGATCGCGAAACAGCTGCGTCTCGTGAGTCTCCCTCACGTACGCTTTAACGACCCGGATCCCGGAGAGGTTCTCCAGGGCGCGGGTGGTAAGAGCGGAGTACTGTTTCTGCCTCTCCTCGAACTTCTGATGAATCAGCTTCCCCAGCCGGTACACGGCATAGGAGACAAGGGGAAGGGGGAGCAGCGCAATGAGCGTTAGCTGCCAATCGGTGTACACCATCACGCTCAACACCATGAGGAAGATCATGGACGTGACCGTAGGGTACATGATCCCCGGCCCCATCGCGTTGCGAACAGCGCTGATGTCGTTCGTTGCATGAGCCATGAGGTCCCCCGTGGAGGTCCTCTGAAAGTACGGGAGGGAGAGCTTCTGGAGATGGCTCAGAAAATCGTTTCGCAGATCGTATTCGACGTGCCGGGAAACAACAATGATGGTTTGCCGCGTGAGGAATGTGAAGAACCCTGCGACGAGCGAGAAACCGACGACGAGCGCGGCGTAGCCAAGGAGATCGGTGCCGCCGAGCGCATGCGCCTCCAGACCCTCCTTGAGGGTGTCAATCGCTCGCCCGATGAGGAAGGGCTGGGCAACCGTGAAGAGGTTGCTCAGGACGACGGTGAGGAAACCCAGCAGAAGGATCTTCCTGTATCGAGCAAGGTATGGAAAGAGACGAAGAAGAGATTTCAACCGCTCAGCCTATGACCTCAAACCCTGTATACTTCTGAAGTACTTTCGGAACGATGACCTTCCCCTCCGGTGTCTGGTAGTACTCCAGGAGGGCGGCCACCGTTCGTGGCAAAGCCAGCGCAGAACCGTTGAGGGTATGAACAATGTCAGGCTTCCCACCTCCACGGGGACGGTACCGGATATTCATTCGCCGGGCCTGGTACGCCTCGAAATTGCTGATCGACGAAACCTCCAGCCACCTGTCCTGCCCCATGGACCAGACCTCCAGATCGTACTTCTTTGCCTGCGTAAAGCCGAGGTCTCCGGAACACATCAGCAGGACACGATACCGGAGTCCAAGCAGCTGAAGAAGTCGTTCGGCCTCTTCGCGCATGCTCTCCAGCTCGTCATACGAGCGGGACGGATGTACAAACGAGACGAGTTCCACTTTGTTGAACTGGTGCACCCTGTTCAGGCCACGCACATCCTTGCCATAGGAACCCGCCTCTCTCCTGAAGCAGGCGGTGGAGGCGCAGAACTTCACGGGAAGCTCCTCCTCCGGGAGGATTTCTCCGCGGAAGAAGTTCGACAAGGGAACCTCAGCGGTCGGAATGAGGTAAAAACCCTCCCGGGCGACTTCATACATCAGATCCTCCTTGTCGGGGAGCTGCCCGGTACCGGTCGCGCTCTCCGCATTCACCATGAGAGGCGGCTGGAGCTCCGTGTAGCTTCTTGACGCGGCCTCATCCAGAAAGAAGTTGATCAGGGCACGCTCCAGAATCGCCCCGCGGCCCACAAATACGGGAAACCCCGCACCGGTGATCTTCGTCCCCCTGGCAAAGTCCACGAGGCCCAGCTTTTCGAGCAGGTCCCAGTGCGAAAGCGGAGGAAAATCGATGACAGGCTGCTCACCCCAAACGGAAAGAACCTGATTCTCTTCCGGACTCGAGCCGACCGGTACGGTGGGATGGGGGAGGTTCGGAATCTCCAGAAGGGCAACACGCAGACGACGGTCGACCTCCCGCAACTCGTCGTCAAGGGCCTTGATCTCCTCCCCCACCTGACGCATCTCGGTAATGAGAGTCGCCGCGTCTTCCTTCCGGGACTTCATTCTCGCCACCTCAGCGGAGACTGTGTTGCGGCGGCCCTTCAGTGCTTCTGTTTTCTGCAAAAGAGAACGGCGTTGCTCGTCGAGACGGAGTGCTTCATCAACCATGTCGGGGTTTTCCCCCTTGGCGGTCGCTCCCCCGATTACCGCTTCTCTGTTTTCACGGATGTATCGTATGTCAAGCATAGGGTTCTCCTCCTCCGTCCCTCATCGCCTGCCCGGACCGTTTCCGGGAAAGGATCGTCCCGTTTTCTGCCCCGGCGCGGCTCCTCTGTCGCCGATCCTTCGGCCGGACCGGGCCAGCTGGCCCCTCAGCATCGTAAGCCCCTCTTCCACCGTTGATGGCTTGATACCAAGCTCGACCTCGGCCTTCAGGGTGATGAGCCCCGACCGCAACGGCCTCGGCGCGGGCTGCTCCATCTCAGCGGTTTTCACGGGCGTAAGCAGATCTTCGTTGAGCCCGAACACGCGTGCAAGGGTGACCGCAAAGGCATACCGGCTGACAATGTCGCGGCCGGCAATGTGGTACATACCGGTCTTCTCCAGCTCCACACCCTTCATGATACCATACGCGAGATCGTCCACAAATGTCGGATTGCCAAACTGGTCTTCGACAATCCGGAGCGGCTTCCCCTTTTCGAGATTGTCCAGAAGCCAGAGCGCAAAGTTCGGACGGACTCCTTCCGCATAGCCATACAGAACCATTGTGCGCGCGATGAAGTGCGGGAGACCGGAGGCGAGGAGTACGTTTTCACTCGCAAGTTTGGTCTTGCCGTAGTAGCTAAGCGGTTCCGGCCTGTCAACCTCTGAATACGGCCCCCGCGTCCCGTCATACACGTAATCACTGGAGACATGGACTACCCTGGAATCGTACTTCTTCGCCGCGTCCGTCATGTTCTCCACCCCGACCACGTTGATTTTCCAGGCCTTTTCCTTCTCACGCTCGCATGCGTCGACGTTCGTCATCGCCGCACAGTTTACAATGACCTCCGGCTCACACACGGAGACGATCCGCCGGACATCCTTCTTGGAGGTGATGTCCACCTGCAGGTACTGTAGGGATCGAAGCGTCCGAACAGCGTCACGTTCGAGCGAGGCACAGGTCACCGACGAGATCGACCCCCGAACAAATAGCTCCACTACTTTCTGCCCCAGGAGCCCGTTGCTCCCGATGACAAGAATTCGCAATGGCGTCAATGCTGCTCCTCCCCGCGTGGAGGATGTGCCGCCGGTGGGTCACCGGCATATCGGACAATCAGGGGGGTCGCAACGGAAAGTCGTTCCGCAGCAGCCCAGGGAGCGTCAATCCCCCTGCTCCCCGCCACGACTACCGCACCTTCCGGTATGACCAGCGGCCTGCTTCCCTCGCGACCGTACACCGCTTTCCGAACGATATCATAGATGGCTGTCCCTCCAGCCAGCACGACACCCGGACCAATCACCGCGCCTCTTTTGACGACTACGCCGTCAAAGATCCCGCAGTTCCCTTCAATCCGCACACGGTCCTCGACAATGACGGGCAGGGCATCCACCGGCTCAAGGATCCCTCCGATCTGTGTGCCGGCACCCAGGCGCACCCCCCGCCCGATCTGGGCGCATGCGCCAACAAGCACATGCGAGCCGATGTGTGTGCCCGCGTCGATATACGCGCCAACGTCGACATACGTCGGCGGCATGCAAACAACGTCCCGCGCCATATGGACCCCGTCCCGGACAGCCGATCCCCCCCCCTCTATCAGCTCCCCCAGCCGGAATCCGAGGAGAATGCCCTTCTTGACCCACGCATGCACCTTCCACCCATCCCCCAACGCTTCGGCAGCCCGAATCTCGCCTCTGTTCAGGAAAAATTTGAACTCATTGAACAGCTGGAGTGCCCGCTGTCGTTCAACCGATCGTGGATCCTGATCGTAGAGCCACTCAATCTTCTGCTTCAGATCCATGGCTATGTTCCACCTTCCCGGGTCACCGCCCCCCCACGCCGGGACTGCTCCCGAACGTTCTCGACACCAGCAAGCGCCGCTTTCTCAGCAGATGCGAGGAGATCTACGAGAGAGAGATAATGGTAGAGGAAGGATGCTCCAAAGATATCACCGCTGCCAACCGACGGGACGAGATCCGGGCCCCCGTTCACCGTAATATCCTGTCGCATAACATGTTTCCGTTCGTTCCGGTATACCGTCACCCCCCGCTTCCCCTTCGTTACCAGCACGCCCTTCACGCCGAGGGTAAGCAGATGTCCGGCCGTTTGCTCTTCCGTCATCCTCTCAACAGTTAGCCCGGCGATCTCTTCTTCGTTGAACTGCACCGTATCGAGCATGAACGCCCACCGTCGCCACTCCTCGAGCGGTCTCCGCTGCCGCTTTCCCCCCGCTCCAAACCCAAGTGTGAGGTTGTGGTAGTCGAAGTGGACGGGAACGACCCGCGGTCTGACAGCCATACGAAGCTCATCGAGTGTATCAAGTGTGATATCATTTCCTGACACCATCTTGAGGAGAATCCCGTCCGCCCCAAGATGGGGCTTGATCCGCGAAAACGGAATGGGAGGATACGGATACCTGGCCCGTGGAGGAGGGGCATCCACAGTGTAGACGCCTGAAGTATCAACCGAAGGGAGCAGCTTCAGGTTGTCCAGAAGAGGCTGTGCATCCGTCCTGTAGACATTGAACACCGGGAGGATGACATCATTTTCCCCTGCAAGGTCCGCAAGCGTCTGCACAGCGCGGTACATCCCGCTGTACGACCCCCGGGACGACCCGGCCGACGACTCCTGTCTGTCGATCGATAGATGGCCAACGACGAGAATCTTCATAGGGGAACGAGGCTCCTGTTCAGCCGCTGCGGCTAGAACTTCGCGCCACTCTTTCTGAACTGGAGCAGCGTGTCTTTGATGGTCGGGTCATGCAGAGCAAGGATTTCCGCAGCCAGAACCGCGGCATTTTTGGCCCCGGCGGAACCGATTGCCACCGTCGCGACGGGGATCCCCGCGGGCATCTGAACAATGGAGTAGAGAGCGTCCACGCCGTTGAGTGCGGAGCCCTCCAGCGGGACCCCCACCACAGGCAGTGTGGTAAGTGAAGCGACGAAACCGGGAAGGTGCGCCGCCATCCCTGCGGCCGCAATGATGAGGGAGTACCCCTTCTGCTCTGCCTCCTTGACAAATGCAGCCGTCTCTTCAGGCTGGCGGTGCGCGGATGAGATTCTGAGGTCATACGCAATACCGAACTTCGTCAAGTATTCGGTGCACGCGTGCATGACTTGCTCGTCACTCTTGCTTCCAAGGAGAATTGCGATCTTCGGCATACCTATACCTTGGCTGTGTAGGGATAGTCCCCGGCCTCACACATTCGCCAGAGGCCCTGACAGGCAAACTTGTTCTGATAGAGAGCCCGTCCCATAACCACCGAGTCGACACCGTGCGACTCCAGCTCCTGTATGCTCAGAAGGTCCTCGAGCCCCGAGATGCCACCCGACGAGGTAATACGCATTCCCGTCTTCTCGCCCAGCTCACGAAGAACCTTGAGATTGACACCCCGGAGGGTGCCGTCAGCACGGATGTCCGTGTAGATGATCCGTCGGAAGCCAAGCGTTTTCGCGTTCAGCGCCACGGTCAGCGCGGTGAGCCCCGAGCTTTCGCGCCACCCTCGAGTGGTCACGAACCCGTCATACGCATCCACGCCGAGAACGACTTTGCTCGATCCATACTCATCGATCACACGCCTCGCCTCATCGGGATCTTCAATGAGCATGGTTCCTATGACAACACGGTACACACCCAGTTCAAACGCCTGCCGAACATCGTCAAGGGACCGGAGCCCGCCACCAACCTCGATCGGGATGTCCACCGTCTCAACCATCTTCCGGATCGACTCTCCGTTCACGAGGTGCCCTTCAATCGCTCCGTCAACGTCGGTCACGTGAAGGGATTTCGCGTTCTCCTTCCGCCAGAGCCTGGCCATCTCAACGGGATCGTCAGAGTAGGTCGAACCCTCGACCCCCTGAACCATCTGAACGCAACGGCCGTCTTTGATCTCTATGGCAGGTATGACAAGCAACATCGACCAATAGTGCACAAAATCCGGTTGAATTTCAAGCAGCCGGATTGTTGCCTCGCTTTCATTTCTCCCGATCTTTTCATAAGCTCTGACGACTCGTCAACAGATCCAGACCAACAAACATGCTCATGAAAAGAACTTTCTTTCTCCTCCTGCTTGGAGTCTCGCTCATCGGGGCCCGGACGTTCGGTCAGGAATCCCGCCTGGTCGTCCTCATAAGCATTGACCAGTTTCGGTACGACTACCTCGCGAGATTTGACCATGCACTCACAAAGGGGGGCTTCGCATATTTCCTCCAGAACGGAGCGAATTTCACCAACGCACACTATGAACACAGTGAGACCAGCACCGGCCCGGGCCACGCCGTCCTCCTGAGCGGAACATACGCATGTCAGAACGGCATCGTCCAGAACACCTGGTACGACAGAAAGAAAAAGCGACCCGTCTACTGCATGGAGGACGAGACAGCCACAATCATCGGTGCGGGGGGAAAGGGAAGATCGCCTGCCTTACTCCTCGGCTCGACGTTTGGTGATGAACTCCGCATCGGGACGGGCTTCCAGGCAAAGGTCGTATCGGTTTCCCTCAAGGATCGAGCAGCAATACCGATGGGGGGAAAACTGGCCAACGCTGCGTACTGGCTGGTGGACTCGTCTTTTGCCACGTCGTCATACTATCTAAGCGAACTCCCGGGTTGGGTGAAGAAGTTCAACCGTTCGAGCATCGTCCGTTCCTACCTGGGGCGCACCTGGAGAGAGGCCCTTCCCGAGCACTACTATAGAGAGCTGGATCGGGATGACGCCCCATACGAAAAAGATCACCATGGTCTCGGACGAACGTTCCCCCACCCCGTTACTGGCAGCCATCCGGGGGAGATGAACCGTTCATACTATGAGGCGCTCCGGTCGAGTCCATTCGGAAACGATCTGGTCGGCACGTTTGCCCGGGAAGCTCTGTTGCATGAGCGCCTGGGGCAGCGAAACACCACCGATCTCCTCTGCATCGGGTTTTCCTCCCATGACTACGCGTGCCACGCCTTCGGCCCCCAGAGCCATGAGGTCCTGGATATGACTGTTCGGGCCGATAGCCTGCTGAGAGACTTTCTTACGTTTCTGGACACACATGTAGGTCTCGAGCGGTGCACGATTGTCCTGACCAGTGATCACGGCGTGGCACCCGTCCCCGAGTACATCCTTACACACCGGGAGGGTGCCGATGCCGGGCGCATCCCCGTGGCATCGGTGCGAGCAATCTGTGAAGAAGCATTGGAAAACAGGTTCGGGAGGGAGGATCAGGCAGAGCCCATCATAGAGCAGATCCAGGGATGGAACATCCACCTGAACCTGAACGCTCTGGCAGAGAGGGGCCTCTCAGCTGAGGTCGTGGCCAGGACACTCGCGGACTCTCTGCTGGCAAGAGAGGAGATTGCCTACGCCTTCACATTCGCCCAGCTTCTCTCGGAAACCCCCGGGAGCTCTGTCGAGAGGCGGGTCAAGAACAGTTTCTATCCCCTGAGGAGCGGCCATGTGGTTTTTGTGCTCAAGCCGTTCCACCTCCTCAGTTCTGGGAGCACGGGGACAGGACACGGATCACCGTATGCGTATGATGCCCACGTTCCGTTGATTCTCCTTGGCCCGGGCATCCGGCCGGGGAGCTACGCCTCGAAGGCCAGCCCCGCGGACATAGCCCCAACCCTCTCAACCCTCCTCGGGGTTGAGTTCCCGGCTCAGCAGGCGGGGAGAGTCCTCCATGAGGCTCTCATGGCGGGGCAGGAAATCAGAAAAGGGGACTCTATCCGCTGAATCTCTTTCGGCGGTTTCGGATATAGTCCACAAACACGCATTCCCCCAGGTTGTTCAGCGAGGAGTAGTACGCGCGTCCCTGGTTCGCCCTGGTCAACTCCTCGACAAAGCCGATGAGGTAGGGGTCGCGCGCCACCATGAACGTGGTAATCGGAACCTTTTCCCTTCGACACGCCACCGCCTCGTCGAGCGTCTTGTTGACGATCCTGGGATCCAGGCCAAAGGAGTTCTTGTAAAGTCTCCCGCTGGACTCATGTATGGCAGAGGGCTTGCCGTCGGTCACCATAAAGATCTGTTTGTTCACATTTCCCCGACGCCGCAGCAGGTCGCGCGCAAGCTGAAGCCCCGCTTTTGTGTTTGTGTGGTAGGGTCCGACAGAGAGAAAAGGGAGCTCGTTGAGACTGACAAGCCTGGCATCATCCCCGAAGACGACGAGAGCCAGATAGTCCTTTGGGAACCGGGTCATGATGAGTTCCGCCAGGGCGAGTCCGACCTGCTTTGCCGGAGTAATCCGGTCCTCTCCATAGAGGATCATACTGTGACTGATATCAATCATCAGCACGGTTGCGCAGGAGGTCTGGTGTTCCGTTTCGTAGACTTCGAGGTCTTCTTCTTTCAGGGTGAACTCTTCAATCCCGTCACGCCGGAAGACATTTGTGAGCGTTGAAGTCAGATCGATGCTGGTCGGCTGATCCCCAAAGGTGAACTTCCGGGTCTCGCTCAATCGGTCTGTCCCCCTTCCCAGGTGCGGCGTTTCGTGCAGTCCGGAGGGCGCCTTTCTGAGAGACCGGAAGATCTCCTGGAGGGCATCTTGCCGTATGCGCTGAACCCCCCTGGTCGTCAGCTCGAGTCCTGCCTCTGCCTCTTCGATGATTCCCATCTCCCTCAGTTTCTCTACGAGTTCCTCAAGGGAGAGGTTTTCATCGAACAATCCGTACTCGCGTCCGAGCTGACGGAGCCACTCCAGAGCCTCCTCGACGTCCCCGCCTGTCTGCATGACAAGCTGGCTGAAGAGTGAGATTATCTGCTTCAGCCGTTGCTCGTCGGTCGCAGATCCGGGACGCCATCGGGAGTACTGCAGCCGCATGGCTATTCCTCCTCTGACATCCTTCCCTGTCCGGCGAAAATGCTGCCGACGAGATCCTTGTATGAGATCTGGTGATCGACCTCGTCCTTGGCAATTCTAGAATTCTGGTGGAGCCCGTCAAGAATGAATTCCATCACCGAAGGGAGCTCGTGCGTGGGGTCCACTCCGGGCATGTGCCGCAAAGCTGTCTCCCGAAGTCCGGGAACCCGTCCCAGTGCCGCGGAGTATTCTCTGAGCGACATGTCGTCGGCGAGCTCGATGGTGTTCCCCGCTTCGAACCACCGCGTGATCGGCCCGTACTCAGGGTCTTCCGTGTTCCGGCTTTGCTCACCGGCCTGCTGTCCCTTTCTTACCCGCCGCCGGAGGGGATCAGGAAAGTACCGCGAAAAAGTCTCCCGAACCGCCTTCCCGACAAGCGCTTTGCTTACCTTGATCGAACCTTCCTGTTCTCCTTCGAAGACGAGTTCGATCTTGCCGGTGAGACCCGGGAGGATGTGCGGCAGATCGCACATGCGCGGCATAACGGGCTCTTCGCCCTGCAGAATGGCCCGTCTCTCAGCGTTGCTCACCAGGTTCTCCATCGCGGCGATGGTCAGCCGGGCACTCACGCCCGACCTCTGATCAACATATTCGCTCTTGCGAGCCTCGAAGCCGATGATCTCGACGATCTCCCGGAAGAACTGCGGGATGCGGATCTCCCCTCCGTCCCTGGCGATGTTGGCCTCCTGCTCGGTAATCTTCACCGCGTCTTCGAGAGAACGGGGGTAGTGGGTGATGATCTGAGAGTCAATCCTGTCTTTCAGAGGCGTAATAATGTTCCCCCGGTTGGTGTAGTCTTCGGGGTTTGCCGTAAACACGAGCATGACATCCATGGGAATACGCACGTTGAAACCCCGGATCTGAATGTCCTTCTCCTCGAGAATATTGAAAAGGCCTACCTGTATGCGCGGCTGGAGATCCGGCAGCTCGTTGATGGCGAAGATCCCGCGATTGCACCGCGGGATGATACCGAAATGGATTGCTCCCTCGTGCGCGTAGTGTAGACGCTGTGACGCCGCCTTAATCGGGTCAATGTCGCCAATGAGATCTGCAATGGTAACATCCGGCGTTGCAAGTTTTTCCCCATACCGCTGGCTCCTGTGTACCCAGTCGATCGGCGTCTCGTCGCCACACTGCTCCACCAGCTCCACAGCGAACTTGCTCACGGGGTCGAACGGGCTGTCGTTGATCTCGCTCCCCCTGATCACCGGTATGAACTCGTCAAGCAGGCTTGCAAGCTGACGAACGATTCGCGACTTTGCCTGCCCGCGAAGACCCAGAAAGATGATGTCATGTTCCGCAAGAAGCGCGTTCACCAGGGCGGGCACCACCGTATCTTCGTACCCGACGATGCCCGGGAAGAGCTCCTCCCTCCGCTTCAGCTTGCTGACGAGGTTCTGTCGCAATTCTTCCTTGACAGGACGGATCGCGAATCCGCTTCCGCGCAACTCCCCGAGTGTCCGGGGACGACCGTCCGATCGCTCACTACCAGTTGTGGAGTCGTGACCGGTTGTTCTCCGAGGGTCACCAAGAGCGGTTACGCCAGTCTGTTTTCTGTTCATTGCAATTCCACCCGAAAATTGGTACCATAGGCCACGGCCGCCATGCGGGACACATATACTAAAACACTGATAGTTCGGTTTAGTTCCGTCGGCGATGTTGTCCTGTCCTCGCTGCTCGTTCGCGTTTTTCGAAGACGCTTTCCGCACGCCCAGATAGACTACCTGGTCAAAGCCGAGTTTGCCGGACTCGTCAGGGTCAACCCGAACATTTCCCGCGTAATCGAGTTGCCGGCGGGAGCAACGTTTTCGGACCTCCGCAACATCCGAAAAAGAATCTTAGCGAGCGGGTACGACCTGATCGTTGACATTCATGACAGTCTGCGGAGCAGGTATGTCTCGCTTGGCGCACGGCGCGTGGTCCGGATCCGAAAACGAAAGCTCGCCCGGTTTCTCCTCGTGCGCCTCAAGTGGAATGTCTACGCTTCCTTCGGGGGTGCGCCTGGCGTCGCCGAGCGCTACCTCGAGCCGGTTCGGCCCCTCGGGGTAACAAACGACGGCGAGGGCCTCGAGGTGTTTCTGGAAGACCGGGATCATGAAAAGGCGGAGACCATCCTTCGCGTATCGAAGGTTTCACCGGAGGCGGCAATCATAGGCATCGCCCCGTCCGCACGGCACGCCAACAAGCAATGGCCGGGCGAACGGTTTGCGGAGACGGCTCTCACGCTGCTCCGCGACCCGAAGGCGACATGTATCCTGCTCGGCTCCGCGGAAGAACGCGAGCGATGCACTGCGATCATGCAGCGGGTGATCTCGGCTGCCCCGGACGCACGCATCATCAATGTGGCCGGTTCGCTGTCGCTGACCGAAGCCGCGGCACTGATGGACAGATGTTCACTCGTGATCTCCAACGACTCCGGCCTGATGCATATTGCCGCCGCTCGAAAGCGAAAGGTCGTCGCCCTCTTCGGCCCGACCGTGCGCCAGTTCGGGTTCTTTCCCTACGGGACAGACAGCATCGTTCTGGAGCGCAACGGGCTCGCATGCCGTCCCTGCACGCACATCGGCCGATCGTCATGTCCAAAGAGACACTTTCGGTGCCTGGAGGATATCGAACCTGACCATGTCGTCAAGAGCGTCGAGCAATTCCTGAGACAGTGATGCAACGACTCTGGGAATCTGTATACACCATCTTCCTTATTCCCACCCTCTGGGCCAGTCTCCACCTTCTCGGCCTGTTTAACCCAAAGGTGCGCCGTGGGATCCGTGGGAGGAAACACCTCTTTGAGCAGCTGAGGGATCAGGTCTCGGACATCCCCCCGGGTCAGCGCATCTGGATCCACTCTTCCTCGCTCGGGGAATTCGAGCAGGCAAAGCCGATCATTGCCCGGCTGAAGCAACTCTATCCGGATCTGCAAATTGTAGTGACATTCTTCTCTCCGTCTGGCTACGAACACTCCAGGAACTACCCCCTGGCAGACGCGATCAGCTACATCCCCTTTGACACCCGCTCCGCAGCGCGCCGTTTCCTTGAGCTGGTACATCCTGATGTAGCCATCATGGTCCGGTACGACATCTGGCCAAACCACATCTGGGAGCTTGCCCGCCGCGGCATCCCGGTGTTTATCGCGAACGCCACCATGCGGCGTCAGACACTTCGCAGATTTCCCTTTGTGCGAGGATTTCACCGCCACGTCTATAACGGCATGCAGTGCATTCTCACGGTGTCCGAAGCGGACCGGCAGACATTCGATGCATTTGGACTGGATCGCCCCACCGTCAGCGTGGTCGGTGATACACGGTATGACCAGGTCAGCATCCGAAGCAGAGACGCAAGGCGACGGAATCTCATTCCATCCCGCATTCTCCGGGACAGAAAGATCTTTGTTGTCGGGAGTAGCTGGCCGGAAGACGAGGATGTCGTCCTGCCGGCGTTCCTTCAACTCCAGGACGAGGTCTCCGACGCCATCATGATCCTGGTCCCGCACGAACCCAGTCTGGATCATCTGGAAGAGGTGGAAGACAGGCTCTCCGGCAAGGCAAACACGATCCGCTTCTCCGCGTTAAACGAATACCGCGACGAGCGGATTGTCATTGTTGACAGCGTGGGCCTCCTCCTCGTGCTCTACGCCTATGCCCATATCGCCTACGTCGGGGGAAGCTTCCGGCAGGGAGTACATAATGTTCTGGAAGCCGCGGTCTACGGCATCCCCGTTCTCTTCGGACCCAGGCACTGGAACTCACAGGAGCCGGTTATGCTGCTCGAACGCGGTGGCGGATTCGTTGTCCAGAACACGCAGGAGCTCGTCAGGACACTCCGCAATCTTCTACTCGACCAACATGCACGTTCGTTTGCGGGTAAGAAGGCCGCCTCTTTTGTTCAGACACACGTGGGGGCAACAGCCCGATGCATAAAACATTTGGAGCCGTACCTCGGACCGCCAAAGCCCGCGGAGGGAAGCAATCAATGAGAATCGCACACCTGGACACCATCGGCGGAATCGCGGGGGACATGATCCTTGCCGCATTCATCGGTGCGGGGATGTCCGTCGATGATCTCACATCAGCCCTGAATCATCTCGGACTGGGACCTGTCGAACTCATCGCGAGACGCGTGAAGCGGAGCGCAATCGATGCCGTCCAGCTTGATGTCAGAACCACACAGAATTCCCGCGTCCACCGGAACCTGGAGGGAATCCTCAACCTCATACGCGGAAGTGGCCTCTCAACAGGGGTAAGGGAGACCGCGGAGGCGGTCTTCCGGGTTATTGCCGAGGCAGAGGCACGGGTGCACGGCACGACCGCCGACAGAGTACACTTCCACGAAGTCGGAGCCGAGGACTCCATCGTGGACATCGTGGGCACAGCCATATGTCTGGAGCGCTTCGGGATCGGCCGCATCTACTCTTCGCCCGTCCGGCTTGGAAGCGGAGGCATCATCCAGACGCAACACGGACCCATGCCAACGCCCGCGCCCGCCACGCTCGAAATCCTCAAGGACTATCCCGTCACCCTCACGTCAGTGCCCCGGGAACTGACCACCCCAACCGGTGCTGCCATCATCAAGGCTCTCTCGGCGGGAGTGCTGGACATGGAAACCGTTTCGGTGACCGATATCGGTTACGGGGCGGGAGCACACGAGTTTCCGGAACTTCCCAACCTTCTTCGCATTGCCATTGGTGAGCTCGCTTCCGCGTTTGACCGGGACGACGTCGTCATCATCGAAACCAATATCGACGACATGAACCCGCAGATGTATCCGGTTCTCATTGATGAGATTCTCGCCGCGGGGGCACACGACGCTTTCCTGACGCCGATCACCATGAAGAAGGGGCGACCCGGTATGCTCGTCTCGGTCATGGCAAACGCGGCTACATATCAGACGATCGCCGAACTCATCTACCGCGAGACGTCAACAATCGGTCTGCGCATCCACCACAGCGGAAGGCTGAAACTCCCACGCCGCAGCGTGAAGGTCTCGACATCGTTTGGACCCGTCAACGCAAAGATCGTCCTCCGCGATGGCAGGGAGATCACCGCACCCGAGTTCGAAGAATGCAGGAGGGTTGCGCGCGAGCACAATCTCCCGCTGCTCGAAGTCATGCGCAGGATCGAACGAGAGCTTTCTTCGCAATGAAACCATACCCATTACGATGCTCGAGGTACCACCATGCACCGATCGATCGCTCTTCTCCCCGCCATATGTTTGTCCCTCGGTCTCACGGCGGGGTGTGACAGGTCCCGCGAACCGGACCAGGAGGCCAAACGGCTCTCCACCATGATTGCGCGCTTCGAGCCAACGGTGATCACGGGAGACACCACCAGCCTCTCCGGAGGCGACAGGGCTGCGTTGAAGAAGCTCGTGGAAGCTGCGAAAATCATGGACCGCCTATACCTCCGACAGGTGTGGGGCGGGAACGTGGCGCTCGCGAAGACACTGGAAGCTGACACCACTCTGGAGGGTCGACTCCGTCACCGGTACTTCAACATCAATATGGGCCCCTGGTCAACCATCGACGACAACGAAGCGTTTGTTGACGGTATTCCGCAGAAACCTCTTCCGCATGCGAACTACTATCCCGAAGATTTGACCCGGGAGGAGTTCTCCGCATGGCTGGCGGGCCTTCCCGAGAAAGAACAGGTGAAAGCAACCGGCTACTTCTACACAATCCGCAGAAACGACCGCGGTGCGCTCAGCACGGTCCCGTACAGTGAAGAATACCGGGAGGACCTCGAGCACGCATCCCGGCTTCTGAGGGAGGCCGCAGCGCTGACCGACAACAACAGCCTCAGAACCTACCTGCTCAAACGGGCGGACGCGTTCTTCAGCAATGACTACTACGAGAGCGACCTCGCGTGGATGGACCTCGACAGCCCGATAGATGTGACAATCGGACCGTATGAGGTCTATATGGACAGCCTCTTCAACTACAAAGCCGCCTTCGAGGCATTCATCACGCTCCGCAACGAGGAGGAGACCGTCAGGCTCTCCATGTTTTCGGCGCACCTCCAGGACATTGAGGACAACCTCCCCATCAACGCACGGTACCGGAATCCCAGGCTGGGAGCTCTTGCGCCCATCCGGGTCGTCGACGAGATCGCTGTCGGGGGTGAAGCCGGGTCAGGCGTCCAGACCGCCGCGTTCAACTTGCCAAACGATGAACGCGTCGTCGCGGCAAAGGGGAGCAAGCGCGTGATGCTACGAAATGTCATGAAGGCGAAATTCGAACAGATCCTGGCGCCGATCGCCGCTGTGGTCCTCGACACCTCTCAGCTTCACATGCTCTCCTTTGACGCATTCTTCACTCATGTCCTTGCACACGAGTTGATGCACGGACTTGGCCCCCAGACGATCATGGTTGAGGGAAAGCCGACGACTGTCCGCAAGGCCATGAAAGAACTGGGATCCGCTCTGGAAGAAGCGAAAGCCGACATCGCCGGACTCTTTGCACTCCAGCATCTCATCGACAGGGGCATTGTCCGCCGGGAGATGGAGCGTCCCATGTATGTTACATTCCTTGCGGGCGCCTTTCGGTCGGTACGTTTCGGAATCCACCAGTCTCACGGCAAAGGAATTGCCCTCCAGTTCAACTACCTCATGGACGAGGGGGGAATAGTCTACAACGAGACGGACAGGTCGTTTGCGGTGGATTTCGACCGGATCCGGGAAGCCATGGAGAAGCTCACGGCAGAGATCATGACGGTCCAGGCCCGGGGCGACTACGACGCCGCCCGGGCCATGCTCCAGAGCCATGTGCTTATCCGTCCAGTGATGCAGGCGAGCCTTGACAAGCTCGCGTCGGTCCCCGTCGATATTGCACCCCGTTTCCCCCTTGCGGAATAGATCCGGACATCCACGATGAGCACACTCAGCATGCCAGTTGTCTGTATCACCGGGGCAAGCAGCGGAATCGGTGCCGCCTGTGCCCGGGTATTTGCTCGACACGGGGCTTCGCTCCTCCTTTGCGCGCGCCGTGTGGATCGGGTGGAGGCGCTCGCCGAGCGGCTCCGGGCCGAGCACGGGGTGCAGATCCACACGTTCCGCCTGGATGTGACCGATCCGTCGGCCGTGGAAAAGAACTTCAGCGCCCTCCCGGACCGCTGGGGGGATATCGACGTCCTCCTCAACAACGCCGGCCTGGCCCGTGGCTTCTCGAGGGTGCACGATGGGTCGTTACAGGACTGGGAGGAGATGATCGATACGAACGTCAAGGGCCTTCTCTACGTGACCCGCGTTGTCCTCCCCGGTATGGTCGAGCGGAAGAGGGGGCATGTCATCAACATCGGCTCTATTGCGGGACATCAGGTCTATCCAAACGGCAATGTCTACTGCGCAACAAAGTTCGCCGTGCGAGCCCTGACGCAGGGTCTCAAAATGGATCTCCTGGGAACCGGTGTGCGCGTCTGCTCGGTCTCGCCCGGGCTTGTGCAGACGGAATTCAGCGAGGTTCGCTTCCACGGTGACAGAGAGCGCGCAGACCAAACCTACAAAGACATGAGGCCTCTCACGGCACAGGATATCGCCGACGTGGTCTTCTTCTGCGCCACGCGGCCTCCACACGTGGACATCAGCGAGGTCGTCCTCATGCCGACAGACCAGGCCTCTGCGTACCACGTCCATCGAACCTCATGACGGACCAGCCAGACATCCTCCACTTCACACGGGAGAACGTTCTCGAGCAGCTGAAAACCGCTTCGTTCTCTCTGGGTTTTTACACCCTGAAGTTTTACTCGGAGAAGGGGAAACCGGTGAACAGGGCAACCGGCACGGTTTCCGAGTACTACCTCTACCCTTCCGGCGGAACATTACGGGACAGCTCGTTCAACATCGTCTTCTACGATTCACGGTTTGACACATACCGCGGTTTCATCCCACCGCAGCGGGAGCAACAGGCATAACCGCGGATTGCTCTTCGCCCCTCTTTTCTCGATATTGTGCCATCATGTGTGCCGCAGACCCATCAGTGACAATCCGCGAGCTCGTTCCACTTTCCGAAAACACAACAATCGGGCTCGGTGGTCCCGCCAGATTCTTCATCGACTGTCCGTCGGTTGAATGTGTCAGGTCCGCCCTCAGCTTCGCCCGCGAAAACGGAAAGCGGTGGATGATCCTGGGCGACGGGAGCAACATCATATTTCCCGACGGCGGGTATGACGGCCTCGTCATACGGATGGATATTCAGGGGATGCGGAGAGACGATCAGGACGCTTCAGCCATCCTGAGTGTCGCCGCTGGGGAGAGCTGGGATGGATTTGTCAAAAGCTGCGTCGACCAGGGGCTGGGCGGCATCGAATGCCTCTCGGGAATCCCCGGCCGCGTTGGGGCGACCCCGATCCAGAACGTCGGTGCCTACGGGCAGGAGGTCGCGGAGAGCATCATCTCCGTGCAGGCCCTGGATTCCTCACGTCTGGAGGTCATCGAGTGTTCCACCCGGGAATGCGGTTTTGGCTACCGCTCCAGCCGTTTCAAGGGACCCGATGCCGGGCGGTACGTCATAACAGAGGTCCGCTTCAAACTTCGAAAAGACACGGCTCCCCGCATTGAGTACCCGGAACTCTCGGAGTACCTGATGAGGCTCGGCGGGCCATCCTCCGAACGTCCGGATCTCCAGGCGGTCAGGTCAGCCGTCCTTGCCCTCCGCAAAAAGAAGTCGATGATCATCGACCCGATGGACCCCAACTCGCGGTCCGCGGGCTCCTTTTTCATCAACCCCGTGCTTTCAGCGGAACTGTACAGAGATCTCCAGGATCGCTGGAAAGCCGCGGGGCAAAGCGCAAGGATCATGCACTATCCGGTCTCCGGAGGGATGAAGATCCCCGCCGCATGGCTTGTGGAGCACGCGGGGTTTCCTCGCGGCTACCAGAGGGAGGGCGCGGGCATCTCCGCAAATCACGCCCTTGCCCTTGTCAATCGAGGCGGGACAACGCGGCAGCTGCTGGACCTGGCAGCGGCCATCCAGGATGCTGTCCTGGAGAAGTTCGGAATCCACCTGGAGCGTGAGCCGATTGTCGTCGAATAACCCACGAGGAGTCAACCCATGTTCATGACCGCCCTGACAAAAGGAATCGGTATTCTGCTTACCCTATTGGGCATCGCCGGGTACGTGCTAACGGGGGGAGCGAGCTTCACCGCGCTCATTCCCGCCTTCTTCGGTATCATTCTCTTCTTCCTCGGGTATGCTGGCAAGAGCGAAAAGCGGCGCAAACACGTTATGCACGCTGCAGCACTGCTTTCCCTCATTGGTTTCGTTGGTTCGGTGCCGGGCATCTTTACTCTCCTCAGCCTCGCAGCGGGAGGTGAGGCGGCCCGGCCCGGAGCTGCCATCGCCCAATCGATCATGGCTCTCCTCTGCCTGGTCTTCGTCGTCTTCGCAGTCCGCACGTTTATCCAGGCGCGGAAGGGCTGATCGCCCTCGTTGAACTTCACCCCCCTTTTGGTGATATTCACACATGGGCAGCCTTGCAGACGTCGCTCTCCCTCTTGCAGTTGACAAGATCTTCACATACCGCATCCCACCCGAACTCCAGCAGGCGGCCGCGGCAGGCATGCGTGTTGTCGTACCCTTTGGCACAAAGCACGCCACGGGTCTGATTGTCGGTCTACCGGAACAATCCCCGAGAGGCGGCCTCAAACCTCTCATGGACATCATCGATGGCAGGCCGATTCTTTCCCCGGATCTCCTGCAGCTCTGTCACTGGATCGCCCGGTACTACTACGCTCCCCTCGGAGAGGTCCTGAAAGCGGCCGTCCCCCACGGGTTCGCCACCCCGAGCAAACAGGTCGCAATGCTCTCTTCCCCACTGGAAGAAGAGGCCATGGCAGAAATCGAGCGCCGATCTCCCCAAAGGGCGCTCGTTCTCAGACTGCTCCAGAAGCATGAACGGCTGACACCAGGCCAGCTCTCGAAACGGACGGGACTGAAGAGCATCAACGCTCTCCTTCAACAGATGGTGAAGGACGGGCTCCTCCTGGTCCAGGATGTGCTCACCACACAGCGGAGACGGGGTGGGAAGGCTCGGTATCTCCTGCTGGGTGAAACAGACGATGCCCGGCTGGCATCCGCCCTCATATCGATGTCCCCGCGCAGGAAGAAAGCCCAACTCCTCCTCTCCTCGGTGGTTGCACTCAAGAACGAAGGACTGAAGGAGATCGAAGCAAAGCAGTTCCTGAAAGAGCACGGACATTCCCCGGCACTGCTCAAACAGCTCGCCGCCGAGGGCATCATTCCTCTGCGTGAAGAAGAAATTCCGACCATCTACGCTACACCGGAGGTGGAACCTCCGGTGCCGGTCACGCTCAATGCCCATCAGGTGCAGGCTCTCGAAGCAATCGCCCGAACCCTGGACACCCGGGATGCAGGGACGCACCTTCTCCATGGAGTCACCGGGAGCGGCAAGACCCAGGTCTATATCGAGGCCATCCGTCATTGTCTTGACCTGAACAGGAGCGCAATTGTCCTGGTCCCCGAAATCTCGCTCACGCCGCAAACTGTCCGTCGTTTTCAGTCACACTTCGGGGACCGTGTGCGTGTGGTCCACAGCAAGATGTCGGCCGGCGAACGGCAATCTGCCTGGCGAGCGGTCCTCAGTGAAAGTTGCTCCATCGTTATCGGCCCACGCTCAGCGGTGTTTGCTCCGTTTCCCGATCTGGGCCTGATCGTCGTGGATGAAGAGCACGAAGCCGCATACAAGCAATTTGATGCAAGTCCGCGTTACCATGCGCGCGATGTTGCCGTCATGCGGGGACAGCTTTCCCGTGCCACCGTGGTCCTGGGTTCCGCCACACCCTCCCTCGAGTCGTATGCCAACGCGACGGCAGGCAAATACAACCTCGTCGAGATGCCGAATCGCATTAAGGATGTCATGATGCCGGACATTACGATTGTCGACATGACAGAGGAAAGAAAGAGAGCCTATG
>JBATTW010000361.1:0-7636 GCA_049670805.1 Bacteroidota bacterium
TCCCGTAGGAGTCTGGACCGTGTCTCAGTTCCAGTGTGGCTGATCATCCTCTCAGACCAGCTACCCATCTTTGGCTTGGTGGGCTGTTACCCCGCCAACTACCTAATGGGACGCAGGCTCATCAATAGGCACCCTTGCGGGCCTTTAACAACAATCACCATGCGGTGCCGCTGCATCATCGGGTATTAGCCCCGATTTCTCGGAGTTGTCCCCGTCCTAAAGGTAGATTGCCTACGCGTTACTCACCCGTGCGCCGGTTTACTCGGGATATTGCTACCCCTTTCTCCCTGACTTGCATGTGTTAGGCACGCCGCCAGCGTTCGTCCTGAGCCAGGATCAAACTCTCCGTTGTAGTTATCTTCAATACTATCATCGTCGAGTTTGAAGATGGCGTCTTCATCCCGTCAGAGACGGGACATCTTCGCCTTGGGTTGAACTCTGCGAAGATTGACTATTGGCTATGCACACTATTTTTCAAAGAACAACAATCTTCCGCAAAAGAAGCGGGCATTAAATATACACAATCCAAAACTCTAAGTCAAGATCCGGTTGGGAGTTCAGAAGAAACTGACCCGTGCGCCGCCGCTCCCGAAGAAGGGATATAACTATACACAATCCGGGGAAAAGAGTCAACTCCCGGGCTAAAAAAAAGGTTGCGCCCGCTCCGATTACCGCAGACCATCCAGCCCCCAGCCCCTCATCTCCTCCAGCATCTTCCGGTCGGTCAGATCGTAGTGGATGGGTGTAATCGAGACAAAACCGCTCTGAACCGCGATCTGATCAGCCTCGGGGTCCGTGTCCGTTACGTTCAGCCTCCCCATCAGCCAGAAATACTCGCGATTTGCGGGGTCGCGGCGGACGTCAAACCTGTCGTCCCATTTCGACGTCCCCTGCTTCGTCAGCCGTATCCCCCGGATTTGCTCCTCCGGAATCGCGGGGACATTGACGTTGAGCAAGGTTCCCTCGGGGAGCCCCCTCTCAGCCACGACGAGCGCCAGCTTCGCCGCAAGCCGCGCCGCAAACGAGAAGTCGGCCTCCTCGTAGGTCGTCAGGGAGACCGCAACGGAGGGAATCCCGAGGATGGTTCCCTCTGTCGCTGCCGAGACAGTCCCAGAGTAGATGATATTGATGGCGGTGTTGGACCCGTGGTTGATCCCCGAGAGGAGAAGATCCGGCTTCTGCTTGAGAAGGAAGCGGACGCCCAGCTTCACCGCATCGGCGGGCGTCCCCTCAACCGCGTACCCGAAAAACTCGTTGTTCTTTCTGAATGGGATCGCACGCAGCGGATAGTTCATCGTAATCGCATGACCCACCGCACTCTGCTGCTTGTCCGGCGCAACAACGGTGACGCGCGCAATCTTCCTCAGCTCCTGCGTTAGTGCATATATCCCGGGGGCGTCGATACCATCGTCATTCGAGATGAGGATGTGGAGCTTCCGGGGAGAACGTTTTGCAGCCATATTTCTTCTAGTAACTCTCCTTCTGTGTGGGGAATTGCCCGGATTTCACATCGGCAATGTAGCGACCAAATGCGGTCCGGAGTTCATCAGCCAGTTCGGCATACCGGCGAACGAATCTCGGCTTGAAATCCTCCGTCAAACCGAGCATGTCGGTAACCACGAGTACCTGTCCATCGCAGTGAGGACCCGCCCCGATGCCGATCGTAGGGACCGAAACGCTCTGCGTCACCCTCTTCGCCAGAGACGCGGGGATTTTCTCCAGGACAATCGAAAAGACCCCCGCCTCGGAGAGAGCTTTTGCATCCCGCAGTACTTCGTTTGCTTCCTCTTTCGTCTGGGCTCGCACTTCGTACGTGCCGAACTTGTTGATCGCCTGCGGTGTCAATCCGAGGTGTCCCATCACGGGGATGCCTATTCTCACGAGGTGCTTCACGATATCGGCGACGTATCCACCCCCTTCCAGCTTCACGGCACCCGCCCCAACCTCTTTCATTACTCTACCACAGTTCATCACGGCGTCGTCGATGCTGGTCTGGTACGACATGAAGGGCATGTCGACAACGAGAAGCGCGTTCCTCACCGCCCGCTTGACGGCCTTTGCATGATAGATCATGTCTTCGACGGTGACAGGAAGCGTCGTCGGATGACCCTGAACAACGTTCCCTACGGAATCACCAACGAGAACGACGTCCACGCCCACCTGATCCAACAATCGTGCAACCAGATAATCGTAAGCTGTCAGCATGGCGATCTTCTCGCCGGACTGCTTCATCGTAAGAACGGTCCGCGTGGTGATAACCCGTCCTTTGCTGTCGCTCGAACCTGCCGAACCTGCTGTACTCATGGTCAGTTGGCCTCGGTAAATGTGATACTCCATTCTAGTTCAAATCCCCGGCGGATACATGCTGCCAGTTCGCCCTCATCGACACGTCGCTGGAGGATCGCCGACAGATCAATGGTTCTCTCCCGCAGATCAGTCTGTATCTGTTCCCGCAGGTCCCCGGCCTCCAGAAGCAAGTAGCGCGCCAGGTCCTGATGCGCCGGGCCACAGAGAATCGAGCCGTGTTGCAGCACGACGTCACCCGTCTCTCCGCTAAACCGACGCTGGGCACTTCCGACGAGTTTTCTTCCTCCCCACTCGATCTCGTACCGGGCCGAGCTCGTGAAGCACGGTATGGAGGAGGGCCGCCTGTAGGCCTCCCCGAAATTCGGTTGCGACCGTTGCACGGTTGCGTTCACCCCGAACAGCGAAAGCCCCCGAACCAGAGCCCTGCTGATATCGTTGTAGAGCTGGAGGATGCTCTTCCGACCGGCGATCATCACAACACTGTACGTCAGCTCTTCCGCATGGAGTATCGCCCGTCCACCTGTCGGTCGACGAACAATGTCTATCCCGTCACGCGTGCAGGCACCGATGTCGATCTCCGTCAATTCCTGGTTGTACCCAAGCGAGATGGCCCACGGGCTCCATCGAAACAGCCTCAGGACGGGTAGCAAGTCATTGGATCGAAGGTCGGGAGCCTCCTCCACCAAACGACGCGCCAGTTGCTCGTCCAGCGCCATGTTGAGGCTGCCGGGGCGGGCGCCGGTATCGAGAAAACGCCACCGAGAAGGAATCATCAACGGGTCAGTTCTGCAGGCGGGGAGCTGGTATTATGCCACGCTTGCTTTGAGATATGAAATCGAGCACCTCTCTCACTTCCGGGAATTTCCCGAGCTCCTGGTCCTCCTTCACAGCTGCAACGGCCTGCGAGACATTCAACCCCGAGCGGTAGAGGATCAGGAAGAGTCTCTGAAGCGAATCCAGTGTTTCCCGGGAGAAACCCCGCCTTCGGAGGCCGACAGAATTCAAACCACCAAACGCGAGAGGCTCGCCGGCCGCGAGCACAAACGGGGGCACATCTTTTGGCACTCGTAGCCCTCCCCCGATCATGGCATGTCTGCCGATCCGGACAAACTGATGAACAGGTGTGATGCCGCCGATAATTACGTGGTCCTCCACAGCCACGTGACCGGCCAGCATTGCGGCGTTTGACATTATGACGTGGTCCCCGATCCTGCAGTCGTGCGCCACGTGGCAGTAGCCCATGATAAAGCTGTCCCGGCCCACGATCGTCCGACCCCCGTCACCGGTGCCCCTGTGGAGCGTTGCGTATTCCCGAATCACGGTCCGGTCGCCCAGCTCACAGGTGGATTTTTCACCGCGGTACTTCAAATCCTGGGGCATATGACCCACCACGGCTCCGTGGTGAATCCTGCAGTCCTTCCCCAGCCGCGTCCCGGTGCCAATAAGCGCGTTACCGGCAATAGTGGTTCCGTCGCCGATGACGACATCATCTTCGACCGTGGTAAACGGTCCGACGGCAACATTCTCGCCGATCTGCGCCTTTGGACTGACGTTGGCCCGCGTATCAATCTGATTGCTCATGTTCAGTTGCCCGGGGTTTTCGCTTCCTGGCGATTCACGATGGAAGCCATCATCTCCGCTTCCGCCACGACGTGGCCATCCACATACGCCTTCCCCTTCATCTGGCACACACGCGTCTTTCGGGTCATCATGCTCATCTCGAAGACGAGCTGGTCCCCGGGAGTGACCGGCCTCCTGAATTTCACATTATTGATGCTCATAAAGAAGACGAGCTTGTCACCGGGATTCTCGACGCCGTTCAAGAGGAGAATCCCGCCCGTCTGCGCCATCGCTTCGAGGATCAACACCCCCGGCATGACGGGTTGCTCGGGGAAATGCCCTTCGAAGAACGGTTCGTTGACTGTGACGTTCTTCACCCCGACGATCTTCTCATCCATCTGGAAATCGATGATCTTGTCGATGAGCAGGAACGGATACCGGTGGGGGAGAATCTTCTTGATGGCTGCAATATCGAAAACAACACCGGCTTTCCGCTCGTGTTGGAATTTGCGAATGAGCTTTTTCTGCTCATACAACTTCCGGATCATCCGGGCAAATTCGATATTGCTCGCGTGACCCGGACGGGCCGCGAGTATCTGTGCCTTCAACGGAACACCGATGAGGGCAAGGTCTCCCATCACATCGAGTAGCTTGTGACGCGCCGGCTCGTTCTGAAATCGGAGTGGTCTGTTGTTCACCACACCGTTGCTCCCGAGTATCACCGATTCCCTGATGCCGAGTTTACCGGTTAAGCGTGTGATTTCTTCCTCGGTGAGATCCCGGTCAACGATCACAATGGCGTTGTCCAGATTCCCCCCCTTGATCAAGCCCTGACTGTGGAGAGCCTCGACCTCATGGAGAAAACAGAAGGTCCTGCACGGCGCAAACTCCTCAACGAATTCCTTCTCGAGATCGAAGAGCCCGGTGTGCTGGCTTCCCAGAGCAGGGTTGTTGTAGTCCACCAGAACCGTGATCCGGTAGTCATCGGTCGGAAGGGCAACGATATCAACCTTGTTTTTCTCGTTGTGGTAGTGCACCGTCTTGTCGATGATGAGATAGTCTTTTGGTTCGTTCTGCTTCTCGAACCCCGCATTGAGAAGAGCATCGACAAACGGCATGGCGCTTCCGTCCCCCACGGGCGGCTCGTTTGTATCAACTTCGACAAGAATGTTGTCGACCTGGAGCCCAACGAGTGCCGCAAGTACATGCTCCACCGTATGAACCCGCGCTTCCCCGAGTTCGATCGTGGTCCCGCGCGAGATGTCGACTACGTGGTCGATATCGGCAGGCACCTCAGGAGAACCCGGAAGGTCAACACGGCGAAACCGAACGCCGTAGTTCTCGGGGGCCGGCTTGAATGTCATCGTGGACACGTTCCCCGTGTGAAGACCGACACCGCTGATCGACACGGGTTGTTTGATCGTGCGTTGCTGGGCTAGCATGAGTACACCTGATGAGAATTCCTGAATCGCTGGTTTCGGCGGGCCCTGGGGTGCTCAGGGCTTGAGTTGACGGAGCTCCTCCTGCAGCGCTTCGACCTTCTTCTGCAACTCCCTTACGGTCGCCAGGAGATCGGGAAGCTGTGTGAGGGCTCCATGCATCCGAAGGGACTGTCGATGGGGATGCGCGGGATACCCGAACCATGTTTCACCCGGTCTGGAGACAGACTTGTGGACACCGGATTGTGCCGCAATCGTCGTCTTGTCCGCTATTTCGATGTGCCCCACCAGCCCGACCTGCCCGGCAATCACACAGTTCTTTCCTATCTTTGTGCTCCCAGAAATACCGGTTTGCGCTGCCACGACAGTGTTCTCGCCGATGACAACGTTGTGGGCTACCTGAATGAGGTTGTCGAGTTTCGCCCCTTTTTGTATCCGGGTCTCGCCCATCGTCGCCCGGTCAAGGGTCGTATTGGCCCCGATTTCCACATCGTCCTCGATCACCACGATTCCCAGTTGCGGAATCTTCTCGTACGTGCCATCGGCCCTTGGAGCAAACCCGAAGCCGTCGCTCCCGATTACCGCGCCCGGGTGGATGACGACGCGCGCGCCTATCCGGGATCCTTCGCGAACGGAGACGTTCGGATAGATCAGCGTACTCTCCCCGACATGAACGCCTTCACCCAGAACAACACACTCGCAGAGCATCACGTTGTCCGCAATCTGGCAGTTCTCGCCAACGACCACGTGAGCCCCGATCCGCACATCTTTCCCCAGCCGGGCAGACGGATGAACGACGGCCGAGGGGTGGGTCCCCTCCGGAAGTGGATCTCTGGGCGGGTGAAAGGCAAGCAGGACACGGAGGAATGAGACGTACGGATCGACGACGCGTATCAGGACAGGGCCTGATCGTCCGTCGTCGCGCTCAGGCGGTGTGACCCCTCTTCCCAGAATCAGCGCCGAAGCACGTGTCGTCGACAGAAAGCGCGTGTATTTCGGATTTGCGAGAAAGGTGATGTCACCTTCTCGGGCTTCTTCGATTTTCGCAACACGCAAGATGTCCAGCCCTTCAATACTCCCCTGCGACTCCACCTCCGCATCGAGCAGCTGCACAATATCACGGAGTTTCATAGTGGGGCGATCGGATAAGTGACGCTATTTGCCAAACACCTGCATCCGCGTGAGAACCTGCTCTGTCAGGTCCTTGCTTTCCCGGGCATACAGCAGGAGGATTTCACCGCTTTTATCGAATATGTAGTCGTAGCCGTCCTCCTCGGCGATCTCTTCCAGGACCTTGAACATCTTGTTCTGAATCGGTTTCATGACCTCGTTCTGCTTCTGGAAGAGTTCCCCGTTCGGACCGAATTTGTTGTTGCGAAAGTCAGAAATTTCCCGGTCAAGATCACGCAACTCTCGCTCCATCTGCGCACGAGCCTGATCGGTGAGAATGAGCTTGCGTTTGTCGTAGTCATCAAACCTCTGCTTCCAATCCGACTGCATCTTCTGGAGCTCGCTTTCCCATTGCGCCACGAGGGCATCCAGGCTCTTCTGGGCATCAATTGCCTCGGGGAGAGCCTGCATAATCGCCTCGGAGTTGATATGCGCAATGTTCGTCTGCGCGAAAGCGGCCCCCGTCAGCAGCAGGACGAGTGGGCAGATCTTCACGAACCGTTTCATCGCTCCGCCCTTTATCGTCCTCGCTTCAATTTGTCAATCACCTTGAACGTCAGATCGTGTGCCGGATCACCGTACAGGAGGATCTGAATCTGTTCCGTCTTGTCAAAGACAAAGGTGTACTTCTCGTCCTTGGCTACGGTCGAGATCGCCATCCGGATGTCATCACGGATAGGTTCCAGCAGCCGTTCGGTCTCCTTCGCAACGTCCCCCTCCGCACCAAATTTCTGTACCCTGAACTCGTTGAAACGACGCTCCAGTTCCAGCAGTCTCTGCTGTTCCGCGCGCTTTGTTGCCTCGTTCATCAGGGCTTCTTTCCGCTGATAGTCCTCATAGAGTTGCTGCAGCCCCCTTTGCATGGCTTCGAGCGAATCCTGAAGGGGCTTGGTGTAAGTATCGATCCTGCGCTGAACCTCCTGCGCGGCAGGGAGCTCCTGGAAGATCTTGTTCGAATTGACAAAGCCGATCTTCTGTCGGGTCTGTCCCTGGAGAGTCAGCGACGAGAGGAATACCGTCGCAAGGAGTAGGAACAACGATGTTTTTTTCACAGTACCCTCAATACGGTGTTTCAGGAAAATGGTTCACTGGTACATCACAATCAGTCTAGGAAAACCCTGTCCCCCGGGGGCCTCGGGTCTTGAGGCAGACTCTAGAAC
>JBATTW010000362.1:0-2342 GCA_049670805.1 Bacteroidota bacterium
GGACGAGGCCCGCCGGTGCTTTGAGACAGTGCTCGACGAGGACGACGAGTCGGTTCCAGCACTCGAGGGTCTTGCGAGACTCTCTCTTGAAGAGAGAGACTGGGGAGACGCCTCCGGCTATGCCGACGATATATTGGATATTGATCCGAACAGTCTGGAGGCTCACTACATTGCGGCCAGGGCATACAGAGAATCGGGAAGCCAGGTCGCTCTGATTTTCAGGCTCATCGAGTGGAATGCCTCAGAAAGCCACTTTGACTTCATCATGGCCCGTGATTCTCTCTACGAGGATGTTCTCTACGAGTACGCCCGATTGCGTCAGTACAAAGAGGAGTTTGACCGGGCCTTCCGTCTCGGGCACGCGCAGATTCGCCTGAAACCCGCGTCCCGGCAGGGCCAGATTGGCCTCTTCCGGATCTACCGTGCGTTTGTCGCGACCGAGGATCCCAACACGGGCCTCACCTGGCTACGCACGCATCCTTCAACACAAGCTCGCTACTTCGAGGGTGAACTTCTCAGACGGGAACAGAGGCCAAGACAGGCGTCGGTTATCTTCAAAGAGCTGATGGCTGTCGGGACAGACATTCCCCTCCAGGCGATGTATCTCTCCATGGTCCGGATCGCGTTCCGGCAGGAGAACACCCGCCGGGCGGAGATATACTACTGGAGGGCTGTGGAGAATATCAACTCCTGGCTCGGAGCGGAACTACTCTTCGAGGATCTCAAATACATCATCACGGGCGAAGAGGTCACATTCTTTAGAAAGCTGAACTCAAACAGTGAACGACGGGCCTTCTTCCATTCGTTCTGGGAGCGAAGAAACCCTACGCCCTCCGCCGGATGGAATCCCCGACTCGCCGAACACATCAGGAGGTTCCTCCACGCCGAGCAAGATTTCGAGTACTTCGGATTTCGGAGCTGGTTCAACAACCCCGACCAGCTCATGTACCTGCGTTTCCCCGACTCCTTTCTGTTGAACGAAGAGTTCAACGACAAGGGGATGATTTATCTTCGCCACGGAGACCCGGACCAGATCAATAGAACCATTGGAGGGAATGATTCTGATGAATCGTGGGTCTACTTCGCGCGCGGCGACCAGCCGCAGAGGATATTCAACTTCCGTCTTAAGAACTCGTCCGGGAACAACTGGCGGCTTGCCGGCCTCCCTGAAGACAGAGAGATGATAGAGGAACTTGCGATGGTGGACCGGGACTACAGGCGGCTTTTCTATGCGACTCCGCTCGAGAGGCTGGAGAAGGAGGATATTGTTCTCGCTGAATCCCGGACGATCGTGATGGACGCGCTGACAACCGATGAACATACGTGGAATGAAGAAACGCGTGTCCTGGACGTACCATACTCGGTCGATACATTCAGGAGCGACGAGGGAAAGACCCTTGTGGACATCAGCTTCGGGGTACCTCTGCATCAACTCGGAGAGATTCTTGGTGAGACCGCGGATCGCCTCTCGGTGGAGGTGGGTCTGAGCATAGGGACACCGGACGGTGCCCCGCCCACGACCCGACGCGACACCCTCTACTTCGCCAGTTCACAGCTTTCATACGGCTACTACCTGAGTCTCCTCCGATACAGACTCCAGCCGAATCTCTACCGTCTCTCGATGCACGTAAACCCGCTGGGATCGCAGATCATCGGCAGATGGATGGAGGATGCTGAAATTCCGGATTACTCATCGGACGAAATGATGCTCTCCGACATTCAGTTTCTTCTTCCATCGGAGCTCGAACCGAGTATCGAGATTGAGGGCGTCAAAGTCGTACAGAGTCCGTTCGGTTCCGTGCCCCCCGATGCGCCCCTCTATGTCTATCACCAGATCTACAACCTGGTGAAGGACGTGTACGGCAAGACGGCCTATACGGTCCGATATTTCGTCGCCGAAGGGGCGGCAGCGGATGAGGATGACGGGGACCTTGTCCGAGAAGAAACAAAGGAAGGGATCGAAGAATTCGAGGCTGAGTTTGAAATCCTGGATCTGGATGATTTCGACGATGGGGCCTATACACTCCGGATCCAAGTGACAGCCAGGAAGAGGGTGCACACCGTATCGAGATCGCGAACCTTCTTCATTGAAAGCGAGTAGCGACCGGAGCGCAGCAGTCTGCAGCTGGTATTTTTAGCCTGAGTCGGCGACAGGAATCGAACCTGCTATGAACTGAGCCCTGCATGTACTCAGTGCCTACCTTTGGCGTCGCCGACATGTGCACGCGATTTCTTTCGCGAAAGCGACGTGCCGGAAGACAATGTCATTCCCTATAGGTAAGATAAGCCTGGCCGGGCTCAACGCATTGTTGCCGGTCACATGGTGTGTCGATGGTCGCAGC
>JBATTW010000363.1:0-25816 GCA_049670805.1 Bacteroidota bacterium
GCCGGATCTGCCGGCGGGGCGCTTCGCTTTGCTGCCGACGGTCAGAGAGGTTTTGTCTGGAGAAACTTCTGGATGGCCACTGCAAATTCGATGTCTCGACCGCTGATTCCGCCCGCCTCGTGGGTCGTCAGGTCGATGGTGACCCTGTTGTAGACATTGAACCACTCGGGATGATGATTCATCGATTGCGCAATGAGCGCCACTCCGCTCATGAAGGCGAAGGCCTCCACAAAATCTCCAAAGATAAACTCCCTGTGGAGTTTGCCGCCGAGGACCGACCAGTCGGGGAGCGTGGCAATTCTTGAATCCAGCTCGGCCGTTGAGAGGCTCCGGATAGCATCCATCTGTTTCTCCCGTTCGCTTAGTCAGAATGCACGGACACGGTATGGGAAATCACCGATGAATGCAAGTGTGCAGGACCTCGCCTAGCTGAACAGGTGGGCCATGAGTTTTCTCTTTGCGACAGGGAGCAATGTTTCCGAATACGGGAACTCCAGGTCGGTGTCGCATTGAAACGTTGCGGGATTGGGCAGCTCGTGGTACCTCTCCAGGAGCGAGAGCTTCACGGATTCGGGGCTCGGTGTCACGGGACCGTTCTCAATGGATTCCAGCAACGTGGTCTTGAGCGTTCTGTGTCGTCCGGCCGATGAGCTGTAGAGGGATATCTCGTACCGCATGAGATGCAGGAGCGAACGACGGTTTTCCGGGACAAACCAGTAGCCTTCGTCGCAGTACATGGGCATAACGCCAACACCATCAATGCTGATATGTTCTTCGACGAAGTTGTAGATCTCCGCCCCCTCCTCGATGGCCTTCTGGATAAGAGGGAGGGCCCACTGGATCACCTCGATGATCGCTTCCAGAGGCGAGTTCTCATGGTTGGCCGGTTCGAAGACAAGCTGAGGCCCCCTCTCGTCTATTCCCTTGAGCTGTTTAGGGAACTGGCGGTTCATCTCGTCGTGGCGCTGGATGAAATCGGAGAGTTCCTGGTGGAGCTGGATGAGATCCGACAGCGCGGGGTAGAGCCGGCTGCGGGAGAACTCCCGGCGGTAGTCCTGCATTCCGCTCATGACAGCGTACTGCGCGATTTCAGAGTCCCGCTGCGCGGTGACAAACGTCTCCAGGCTCAACCGTTCCATCTCATATCCCTCCTCTCTACAACAGAAGGTACACAAAGGTTGTGCCACGCTCAGCCCAAGGGGGAGGTGCACAGGGAGCTGGAAAACGGTTGATTTTCAAGAGGGAATTCAGTTCAGTGTTCAGTAGCCCTGTCAACTGAAGTCTTTTGTAGACAGGGAGAGTTCAGCAGGGAGGTGGCATGTCAGCAGAGATGTCCGTCCTGATTGAAGAGCCGAGAGGGGTTGATATCTCGCTGATCGAGCGGGAGCTGACACGGCTCTGGAAAGATGCATCGGAGGACCAGGAAGCGCGTGGTGCGTCCCCCGTGATACGTGCCTGCTCCATGAACCTGGTCGTGGTGACGAATGACGAGTCCCGCGCCTCCGCGATCGGCGAGCTGGTGGGGGACGTCTCCGTCAGCCATCCCAGCCGGATCTTTCTGGTTGTGCTGGTTTCACACGGGGGTGAGTCTCACCTGGATGCGTGGGTCTCTGCACGTTGCAGCCTGCCGACCCCGGGGCAAAACCAGGTTTGTTGCGAAGAGATCACGCTCACGGCAAGCGGATCAGAGAGGAAAAAGGTCTCTGGCATTGTCACGCCTCTTCTCGTCCCCGATCTCCCCACGGTGGTGATCTGGAAATCGGATGCCGGGCTGGAGGAGTCGGGCATCGGAGCTTTTCTTCCTTTTGCAGACAGGGTGATCATCGACTCCTCCGAACTGCACCGTCCCGGGGAGGTTCTTCTCTCGTGGGCGCGGTTCATGGAAGCCGGAGATGATCCAAGCTCCCGGATGAATGTGGTTCGAGCCGGGTCTTTCCAGGAAGCGCTATTTGGAGACCTTTCGTGGACGCACCTGACGCCGTGGCGTTCTCTGCTCGCTCGCGTCTTCCAGCCCGTGAAGGTGCGGAAGGTTCTCGCTGAGATCAGCGATGTTCTCATTGAGTTCTCGTCGAGACCCTCCCCGGCGCATTCCGGGTTGGCTCAGGCATATCTGCTCTCCGGCTGGCTTGCCGATCGGCTGGGCTGGGATGACGGGGAGCCGTTTCGTGAGTTGTCCTCCGGCGAACTGAGGGCGCGTCTTCACCCGCGTTCCCGAAGCGGCCCGGTTACCGTGCGGGCGTTCAGTGTCCCCCCGACCGATCCTTTCACCGGGGGCCTGGAATCGGTGACGATCCGTGGTTCCGGCGACACGGTGGTGCAGCTCCAATTGACGGAGAAGAAAGATTGTGTCAGACTCGAGAGGGAGGTTAACGGTTTGTCGGTGGAGGAGTTTCTGCGCTATCCGGTTCGTCAGGATGAGGCGGTGCTCCTCGCGCGGGAGCTGGACATTCTTCACCGGGAACCCGCCTACGAGCGAACCATGTCAAGGTTGTCTCGACTTCTAGCGGAGCAAGATCAATGATCGGCGAGATCCACACCTTTGAAAATGCACATACTCTGGCGGGAGGGGTCGCCGGGAGGATAGTCGAAACGCTGAGCGAGGCTGTGACAACATCCGGCATTGCTTCGCTTGTCCTGTCCGGAGGGAAGACTCCCCGTGATGTCTACCAGCTGCTGGGGTCCGAGGATTGCCGGGACTCGGTTCCCTGGTCTCTCGTCCACCTCTTCTGGGGCGACGAACGGTGCGTTCCCCCGACGATGCCGGAGAGCAACTATCGGATGGTGAAGGAAGCTCTACTGGAAACCATTGACATTCCCGAGCAGAACGTCCACCGCATTCGTGGCGAGACTCCCCCCCAGGATGCCGCCCGGGCGTATGACCAGGAAATCCGTACTGCCCTGGGGCTCAGGCATGACGCGTGGCCACACTTCACACTTGTGCTGCTCGGGCTTGGCACCGACGGTCATATCGCCTCGCTGTTTCCCGGGACACTGGCGCTCCAGGAGAGAAAACGTATCGTTACGGAAGTCTATGTTGAATCTCTCAAGTCCTCTCGAATAACGCTGACGCTTCCCGCCCTGAACAGCGCGGAGGAGGTTGTGTTCCTCGTTTCCGGAAAACTGAAAGCGCCAATCTTTCGGAAGATCAGGGCCTCCGACACACCCGAATACCCTGTCCAGCTCGTACAGCCGGGTTCCGGTCGGGTCCACTGGTATGTTGACCGCGAGGTTGCCGAATCGGAGGAAGGATTGGACGTCTCATGATACTCTCGGGAGACATCGGCGGAACGAAATCGCATCTCGCACTCTTTGAACCCAGCGGGGAGATCCTGTCGCCAGTCGTGGTAAAGAGCTATGTCAGTCAGGCCTATCGTTCACTCAACGAACTCGTGGAGGAGCTCCTGGCGGAGCATCGCGTTCCGATCTCTTGCGCGGCGTTCGGTATTGCGGGTCCTATCGTTGAGGGGCGGAGCAAGCTGACCAATCTGGGATGGGATGTTGACAGCCGTGACGTAGCGGCTCTCCTGAACCTGGACACGGTGGGGCTGCTGAATGATCTCGAAGCGACGGCGTACGGGACGCTCCGGTTGCAGGAGAGTGAGAAGGTCACTCTCCAGCCGGGATCCCGGCAGGAGAACAGACCGATTGCCGTCATCGCTGCGGGGACCGGTCTCGGGGAGGGGGCGCTGATGTGGGATGGCGCTCGTTACAGGAGCATCCCCTCCGAAGGAGGCCACACGGATTTCGGGCCACGGAGTGAACTGGAGATAGAGCTCCTGCGATTTCTCCTGAGCAAGTACCGGCGTGTCAGCTACGAGCGGATCGTCTGCGGGCCCGGTCTTCTGAACCTGTATGAGTTCTTCCGGACGAGAGCGGACCAGGCGGAGCCGGAGTGGCTCCAGGAGAAGATGTCGTCAGGGGACCCGGCGGCGGCGATATCGGAAGCCGCTCTCGAGGGTACCGATCAGGCATGTGTGAACGCGCTGGATATGTTTGTCACGCTCTATGGCGCTGAGGCCGGCAACCTTGCCCTGAAGATACTGGCGACGGGGGGCGTATTCGTGGGAGGAGGAATCGCCCCAAAGATCCTGGAGAAGATCCGGCAGGGACCGTTCATGGAGTCCTTCGTGCAGAAGGGACGATACCAACCTCTGCTGGAGACAATGCCGGTCGAGGTTGTTACCAACGAGAAGACGGCGTTGCTGGGCGCCGCTCACTATGCGCTCATCCAGCGCGAACTGTAACGTCTCCTGAGTGTTTCCCACAACCAGTCCACGGTTTGTCCCTCGCAGAGAAGAGGTAGCCCTATGGGTGCGCCGCACCAACGATCAGAGCCACGCATGATTCCCCTTGATTGGATCCCCCTCCCGGTTGACGAACAGCTGCGTCGTTCCAGCGAGTTTCTGGAGCTGTTGAAACGGCGCCGTTCGGTACGGCATTTCTCCGACCGACCCGTACCGCGAGAACTCCTCGAGACTATTATTGAGACGGCAGCCACCGCGCCGTCGGGTGCAAACAAGCAGCCCTGGAAGTTTGTTCTCGTCGACGATCCGGAGCTCCGGCGAAACATTCGGGAGGCTGCGGAGAAGGAAGAGAAGACCACCTACGAGAAGAGGATGCCACGCGAATGGGCAGAGGACCTGGAGCCGCTGGGGACGGAGTGGCGAAAGGAATTTCTGGAGGTTGCGCCTGTTCTCGTGGTAGTGTTCAAGGAGAAGTACGGCGTCAATCGAAGCAAGCACTACTACGTGGAAGAGTCTGTGGGGATCGCCTGCGGATTCCTCCTGACAGCGGTGCACAATGCCGGTCTGGCATGCCTGACACACACGCCCAGTCCCATGAACTTCCTCTCCCGGATTCTGGGTCGGCCTGCGAACGAGACCCCGTATCTCCTTATCCCCGTGGGATATCCGGCGGAGGGCGCCGTTGTCCCGGACATCAGCCGGAAGCCCCTGAGCGAGGTGCTGGTACAGAACCGCGGCCCGGTGGAATAAAAATGCTTTCTTCCTATATTACTCAGGTGTATGCAGGGAACCCATGTATCTCCCGCTCATGACCCACCGTTTTACGGGGAAGCGTCATGCCAACGCTTGCAGCGATTGACGTAGGGTCGAATGCCATCCGGCTCTCAATAGCGGGTGCCGATGGCGATCGGCAGCTCTCGATACTGGAGGATATTCGTGAGCCCGTCCGGCTCGGACAGGATGTCTTCTCCAGGGGAGTCATCGCGGAAGGCACCATCGACCGCGCGGTCGAAGCGTTCAGAAGATTCGATGAAACGATCCGCCGACACGGCACCATCTGGACACGTGCGGTGGCGACGAGTGCGACACGCGAAGCTCAGAACAAGGAAATCTTCATCGATCGTGTCGCGCAGGCATCCGGGATCGAGCTTGCCACCATCGGTTCCGAAGAAGAGGCTCGCCTTGTCCATATGGCGGTCTCGGCGAAGATCAATCTCAAGAACAAGCTCGCCATGCTTGTGGACATAGGGGGTGGCAGTACGGAAGTGACGCTTGCAACGAGTGAGAGCATTGTCTCAACGGAAAGCTTCAAGATGGGTTCCGTTCGCCTTCTCCAGCTGCTCGAAGGGGAAAAGCCCAACGAGCACCAGTTCACCCAGCTCGTCCAGGAGTACGTCGACGCCACACAGAGGCGGATCCAGAGGGAGATCGGGGAGAGGGAAATCGGTCTCTGCGTCGGGACAGGCGGGAACATCGAGACGCTTGGCGATCTGCGTCGGGACGTTCTGTCCAAGGAGAGGAACTCCCTGGTCAGCGCGAACGAACTCGGCTCTCTGATCAGGACGCTCTGCTCCATGACGTACCCGGAGAGGGTTCAGCGTCTGGGTCTTCGCCCGGACCGGGCTGATGTCATTGTCCCTGCGGCCATTATTATCCAGAACATCATGAAGCAGGCGGGGGTGGACGAGCTCCATATTCCGCGGGTGGGTTTGAAGGATGGTATCCTGCTGGACATGGTCCAGGAGTTGTACGGGGAGAAGCGGCGTCTCAACCGGGATCAGGTCATCGCGTCGGCGATGCAGCTGGGAAAGAAATACAGTTTTGACGAGCAACACGGGAGGACCGTCGCGCGGCTGGCGGTGGCTCTCTTTGACCAGACACGAAGCCTCCATCACCTGGGCCTCGAGCATCGGCTGCTTCTGGAGGTTGCCGCATTGCTTCATGACATCGGGGGGTTTGTCAATGTCGCCGGACACCACAAGCACACTCAGTATCTTCTCGTGGCGTCTCCCCTCATTGGTCTGACACAGGACCAGACCGCGATCATTGCCAACGTGTCCCGATACCATCGGAAATCGATGCCAAAGCCACAACATGAACTGTACCGCTTGCTCTCCACGAAGGACCGTGTGGTGGTCTCGAAACTGGCGGCGATGCTCCGGCTGGCGGATGCCATGGACAACGAGCACGCGTCAAAGGTGAAAGAAGTGGACGTCGAGTGGAACAAACCCGATTTCATCATCCGGCTCCAGGGTGAGGGTGATCTCCTTCTGGAGAAATGGGCACTTCTGAAAAAATCGACGATGTTCGAGGAGGTTTTCAGCGCAAGATTTTGCATAGGAGAGTGACGGGTCATGGCAAAGCGGCTACCACGGCGCCGTGTAACAAGACGGGTTTCCTCTGACCAGTTCGGAAGTATCGGCCCTTTCCTGGCGGCTCGACTGGACGAGCGGTGGAGAAACTTCACAGTCCAGGTGGAGCGCACGAAGCGGAGGAGTTCGGAAGCCTCCATCCACGACCTGAGAGTTTCGGTGCGTCGGTTGATGGCCACTGTGGACATCGTCCTTGCGATCATGCCGGATGTGCGGCTACTCAAGGCACGGCGCACACTGAAGAAGCACCTCCGGGCTTTCGGGGAGCTTCGTGACGTCCACATCCAGATTATTCAGCTGCAGGAGCTGGTCAGGCAGTTTCCTGTGCTCAAGCCGTTTCTTCAGGAACTGAAGAAACGCGAGCAGGTTCTTGTGCGGGGTGGGCGAAAGCACATTCTCAGAATGCGTCTCCAATCTCTCGAGCAGATGATGATCCGGACGCGTAACGGTCTGCTGGGGCTTTTCACGCAACACGCCATGGACTCGATAGGTGCAGCGGCGGCACTCGGTGCGATGGGATCGGCGTTTGCGCGGGCCATTGATCTGCGTCAGCGCGTGCAGCCGGGGAACAGCAAGACCATCCACATGTTGCGGGTTGCATTCAAGCGATGCCGGTACAGTGTCGAGGTTCTCCAGCCTCTCCTCTCGGGTGTCGATGCGGGTCTCCTGAAAGCGATGAACGCCTATCAGACCCGGATGGGAATCATTCAGGATAACGAGGTGTTGACGGCAACGCTGAGTGGCTACGCTGTGAGAAAGAGACGGCTCTCCGTCCAGTCGCTTGTCGCGGCGCAGCAACACCTCGCGCAGCGGCGAGCTGTGCTGGTACGGGAATTCCTTGCCAGGATTGACGAGCTGGAGAGTTTCTGGAGACCGCCGCGGGCCCAGCTGACCCACCGCCGGGAATCCGGGCGTCGGACAAAAGGCTGATCTTTTCATAGCACTTTGGTGAGGATCATGGATCTGTATATCTTGCGTCATGCGATTGCTGAACCCCGGGGAGCCCCGGGCATTGAGCGTGACAGTGATCGACCGCTTTCGGAAAAGGGTGAACAGAAGATGCGCCAGATCGCGCGGGGCATGAAGGCGCTTGGCCTCTCCTTCGACCTGATACTGACGAGCCCCTACCTCAGGGCACGGCAGACCGCGGAGATCGTCGCGGCGGAGTTTGACGCGGAGAAGAAGCTGGAACTGTCTCCCCATCTCGCGTTCGCCGGGGACCCGGCGGAGCTTCTGGAGAAACTGGGATCGGAACACGCACCGGTGGAGAGTGTTCTGCTGGTTGGCCATGAACCGTACCTGAGCGAGCTTGTATCGGTTCTCATCTCGGGCGACGAGCGCACGGAGGTTGTTATGAAGAAAGGTGGTCTGTGCAAGCTGACCGTCGAGGAGCTTTCTTACGGTCAGTGTGCGACGCTCGAATGGTTGATGGCGCCCAGACAGCTGACACGGATAGGGTAACCCGTCATGACGGTACTCCTCATTCTCTTCCTGACAGTCTTGTCGGTTCTTCCCGATGGATCGGGAAAGGTACGGGAGCCTTCGCAGCTCTCACGCTACAATCTGGAGAGGAAAAAACCGCTGCAGTTCACGTTGCCCTCGGGGCTCCGGGAAGCATCGGGTCTTGCCGTCTCCTCGGACGGGAGGCTCTTCTGTCATGACGATGAACAGGGTGTTGTCTATGAGATCGATCCGGCCGATGGCAGTTGTATCAAGGATTTCAGCCTGGGGAGATTGACGATAGACGGTGACTTCGAAGGGATCGCCATCAAACAGGACACCATGTTTCTCGTCTCGAGCGACGGGGTCATTTACCAATTCCTGGAGGCGGGCGACGGGGATCACGTTCGTTACACCTACTACACAACGCGTCTCTCGGCGGGAAACGACGTGGAGGGTCTGGAGTACGACGAGGAGACGGACTGTCTCTTGCTGGCCTGCAAGGGCGTGGCGGGGCTGACCAGGGAAGAGCGAAAGGAGTGGAAGGACTTCAAGGCGGTCTACGAGTTTTCGCTGGAGACGAAAACATTAAATCCTCTGCCCCGGTTTCTCGTGTCGCTGCGGGAGTTGGGCAAGAAGGGGAAGAAAGTGAAATTCAATCCCTCCGGGATCGCAAAGCATCCAGAGAGCGGAACATACTTTATTGTCGCAGCACAGGGCGGTCTGGTTATCGAGCTGGACAGGGAGGGGAAGTTCGTCGCCAGTCAGGAGTACCGAATGAGGGCAAATCCGCAGCCCGAGGGAATTGCGATCGGTCCAGACCAGACAATGTACCTCTGTAACGACGGCCAGGGAGGGAAGGGAACACTGACCCTTTTCAGTCCCTCCCCGAACTGCCCCCCGGACTGAGGCTCCGACCCACAGGAGCTCCTACCCGTCAGGTCCCGCCGGCATGATTGATTTTCGAGGTCGACTTTTTTACATTTCGTACTGCACTTTTCCGGTATCTGGAAAACAAGAGGGAGCATCGTGGCAATGGCATTTGACATCAAGGCGATCAACGAAAAGATACACCGGGAGAGCGAGTTCATAGACCGCCTCCTGACAGAGATGGGGAAGACAATCATCGGTCAGCAGTACATGGTCGAACGGCTCCTCATCGGTCTCCTCTCGAACGGGCATGTTCTGCTTGAAGGTGTGCCCGGGCTGGCGAAAACGCTGAGCGTCAAGACATTGGCCGGCGCGATCCAGGCGAAGTTCCAGAGGATTCAATTCACCCCCGATCTTCTTCCCGCCGACCTGGTCGGAACAATGATCTACAACCAGAAAGCGAGCTCGTTCGAGACCAAGAAAGGGCCGATCTTCTCCAATTTCATACTTGCCGATGAAATCAACCGATCCCCGGCCAAAGTGCAAAGCGCCCTCCTGGAGGCCATGCAGGAACGTCAGGTGACCATCGGCGAGCAGACCTTTCTCCTGGAGGAGCCGTTTCTCGTGCTGGCTACCCAAAACCCGATCGAGCAGGAGGGGACGTATCCGTTGCCCGAAGCCCAGGTCGACCGGTTTATGCTCAAGATCACGATCGGATATCCGTCAAAGGAAGAAGAGCTTCAGATCATGCGTTCCAACGTGAGCGGAGATCTCAAGCCGCCGCAGAGCGTCGTGGCGACAAAGGAGATCCTCAAGGCCCGCAAAGTCATCAGCGAGATATACATGGATGAGAAGATCGAGAAGTACATCCTGGATATCGTCTTTGCGACCCGCTCCCCCAAGCAATTCAACCTTGCCAACCTCACCCAGCTCATCAGCTACGGAGCTTCTCCGCGTGCGTCGATCAATCTTGCGCTTGGTGCAAAAGCGTACGCGTTTGTCAAGCGGCGGGGATACGTCATTCCCGAAGACGTCCGGGCAATCAGCCTGGACGTGCTCCGCCATCGGGTCGCCCTAACGTACGAGGCGGAGGCCGAGGAAGTGACTTCCGAACAGATCGTGCAGGAGGTCCTGAACAAGATCGAGGTTCCCTGAGAACGGGCCGCCCGCTGACGTCGACAGATGAGAAACGATGGAAACGCGAGACCTTCTAAAAAAAGTTCGGCAGATTGAAATCAAAACCCGTGGTGTGGTAAACCAGATCTTTTCCGGGGAATACCACAGTGTCTTCAAAGGGCGGGGGATGGAGTTTTCGGAAGTCCGGGAATACCAGTACGGAGATGACATTCGAAGTATCGATTGGAACGTTTCGGCCCGCTTCAACCACCCCTTTATAAAAGTGTTCGAGGAGGAACGGGAGTTGACGGTCATGCTCCTGGCCGACTTCAGCAGCTCGGGTACCTTCGGGAGCGGAACGCAGTTCAAGAATGAAATTGCCGCGGAGATCTGCGCGGTGCTCGCGTTCTCGGCGATAAAGAACAACGACAAAGTGGGGCTCGTTCTCTTTACAGACGGCATCGAGAAGTTCGTGCCGCCGAAGAAGGGACGCGCACACATCCTGCGGATCATCCGCGAGTTGATTTCGTTTGAACCGAGCGGGACGGGGACGGACATCAGGCAGGCCCTGGAGTACTTCAACCACGTCGCAAAGAAGAGGTCGATTGCCTTTCTCATATCCGATTTCATCGATGCCGGCTATGAACGCATACTCAAGACCATCAGCCGCAAGCACGACGTTATCGCGGTGGAGATTGTAGATCCCCGTGAAGAGAGGCTCCCCCGCTCCGGATTGATCAAGCTCCGCGATGCGGAGACGGGAGAGGAACGATGGATCGACACGGGTGACCGCACCGTCCGGGAGGAGTTCGCCCGGTACGTGGGAACCAGGAGAGCCGAACGGAGGAGTGCGTTCGTGCGGAGCAAGGTTGATGCGATTCCGGTCAAGATCGATCGCCCGTATATCAAACCGATCGTGGATTTCTTCAGGCTGAGGGAGAGGCGTCTGTGAGGAGGCACTGGCTCGTGGTTCTGTTCATCTGCGTGGTAGCGTTTTCTGGAGACGCGTCCGGTACGGAGACCCCGAGGGCTGTGGCCCGGGTGGACTCCGCGGAGTACCTTGTCGGTGACTTGATCAGGGTATCTGTGGAGATCACCCACTCCAGGGGGACAACGTTTCAGTCGCTCCTGGGAGACACCATCGGGGGATACAGCGTGCTTGACCGGTTCCCCTTCGAGCTGGCCAATGACTCGACCACCAGAACGGGGTTTGTGGTTGCCAGGTACGACTCGGGGACATCAGAGCTGCCGCCGCTCCCGTTTCTTGTGTCGGTCCCCGGCGACACGGCCGCCAGGAGGGTGGAGACAAATCCGCTCCAGTTGACGGTACACACTCTGAACGTGAAGGCCGAGGATCCCGCACGGGATCTCAAGCCACCCATGGGGATCCCCTACACGCTTCTGGAAATCCTGGTGTTCGTGGGGGTTCTTGTGCTTCTGGCCCTGGCAGGGTATCTCCTCTACAGGTTCCTGAAGCGGAGGGGGGCGCGATCCCACCCGGAAGCGCACGTGTCTCCCGAGCGCCCGGCACACGTTGCCGCGCTGGAGGAGCTTGCCCATCTGAGGGAGAAGAAGCTCTGGCAGCAGGGGCGCATCAAGGAGTACTACAGCGAGCTCACGGAGATCCTTCGGCGATATTTCGAAAACCGGTATGGACTGATGGCGTTGGAGGAGACGACCGATGAGATCCTGGTGGGTCTTCGGGAGCTGCCTTTCCGGCCAGCGGTCTCCGACGAAATCGAGGAGGTGCTTCGGCGCGCGGACCTGGTGAAGTTCGCAAAACACAAACCCGTGATGGCTGAACACGAGCAGACGCTAACGCGAGCGTGCTCGATCGTCGAGAAGACCCGGGCGCCGGCGACGCCGCCGACGGAACGGCCACGCACAAAGGCAACAGACCATGTGGAGACCTGACGTTACATTCGCCAATCCGGAATACTTCTACGGGTTTGTCGCCGTTGCGTTGCTGGCCGTCTGGTACATGCGGCGCAATAGACGGATGACGAGCGACATTCGCTTTTCCTCCCTCATCCCGTTCAGATCGATCTCTCCCAGGCTGAGGGAGCGGCTGCGGCATGTGCCGGCTGTGCTGCGGCTGGGGGCCCTCTCTCTTCTCATCGTGGCCCTTGCCAGACCGCAGATCGTTTCGGGAGGGGAAGAAATTTACACGGAGGGAATCGACATTGTGCTGTTGCTGGATATCTCGGGCAGCATGCTCGCTGAAGATTTCCAGCCCAACAGAATCGAGGCCGCGAAGGATGTCGCCCAGAAGTTCATTGACGGACGATCCAATGACCGGATCGGACTCATCATCTTCGCCGGACAGAGTTTCACGCAGTGCCCGATGACGCTCGATTATCGTGTCCTGAAGACACTTCTCCGGACCGTCAAACCCGGAATGGTCGAAGACGGAACGGCAATCGGTATGGGAATTGCACAGGGTGTGAACCGTGTGAAGGACAGCGAGGCAAAGAGCAAGGTCATGATTCTCCTGACCGATGGCGTCAACAACCGGGGGGAGATCGACCCGCTGACAGCTACCCAGCTGGCGCAGACCTTCGGGGTGCGGATCTACACGATCGGCGTGGGGACGGTCGGGGAGGCTCCCTATCCTGTCCAGACGCCTTTTGGGACACGGTACCGGAACATCCCGGTGGACGTGGATGAGGAAACGCTCCAAACCATAGCCGATATGACCGAAGGGCTGTACTACCGGGCCACAAACAACAGGGCGCTCGAGAGGATCTACGCTGAAATCGATCGGATGGAGAAGACGCGGATCGAAGTAAAGGCGTACAAGTCGTACACGGAGCTCTTCTACGCCTGGGCCGGGATGGGTCTTGCTCTTCTGCTCATGGAGGTGGGCCTTTCAGGGACACTCTTGAGGAAACACCCGTAATGATGCGATTTGTACACGGCGAGTATTTGAACCTGCTGGTCCTCCTGCCGGTCCTTGTGCTTTTTGTCTGGTTTGCAGCGCGGATGAGAAAGAGGGCTCTCGGCCGGTTTGTGGATCCCGGGATACTGGGGCGGCTGGCCGAAAAAGCGAGCCCCACCAAGAGGGTGGTGAAATCAGTTCTCCTCATGGCCGTGGTCGCGCTGCTCGTACTGAGTCTCGCCAACCCGCAGGTCGGAACGCGTCTCGAGGAGGTGAAACAGGAGGGGATCGATCTCTTTATCGCGCTGGATGTTTCCCTGAGCATGAAAGCGGAAGACATCAAGCCCAACCGACTGGAGAAGGCGAAGTTCGAAATCCGCAACCTCATCGGCAGGCTTTCCGGGGACAGGATCGGTCTGATTGTTTTTGCCGGCGAAGCGTACACGCAGTTTCCGCTCACAACCGACTATAGCGCGGCGAATCTCTTTCTGGACGTTGTGGATGTTGATGCCGTGTCGGTGCGGGGGACATCCATCGCCTCGGCCATTAAGCGGGCAGTCGAATCGTTCGACTTCGAAGAGGAGACGACAAAGGTCCTCGTCGTTATCACTGACGGCGAGAGCACAGAGGGGAACACGTTTGAAACGGCTGAAGAGGCCGCCGGGATGGGGGTATTGCTCTACACTATCGGGATGGGGTCGACAGCGGGGTCACCGATTCCCCTCTACGGCCAGAAAGGTCGGCAGCTCGACTTCAAACGGGACCAGATGGGAGAAGTCGTTGTCTCGAAGCTGGATGAGGTATCGCTGGAAGAGATCGCATCGATCGGCGGCGGGACATACTACCGTGGGACAAATACGCAGGATGAGCTGGATGACATTTACGGGGAGCTCAACTCACTCGAAAAACGAGAGTTTGGAGTGAAGAGGTTTACAGACTACGAGGACAGGTTCCAGTACCTGCTGTTGCCCGCGCTGCTGTTGCTCGCGCTCGAGGCCCTGATCTCCGAGAAGAGAGTGGAATGGGTACGCAGGTGGAATCCCCTTCGGGCGGAGGCACGTTATGAGAAAAGTTGAGTTCGCTTGCAGCATCATAGCAGGGCTCGCCCTCCACGCTGTCGTGGCTCAGGGCCAGTCCGTGCGATCACTGGTGCACGCGGGAAACGATCAGTACGAGGAGAAAAACTTTGACGGTGCGGAAGTCAACTACCGGAAGGCACTCGAGCAGGAACGCGAGCTCGTCCAGGGACATTTCAACCTGGGCAACGCGCTGCACAAGCAGGGCAAATACGAAGACGCCGTACGGGAATTTGAGCAGGTTGCGATGGATGCGCGGCAGCCGGAGACCAAAGCGTTTGCCTACTACAACATAGGTAATTCCCGGTTTGAGGGGCAGCAGTACCAGGAGGCGATTGCCTCCTATATCGAGTCGTTAAAGCTGAACCCGGCTGATCTGGACGCGAAGCACAATCTCTCTCTGGCGCTCAAGCGGCTGGAGCAGCAACAACAACAACCACAGCAACAGCAGCAGGAAGGCCAGGACGAGAACAAGGACAAGGATCAACAGGAGAAGGACCAGCAGCAGCAACAACAGGACCAGAACAAGGACCGGGACCGGGAGGGAGAAAAGGAGAAAGATCAGCAGAAGGACCAGGAGCGCAAACCCGCAAAGCAGCAACCAAAGAGAATGTCCAAGGCAGATGCAGAGCGCATACTTGACGTCTTGAAGAACAGCGAAAAGGAGATCCAGAAGAAGTTGAAAGCACGTAAGGCCGCGCGGGCGAAAGGAGAAAAGGACTGGTAGTATGACAAGTATTTTCCTATACAGGAGATTCGCCCTGTGGGTGCTTCCCCTCCTGCTCTCGGGTACCGCACTCGGGCAGGCCCAGGACATAGCCTTTAAAGCTGCGGTGGACAAGAATCCGGTGGGTATCGGGGATCAGTTCACGCTCTCGCTGGTTCTCTCCAACGCCGGAACGAGCGGGGGAACGAACCTGAGATCCCCGGACCTGGGTGCGTTTCGGATTATCTCCGGCCCCAATCGTTCAACGAGTATGCAGATCATCAACGGGCAGATGTCATCTTCCATTACGTACGGCTATGTTCTTCAACCGAAGAACACCGGCTCGTTCACCATCGGGGCTGCGACCGTAGAGGCCGGCGGGAATACCCACGCGACCAAGCCGCTGAAGATCGAGGTGGTGAAGGGGCAGCTGCAACGGCAGCAACCCGTGGAGAGCGGTGATATGACGTCGCTGATCGGGGACAACCTCTTTCTCAAGGCGACGGTTGACAAGACCCGGGTGATGCAGGGGGAACAGATCAACCTCACCTTCAAGCTCTACACTCGCGTCTCTGTCTTGAACTACGCGGTGGAAAAGGTGCCATCCATGAGGGGGTTCTGGAGCGAAGATGTTGAGACCCCGAAGAACATCAGTCTCTCCACAGAGGTTGTCAATGGGAAGCAGTACCGCGTCGGTGTTATCAAGCGCCTTGCGCTCTTTCCCACGCAGGCGGGGACGCTGGAGATTTCGCCGATGGAGGTCCAGACAACCGTCCAGGTACAGCCGAAACGTTCCACGGACCCCTTCGAATCGTTCTTTCGGGATCCCTTTGGCAGGAACGTGAATCATCTGGTGAAGAGCAGCCCGGTGAAGATCCTTGTGAGCCCGCTTCCTGCGAGCGCCCCCGGTGGGTTCAAAGGGGCGGTGGGGCAGTTTGCGATGAGTGCCACCGTAGACCGGAGAACGACCAGGACAAACGAGCCGGTGACTCTCAAGATAACAATCTCCGGGACGGGTAACATCAAACTTTTGGAATCTCCCGAGATCGAGGTTCCGCCTGATTTCGAGCGCTACTCTCCGAAAGTGACTGATTCGATCAATCGGGGGAAGGGAAGAATTTCGGGCAGCAAGACCTTCGAGCACCTCCTCATTCCGCGGTATCCCGGTTTGAAGGTGATCAAACCGTTGACGTTCTGCTACTACGATCTTGGTAGGCGGGAGTACGTCACGCTGCGTTCGCCACAGATCGAGCTCAATGTCGAGCAGGGATCGATGGCCACCCCGCAGGTGGGTGGCGGTGCGCGTGCCGACGTGCAGCTCCTCACGCAGGACATTCGTTTCATCAAAATTTCGGAACCCTCCCTTGGGCGGCGTGACGAATTCCTGCACACAGGGGGTCTGTTCATCGCTCTGCTTCTTCTCCCGCTCGCGGGTCTTGCCGGGGCGTTTGTGTTTGCGAGACAACGACAGGCAGAAATGCATGACCAGGCGGGGTATCGGAACAGGCGTGCGATCAAGGTCGCTCAGAAGGGGTTAAAGCAGGCTGAGTATCTGCTGAAAGAGAGGTCCGGCTCACAAGGTGAACCATCTTCCATTCAGAGGGTCCGCTTTTACGCGGAGGTATCACGTGCCCTTTGGAAATACCTGGGTGACAAACTCGGTATCCCGCAATCCGAGTTGTCCTTGGAGCGGGTTTCAGAGGTGCTCACTGATCGTTCGGTCAATCAGGGGCTTATCCACGCGCTGCGAGTCCTCCTGGAGTCGTGCGATATGGCACGCTTTGCGCCGACGGGGCTGGATCTGGCCGCCATGCAGAAAACCTATGAAGAGGCCCGGCGCATCATTATCGATCTCGAAAAGACGTTGAAATCCTCATGATCCTCAGGCTCATCGTGTTGGTGGTTCTGGCCCTTCTCGGGAGCTCCGCGTTCGGGCAGTCCCCCGATCAGGTTTTCCAGCAGGGCAATCAGATGTACCAGCTGGGACGCCTGGAGGAGGCGCGGGGCGCGTACGAGAGCATCATTGCGACGGGGTACGGAAGCGGAGAACTCTTCTACAACCTGGGGAACACCTACTACCGGTCAGGGGAGATCGCGCTGGCAATCCTGAGTTACGAACGCGCCCTCCGATACATGCCACAGGACGATGACGTCCGGCACAACCTCCAGCTGGCAAACCTCCTGATCACAGACCGAATAGAGCCGACACCGCAGCTGTTCTTTCTGGAGTTCTGGGACGATCTCAAGAACGCGATTTCGATCCAGGGCACAACATGGCTGGCGTATCTCGCCTATCTTCTGGTCATCGCGTCTCTCACGCTGCTGTTGCTCGCGCGGACCTACCTGGCGAAGAAGATCGGAATGATTTCTGTGGTTGTCAGCCTCTTCCTCTTTGCTTCTCTTCTTATCCTCTTTGCTGCGAAGCTTGCTGACTTCACCGAGGAGAGCGAAGCGATCGTGATGGAGCCGGTGGTTACCGTCAAGAACTCCCCGGATGCCGGAAGCAGCGACGCTTTTGTTCTCCACAACGGGGTCAAGCTGGAAATCGTCGACGCGGTCAACGAATGGATCGAGATCCGACTTGCCGACGGGAAGGTCGGCTGGATAGAACTGTCGGCGGTCGAGAGGATTTAGTCGGAGAGTTTCTTCCCCCTGAGTCGCACTCGCACTCGCGCTCTCTAGAGACGAAACGTCCATTCCGGGAGTGAATAACGTTCTCTGGCAAGGGTTTCGATCGTCTGGTGCGGGACCCTGTCAGCCACCCGGTGCGCATCCCATATATCACGGAGGGCCTCTCCGACATATGCCGGTCGGAGATGAAGGTTTCTCATGAATGTGGCATGCGAACGGCCTCGTCTGTACCCGGGCTGGGAGGATGGCATGGGGAGGCACTGCTCCACCATGGAGAGATCCAGGTCAAGAAGAATGGTCCCGTGGAAAAGGAGGTATCGCTGTAGTCGTCTCTGAGCGTTCCCGGAACACTTGCGGTCCCCGATCGCGAGATCGCTCTGGCCTCGGGGTTCAACAGGCTCCTGGAGCACCCCTTGGAGCGCCGTGCTGTGCCTCTGGAGCACGAGGGAGGAGGTGCCGGTGATGGACGAGAGGGGGCCAGCGGCTCGTATCGGAAGGATGAGAGAGTAGTTGAGACAGCCCGGCCCCTGCAGAACGGTCCCCCCGCCGGTGAAGCGTCTGAGGACCGGGACTCCACGCGAGGCACACGTTTCCAGGTGTACTTCCGATCTGATGTTGTTGGAGTAGCCAAGGACGACAACGTGGCCCGGCGTTTCCCAGAGACGGAGAAGAGCCCGGCCCGATCTCTCCCGCTCGTACATCTCGAGCAGGGCCTGGTCGCAGGCCAGGTTCTTCTCGGGTGTCGGGTAGCTCAGGTCAAGGAATTCCATTGATAGAAAGTCGGGAAACAGGTACATTTAATATCGTGTTTTTCTTACTTGTTCGCCATCAGTACATGCTCTGCCAGGCAGAAGGATACCATGGGAAATTCTCCACCGTATAGAAACCAGTCCTCCCGGCAGGTGGTCGGCACTCCGTACATGAACACCATCCCCGCGGATCAGGAGCCGTCGTATCCCGGGAACAGGGAGATCGAGCGACGTATCAAAAGTACCATCCGCTGGAACGCCATGGCGATGGTGGTGAAGGCCAACAGGCTGCATGGTGGGCTTGGTGGACACATTTCCACGTATGCTTCTGCCGCCACTCTCTACGAAGTCGGTTTCAACCATTTCTTCCACGGGCCCGGAGAAGGTCGGCCGGCAGACATGATCTACTTCCAGGGGCACGCCTCACCCGGCATCTACGCACGGGCGTACGTCGAGGGGCGCTTCACGGCCGCACCCCTTCACAACTTCCGCCGGGAACTGGCCGAGGGTGGAGGTCTCTCCTCCTATCCTCATCCATATCTCATGCCGGACTTCTGGCAGTTTCCGACGGTCTCCATGGGCCTCGGTCCGCTCATGTCGATTTACCAGGCACGGTTCAACCGCTATATGAGGGCGAGAAACTTCCTCGGGGGTGACGAACCCAGAGTTTGGTGTTTCGTTGGCGACGGGGAAACAGACGAACCGGAAACGCTGGGTTCGTTGACGCTTGCTTCCCGCGAGGGACTGGACAACCTTGTCTGGGTCGTGAACTGCAACCTCCAGAGGCTCGACGGTCCGGTTCGTGGCAACGGGAAGATCATACAGGAACTGGAGGCGGCTTTCCTGGGTGCGGGCTGGAACGTCATCAAGGTTATCTGGGGATCCGATTGGGACCCCCTGTTTGAAGCGGACAAGAACGGTCTCCTGCTCAAGCGGATGGAGGAGGCGGTTGACGGAGATTATCAGAAGTACAGTGTCGAACCGGGCAGCTACACACGCAGACACTTCTTCGGTAAGTACCCCGAACTGTACGAGATGGTGAACCATCTTACGGATGAACAAATTCACAAGCTTCGCCGGGGAGGGCACGATCCTCAGAAGGTATATGCCGCGTACAAGGCTGCAATAGAACAGAAGGGAGCGCCCACGGTCATCCTTGCCAAGACGGTAAAGGGCTACGGACTGGGTGAGGCTGGCGAAGGGCGGAATGTCACGCACCAGCAGAAGAAGCTGAACGAGAAGGAGCTTCGCGAGTTCCGCACACGGTTTGGCATTCCGGTGAGCGATGAGGCGATTGTCGAGACACCCTTCTACAGACCCGCGCCCGAGAGCGAGGAAGCGGTCTACCTCAGGGCCCGGCGGGAGAGTCTGGGAGGGTTTGTTCCCCAACGTCGTGTGGACGCGCAGCCCCTGGAGGTTCCCGGTCTGGATCAGTTTGCAGAATTCCTGAAAGGATCCGAGCGATTCGAGGTTTCCACGACGATGGCGTTTGTAAGGCTTCTGGGAAATCTCCTGCGCAACAAGAGTATGGGGAAGAATATCGTTCCCATTATCCCCGACGAAGCCCGGACGTTCGGAATGGATCCCCTCTTCCGTGAAATCGGGATATATGCTCCAAGAGGACAGCTCTATGAGCCCGTTGACAGCGAATCGCTCCTCTACTATCATGAAGCGCAGGACGGCCAGATCCTGGAAGAGGGGATCACCGAAGCGGGGGCGATGTCATCTTTTATCGCGGGGGGAAGCGCATACGCCACCCACGGGACCAACATGGTTCCGTTTTACATCTACTACTCCATGTTCGGCTTTCAGCGGATCGGCGATCTCGTGTGGGCGGCTGCAGATATGAAAGCGAAGGGATTTCTCCTGGGCGCCACCGCCGGGCGTACGACCTTGAACGGAGAGGGGCTCCAGCACGAGGATGGACACAGCCACGTTCACGCCAGTACGGTCCCCACGGTGTTGGCGTATGATCCGGCCTTCGCATATGAGATCGCGGTGATCATCCAGGACGGACTCCGCCGGATGTACGCCGAGGGGGAGGAGCTCTTCTACTATCTGACGTTGTACAACGAAAACTACAGCATGCCAGCTATGCCGGAGGGGGTGGGCGAGGGGATCCTCAAGGGGCTCTACAAATTCCGTCCGGGAGCAGAGGGACGGAACCTGAGGGTTCAGCTCTTTGGCAGCGGACCCATCCTCCGTGAGGTCCTTCGGGCGCAGGAGATTCTGGAGACAAGATTCGGCGTGTCGGCCACTGTATGGAGCGCCACGAGTTACAAGCTTCTCCGGTCAGAGGCGATGCACGCACGCCGGTGGAACATGCTCCACCCGACCGAACAACCGCGGCAGTCCTACCTGGAATCCGTTCTCGCGGATGAGGAAGGCCCCTTTGTTGCCGTATCCGACTACATGCGGATCGTCCCCGACCAGATCGCACCGTGGGTTCCGGGGCTGTATCTCACGCTCGGGACAGACGGGTTCGGCCGGAGTGACACGCGAGGGGGGCTCCGAAGGTTCTTTGAAGTGGATGCGGAGTCTGTCGTGCTGGCGGCGCTCTACGGACTCGGGAAAGAGGGTCAGGTGAGTGCGGACTCAGTAAAGACTGCAATGCAAGAGCTACAGATCGACCCGGAAAAGCCCTACCCCTTCTGGGTGTAGCACGGGCCCGACAACTAGCAAAGAGGAGACGTTCGATGGATGTCAAACTCCCCCGCCTCGGAGAAGGGGCAGATTCAGGCACAGTTGCCGGTATCTTCGTCAAGGAAGGCGACCAGGTGGAGAAGGATCAACCGATCCTGGAGCTGGAGAGCGAGAAGGCGGTTGCCACAATTCCCTCCCCCGAGGCGGGCACCCTCACCAAGATCCACGTGAAGGAAGGCGACGAGGTCAGGGTCGGTCAGCTCATTTTCTCCCTGGGCGGGGATGGGGAGAAGATGCCGCTCCCCCCCAAGGCCATTGACCTCTCTGTTGGTGACGACGAAAGTGCCGGGAGTCTCGAATCTCCTCCCGCACAGAAGGAGCCGATGACCGCCGGCCGCGAGGGAGCACCACTCCCTCCGGGGATCCCACCTGCTGCATCTCCATCCATCAGGAAGCTTGCCAGGGAGCTCGGCATTGATCTCTCACGCGTGAAGGGGAGCGAGCGGGGGGGGAGGATTGTGATGGCCGATATCCGCTGGCATATCCAGCTTCTCCAGCAGCAGGCATTCAGGCCTGAACCCGCAGGGCGTGAGGTTCCACCCCAGGCGAAGCCCGAGCCCGTGAGCATTGACTTCTCCCGGTGGGGGTCTGTGCGGAGGGAGAAGCTCTCGACGCTGCGTCGGACGATAAGCACGAAGATGGGGCAGGCGTGGTCTACGGTTCCTCATGTCACCCAGTTTGACGAAGCTGACATCACCGGACTGCTCGCCCTGAAGAAGAAGTACGGGGCGCGATTTTCCAAAAAGGGGGGGCATCTGACCCTCACCACCTTTGCTTTGAACATCCTGGTGGGGGCGTTGAAGCGCCATCCTGTCTTCAGAGCAAGCCTGGACGAGATGGCGGGTGAGATCGTCTATAAGGAATACATCCACATCGGCATCGCGGTGGATACGGAGCAGGGACTCATTGTGCCCGTGATACGCGATGTGGACCGCAAGAGCCTCCTGGAGCTTTCTGTGGAGCTGGGACAGCTGGCCGAACGGACGCGAGACCGCAAGGTCTCGCTCGAGGAGATGCAGGGGGCAAGCTTTACGGTTTCCAACCAGGGTGGCATTGGGAGCGCGCATTTCACCCCGATCGTCAACAGCCCGGAGGTGGCGATCCTCGGCATTGGCCGTGGAGCTTTGAAGCCGATTGTTCGCGGGAACAGGGTGGAGAAGAGAACGATGTTGCCGGTCTCGCTCTCCTACGACCATCGGATCATTGACGGGGCGGATGCCGCACGATTCATGGTCGATCTGGTGGACTCCATCGAGGGCTACCGGGAGGCAGATGTGAAAGCAGGACTCCGATGAACGAGAGAGGAAGATAGTGAAAAAACTTCAGACTGAGATTGTTGTGCTTGGCGCAGGTCCCGGAGGCTACACCGCGGCGTTCTATGCGGCCGACAGGGGAAAAAAGGTCATACTCGTCGAGCAGGAGGAACGGCTGGGCGGTATCTGCTTGAACAAGGGGTGTATTCCTTCGAAAGCGCTTCTCCACGCCGCGGGCCTCATTGCAGAAGCGGAGGATTCCGGATTCCGGGGAATTCACTTTGGCAAACCCCGGATCGATCTGGATCAGATGCGGATCTGGAAGGATTCAATTCTGGAGAAGCTCTCGCTGGGCGTGGCAGGCCTTGCGCAACGCCGCGGTGTCGAGGTGATGACGGGACGGGGGTACTTTGAAGACTCGTCGACGTTGCGCGTGGAAACCTCCGACGGGCAACAGTTTGTCTCCTTCGATAAGGCAATTGTCGCTACGGGATCAAAGGCGTCACTCCCGCGGGCGTTTGACCTGGGGAACCCCCGCGTGATGACGTCGAACGAAGGACTCGAGGTGGAGGAAATCCCGGAAAAACTCCTCATCATCGGGGGAGGGTATATCGGGCTGGAGCTTGGTACCGTCTATGCCATTCTGGGAAGCGAGGTTGTTGTAGCGGAGGCGTTGGAATCAGTGCTCGCCGGTGCTGATCCCGATCTCGTGCGACCCGTGGTGCGGCGCGCGGAGAAGCTCTTCAAGGAGATCCGTGTCGGCGCGAAGGTCATGAACATGGCGACGACGGGGAAGCAGATCAGGGTGGAGATGGAACTGGGAGGCGAACGTCGTGAAGAATCCTACGATCGGGTTCTGGTTGCGGTCGGGCGCACGCCCAACAGCGGGAACCTGGGGCTGGAGAACACCGGGGTACAGCTGGACGACAAGGGGTTTATTCTCGTCAACGATCAGCAGCAAACGGCGGATCCGAAGATCTGCGCCATCGGGGATATTGCCGGGGGGGTCCTCCTGGCACACAAGGCATCAAAGGAGGCGCGGGTCGCGGTCGAGGTAATTGTTGGAGAGGAGAGTGTGTTCGAGGATATCATCATCCCGGCAGTGGTCTTTACCGATCCCGAGATCGCGTGGTGCGGGCTCATGGAAGCCGAGGCCAAAGAGAAAGGTGTGGAGGTCCGGGTGGCCAAGTTCCCCTGGAGCGCTTCGGGGAGAGCGCTCAGCTTTGATCGGACGGACGGTCTCACGAAGCTGATCATCGAACCCGATTCCGAACGGGTTCTGGGGGTCGGTATCGTGGGTGCGGGGGCGGGCGAGCTGATCAGTGAGGGGGTGCTGGCGATAGAGATGGGGGCGACCGCGCGTGATCTGGCCGAGTCCGTTCATCCCCATCCGACATTATCCGAGACCATTGCAGAGTGTGCGGAGACCTTCTACGGAACGGCCACCCACACCTACACGCGAAGATCTCAGAAATAGATCAGACAGGGGGGAGTTCTTGAGTGCCCCGCCCCAGCGGGTCGGGGTTCTCTTTTTTCGGTCTACTCCTCGGCGAGGACCTGCTCGAGGGCTGAGACAAGCTCCTCGGCAAGGGGGTCCACCGTGGGGGCGAACCGTCCCACGATGTTTCCCCCCTCGTCCACGAGGAACTTCTGGAAATTCCACTGAATCTCGCCGCCAAATCGGGGATTGGTCTCCTCCGATGTCAGGAACTCGTAGAGAGGATGGATTTTCTCTCCCTTGACGGAGATTTTCGAAAACATGTCAAAAGAGACGCCAAAAATGGTGGTGCAGAACTCCTTGATTTCCGCGTCGGTTCCCGGCTCCTGCCCGCCAAAATCGTTGGCCGGGAAACCGAGCACCTTGAGCCCTCTCCCGCCGTATTCTCTCTGGAGTGTTTCCAGACCGGCATACTGTGATGTAAAACCGCAGCGGGAGGCGACGTTGACGATCAACAGGACGTCTCCCTCATAGGTGCGTAGCGAGACGGAGTCCCCGTCAATAGTCCTCACGGTGAAATCCAGGACGTTCGGCTGCGGTTCCGTCCCCGGGGGCGCGGCCATCAGACCTGCGCACAACACAGTGGTGAGGAGAAATACTCCCCGGAACACTCTCTGGTGCTGCCGTGCGATGAGGATCATCGTGTCATCTCCGTCAATAAGGCCATTAGAAGGAACAGTCCGGATAGGAAGGGAGTTCCACTGTTGAGCTCGGGCAGGAAGCCTGTGCGAGCTCCCACGAAGGCGGGCCTTGACTTTTGCGTTCACTTTGATACCTTGCTGGTACGGGCGTCCTGGAGTTCTCCACCCCGCACAGAGTGTCTCTCTTCGGAGGTTGTTATGAAAAAGGGCAAGAGAGCCATGCGGCGTGTGATCCTCTCCAGCCTCTACGATCAACTGAACGCGCGGTACACAATCGAGTGGAGCAGAGAGTCGTTCGTTGGAGGTCACCTGAGTCTGCCCCAGATCGATGCTGTTCTCGCGTTCAAGAGTGATCCCCGGCTGGAGGAGTTGCGAGGTGCGCTTAGCCGGCTCGAGAGCGGCACGTTTGGTGTGTGCTGTTGCTGTAAGAGCGCTATCAACCAGCGGCTTCTTGAATCCGACCCAGCGCGGAGGTTTTGCACGCTCTGCGAAAGCCGGTTCAGTCATCGGCTCGTCTCCAAATACGATTCGCGTGCTCCGGCCATCTCCTGAACGGTTGGTTCGTTCCTGACCCATTGAGTCCCGTCTTTTCGGGGCAGCCTATCTCCGTCGCTTCTTTGATCGGAAACCCTTCTCCTTGTGACAATTCCTATGAAGCGAGATCTCATTTCCTTTGCGCTGTGGAGCCGGGATCAGCTTGCGGAGGTCTTTGCTCTTACCGAACGATTGAAATCGGGTGGACTGGGAGAATTCAAGCCGCTCCAGGACAGGGGCGTCGCGCTGGTCTTCGAGCGTGAATCTCTCCGAACGCGTGTGTCGTTCGAAGTTGGCGTGGCTCAGCTCGGTGGGCACCCAATTTTTCTCCAGCACGAGACCGTCGGGATAGCGACGAGGGAATCTGTCCATGACATCGGCAAGGTTCTGTCGGTATACAGTGCCCTCATTGTGGCTCGCACGACGAGACACCAGACTTGCGTGCAGCTTGCCGAGAGTTCGGGGGTTCCGGTCATCAATGCGATGACGGACCTCCTCCACCCCTGCCAGATCCTGTCGGACGCATTTACACTGAAGGAACTCGGCCGGCTTTCTCCGGAGCGGAAGATCGTGTTTCTGGGGGAGGGAAACAACATTGCTAACTCCTGGCTGGAGCTGGCCAGGAAGCTCCCACTCCATCTGGTCCTCTCCTGCCCCGACGGCTACGAGCCGCATCCGCAGATACTGGAGGAAGCACAAACAGCCGGCGTCAGCAGAATCGAGTTCGTGCAGGATCCCCTTGTGGCCGTGAAGGAGGCGGACGTTGTCTACACCGATGTCTGGCCGGAGGCACGTGCCGGAGTGGACATCGGAAAACGCCTTGCGGTTTTCAAACCGTATCAGGTGAACAAGGCCCTCCTGCGTCACGCGCGGGCAGACTGTCTGTTCATGCACAGACTGCCGGCCAACCGTGGAGAGGAGGTTACAAGCGATGTTCTTGACGGTAAGCTCTCGGTCGTGTTGCACCAGGCCGCCAACAGGCTCCACGTTCAGAAGGGGATCATGGGCACCATGTTGACGGCCCCGTAAAGATCACCGAACTGTTTTGAATTCTGGTCATTGACCAGGATTGTAGACGCTCCGTCCGGCCGGAAAGCTGGTTTTC
>JBATTW010000364.1:0-1949 GCA_049670805.1 Bacteroidota bacterium
ATACTATTCACTCTGCATTCATCGCCAAAGTGGCGGAATTGGTAGACGCGCTGGACTCAAAATCCAGTGGCCGATAAGGCCGTGAGGGTTCGAGTCCCTCCTTTGGTACTAGCCTTCCTTCCTCAAAATGTCCCGACAAAAATCCCGCCGTTGATCATGAAACCGTTCCCCTTGACGGCGTCGGGAACACCGGTAAGATCATGCTTCACGTCGACACTCCACGAGGGAAACTCCATCCAGACATAGCTCGCACCCAGCCGCAGCATCAACCAGCCCAGGGGCGCATACTCGAAATTCACGGCCGGCACCATCGCAAAGTAACTCCCCGAGAGACGCCGCGTGAGATTGGTGAGTGTTGTCGGGGGCCAGTTTCCAAGAATCTCCTGCTCGCCTGACCAGGTACTGTTGCCGCCGATGTCCTGGCGAAGTGTCAGGTTCATGCTCCCCCATCCGATCATCGAGCCGACAGCTATGTCAAAGCGCCTGACAACGGGGAAGACGTACTCAAACGTCAGGCCTCCGAAACCTGTGCCGAGCTCGGCATCGCGGCGAACACCAGCGGCATCGGTAACACTACTGCTGGTGGATCCACTCATCCCCACGCCTCCGACGCGGAAGTTCTTGATCACCAGGATGTAGATCGCACCGGCACCGCCGTACATCATCACACCATTGTCGCTCAGAGGCGCTGCATTGGCACCCACAAGGAACTCGTTGATCGGCGCCATGTTCAAATTGAGCCATCCGGGGGTGAACCCGATGAAGAGACCCACCTTGGGAGCCGCCACCCGCCGCGGAGGCGGTATGGGATCAACCTGGGCAATCCCCAGGGAACTGAACACGCCAATGAGGATGGATAGAACCAGAACGTTTTTCATCAAGTGTCTCCAGCTGGATTGTTCAATCTCAGAAAATCAGACAAAATGTACTCAAATGAGTGCAGACTTTCAATGCCGCCGGCTCCCGCCAAGCCTTTCCTTGTCCCGGTCGGCAGCTTTCAGTATATTTCCCCGACCCGTTTCCCATCTATTCGGAACACCTCGTCCATGAAGAAGTTCTTCCTCACGGCATTGGCTGTTTTCTCGGTGGCAAGCTACGCCGCACCCAGGAGCAACCCGGAACCAGAATCATCAATATATGAACCAGGATTCGAGTTCCTCCCCCCGGGGACCTCGTTTATGCCGCTCGTGGCCAGCTACCAGGAGCCCCACACCGGGCTCAGGAAGGAGATCGGCTCCTCCAGGATGAAGCTGGAGATCGGGACGACACTGGATCTGCTGGCATATCAGTTCGAGGGGTCAGAGATCTCCGATATTCGTGTCGGGGCGGACCTCTTTGCCTACGGACTCACGACCAGCTCTCAGGGTCTCCGCCTCCAGATCGATGCGGTGGACGGGCTCTTCGGCGGGCACCTGGTGTTCAGACACGGCGGCGGTCGTAGCCTCTTTGCCATCAGACTCAGAATTCTCCACCACAGCGCCCACTTCGTGGACGGGCATTACGATCTGAACAGCGAATCCTGGAAGGGCGATCGGGTGCCAAACCCCTACACCCGGGACTTCGGTGAGCTGGTCCTGGCCCACCGCTGGATCCTTAAGCAGGTTTCGCTGAGACTCTACGGGGGAGTGAGCTACGCAACGCTGGCGCGACCGGAGGAGGTGCAACGCTGGGCCGGGCAGGCAGGGATAGAGTTCCAGTACGAGGTCCCGGGAGACGGTGTCTGGGAGAAACCCTTCAGCATCTACCTTGCCGACCACTTGTCGCTGAACGGAGTCCCCGCATACAGAGGTTCCAACAACCTGGAGGGAGGGATAAAGTTCGGTCGCTGGGACGGGACGGGCTTGAGGTTCTATCTGAACTACCACTCCGGCCTGGAACCGTTCGGCCAGTACTTCGACCTCTTCAGAGAACACTGGGGGGTGGGATTCGCGCTGGATGTCTTCTGAAAT
>JBATTW010000365.1:0-5085 GCA_049670805.1 Bacteroidota bacterium
GATGATTCCCGTGGCTGCCCCGGTGGCATCCATGAGGAGCTTCAGGCCGTCAACGATTTCCCGGGGCCTGTTCACCATCAATTCGTAGTCTTTGTGAATAAGCGGCTCGCACTCCGCACCATTGGCGATCACACAATCTACGTGTGCACCCGCCTTCACGTGTGCCGGGAACCCTCCTCCACCAGCCCCCACAACACCCGCGCGCCGAATATCCTGTTGTATGCTCATGGTTTCACACTAGAACTGCACCATGATAGAGCAAAATGGCTGTAAAGTCAATCAGATGACTCTGGTCCGCCAGGAGACCGTGCGACGACATCCGCAAACGTTCTGCATCCGTGTCGAAGTGTTCGCTCTTGCGTGTCGAAGTCGACGTGGAACAGACCGAAGCGCTTTGTGTATCCGTGTGCCCATTCGAAATTGTCCATCAACGACCAGTAGAAATAGCCGCGGACGTTCGCTCCGCCGGCTACCTCAGACGCCAGGACACGGAGGTGATCCTCTATAAACCGTCCCCGCTTCGTATCGTGACCATCGGCTATCCCGTTTTCGGTTATCACGATCGGTTTGTCGGTTGAGCGCGCGATCAGACGCAGGGCCGTAGACAACCCTTCGGGGTAGATCTCCCACCCCATGTCGGTCAGCTCTTCCGGTGGTCCTTTTGCCACGCCCAGGATCGCAGGGGTCTTCCAGGGGCGCACCCGGAGATGAAAACGTGTGTAGTAGTTGAGACCGATGAAGTCAGCGGTGGGACCCCGTTCGTTGATAGGGTTCCTCGGGTCTGTCAACAGCGTCAGCAATCTTGACCGGCCTGTTGTGAAGAACTCGAGTATCTCACGATTGAACAGACGGTTTGCAATGCGGCTGGAGAGAATGTCGAGAGGGCTCCAGGGAGAGAACGATTCAAAGGGAAAGATACTCAGTGCGGGGCCGACCTGCGCATCTTCCCGGAGATCCTTGATGGCCCGATACGCGCGCGCGTGCGCTCGAAGCATCTGGCGGAGCACCTGGAGAGTGTCTCGTGGAGATGACTTCCCGGGCGGGAATTCCCCGGTGAAGTAACTGTTGATTGCATAGACGGTTGGCTCGTTGATCGTGCACCAGTGGGAAACCCCCTGGAGGCGTCGCACAACGGCGCGTACAAACCTCTCAAATATCTCAGGTGATTCCTGAGCGAGAAAACCACCCTTGCGTTCGAACCAGAGTGGATTGGTGAAATGGTGAAGCGTGACAACGGGGTGGATGTCCTGCAGGATCAGCTCGTCGACGACATCACAGTAATGGGCAAGAGCATCTTCGTCAAACCGTCCTTCTTCCGGCTCTATCTTGCTCCACTCCACGGAGAATCTGTAGGCATTCAGCGACAGGGATTTCATAAGGGCAATGTCCTCCCTGTATCTGTTCCAGTGATCGCAGGCCAGTCCTGCACGCTGCCCGTCTAGAATTCGGGGAGCGCCGAGGTTATCGACTGCTGACTCGAATTCAAACCAGTTGTTGTTGGTGCAGTTCCCCTCAACCTGGTGAGCCGATGTGGCAGTTCCCCAGAAGAAGCGAGGCGTCATCACAGGAATTTCAGTTCCAGAGCCTTTTTCTCCAGGTCCTCCTGAAACTGCGGTGCGGATATCCGAATCAGGGCTTTGGCCCGCTCCCGGATTGTCTTTCCGTAGAGGTCGGCGACGCCATGCTCGGTCACCACGAATCGAACGTGGTTGCGCGTTGTCACCACGCCTGCGCCGGTCCGGAGGAGAGGGACGATCTTGCTGACGGCTTCGCCCTTCACCGTAACTGTGGAAGGCATTGCGATGATTGGAATGCCGTCTTCGCTTCGTGATGCGCCGTAGATAAAATCAACCTGACCTCCCACCCCGCTGTAGAGCCGGGGTCCGATGCTGTCAGAGCAGACCTGTCCCGTGAGGTCGATCTCGATCGCAGAGTTGATTGCCACCATCCGATCGTTCTTTGCAATAACAAACGGGTCGTTCACATATTCGGTCGGGTGCATTTCGACAACCGGATTGTCATCGACGAAACGATACAGTTGCCTGGTTCCAAGGAGAAAACCGGCGATGATCTTCCCCGGGTGAAGGCTCTTCCTCTCTCCGTCGATGACGCCCGTCTGGACAAGTTCGATAATGCCGTCTGAGAACATCTCGGTGTGCACACCCAGGTGCTTGTGATTGGTCAGTTCCAGTAGCACGGCATCGGGGATTGCCCCGATGCCCATCTGCAGCGTGGCCTCGTCCGGGATCAGCCCGGCGATATGTTTTGCGATCTGTCTGGCAAGATCGGAGGATCCCCCCATCGGCATCTCGGGAAGGTCGTACTCTACGGGAACGATGTAGTCGAGTTTGGAGACATGGATAAACGCGTCGCCAAGCGTCCGGGGCATGTTCGGATTCACCTCGGCGATAACGGTCTTTGCTGCCTGGGCCGCGGTTTTTGTCACACCAACCTCCACCCCGAACGAGCAGAATCCGTGTTCATCGGGCGGCGAAACGTGGATGAGTGCCGCATCGAGAGGCAGATGCCCGTGCCGAAAAAGACCGGGAATCTCCGAAAGGAAGCAGGGTGTAAAGTCTGCCCGACCCTCCTGTACAGCCTTCCGTACGTTGTCACTGATGAATAGTGTGTTCACCCGGATATGGCCCTTCATCTCCGGGGCAACGTACTCGGCGCTCCCTACGGTCAACACCTGCGCGATCTCAACATCCGATAGGTCCTTCGCCCTTTCAACGAGTGCCGCGAGAACTTTCTGTGGCACGGAGCAGTTCCCTGTCAGGAAGACGCGATGGTTGGATTGTATTGCAGCTGCCGCTTCACTGGCAGTCACGGTCTTCTTCCGGAAAAGATCCATCACGCTCATAATGGTCTCTCCTTCACACCCAACGCCTCTGCGATGGTAGGGCTTGTCACATGACCGTCATGCAAAACGATGCCCCGTTTCATTGGGGCGGAGACCGAGAAGGCGGATTCAGTCCCGCTCCGTGCAATCTCCCACATAAAGGGCCAGGCCGCGTTGTTAAATGCGTGTGTCGCTGTGCGAGCCACAACAGATGTCATGTTCGGAACGCAGTAGTGGATCACACCCTCTTCGACGAATGTCGGATCACGGTGTGTGGTAGGGCGACTTGTTTCCACGCATCCGCCCTGGTCAATAGAGATGTCCAGGAGCAGCGATCGTGGTTTCATCCTTTTGACCGTATCTCGACTGATAATCACCGGGGCCCGCTCCCCGGGCTGGAGCACGGCACCGACCAGCACATCGGCAAACCGTGCCACCTTTCTCACGTTGAACTCGTGTGAGACCATGGTCACCAACCTGCCCCCGAACGTCGCCATCTGGTCGATCTGCTGCAGACGGGCCAGGTCCTTGTCCAGCAGGTAGACGCTGGCCCCCGCGGAAAGGAAGCTCAACGCGGCTGCCGCGCCGTATGTTCCGGCTCCAATAATGACAACCTCCGCGGGGGGCACACCGGGCACTCCTCCGAGAAGAATTCCCTTCCCGCCCCGGTCGTTCTGCAGCAACGTTGCCGCTATCTGTGGAGTCATACGCCCGGCAACCTGGCTCAGCGGGATCAGTACCGGGAGTGTTAGATCCTCCTCCTGAATCATCTCATACGCCACCCCTGTAATCCTCTTGGCAAGCATTCTTTCGAGTTGGGCCTGCGGACAGAGGGTCATGTGGAGAAATCCCATGACAGTGCAACCTTCATTCAGCAACTCAACCTCTGCGCGTGTTGGTCGTTCCACCTTGAGGAGGAGGTCAGCGCGGCCGTATACCTCCTCGGGAGAATAGACTATACGTCCACCCGCCCGCTCATAGTCAACGTCTGAAAAACCCGCACCGAGCCCGGCATCCTTCTCAACCGAGCACGAATGGCCGGCAGCGGTGAGCAATTCCACACCGGCCGGGGTCAGCCCGACCCGGTGTTCCTCAATTCTGCATTCACGTGGGACACCAATATCCATACGACCTCCTGGACAGTCTTGTGCTAGATACGAAGTGAATCACTTTGGAATGAACACGAACAACCGGGTCAGTAGCTCCCGAATCGATGCACCGCATCGTACATTGCCACGACGTTCTCGGCGGGGGAGTTGTCCTGCAACATGTGGGTGGGGGAAAAAGCGTAGCCACCGCCGGGCATCATGACCTCGAGGGTTTCCCTGACGTTCCTTTCGGTATCTTCCACCGTTCCGTACGCAACAGGACCGGCGGTGGAGATACACCCATGAAATGAGAGGCGATCGCCGAATGTATCCTTCAGATGGGCAGGTGACATGTCTTTCGCTTCCGGCTGCAGCGTATCGACAATTGTTATCCCCATTTCCAGGAAGTCATCAAAAGCCCAGCTGCTCGAACCGCACGAGTGCATCATGACCGGGATGCCAAACTCCCTGGCAAGATCGACGAATTTCTGGTGACGGGGACGGATGTGCCTACGGAACAGCTCCAGGCTGATGAGAGGCCCACGCTGTGTACCGAGGTCCTCCCCCAGCCAGAGAATGTCGATTGCCCCCTCTGCCGCCTCGAGAGATCTCCTGAGGACTTCGAGCTGGACATCGTTCTTCCTGTCCATAAAAAGGAGCCCGGCCGGTTCGTCCATCGTCAGATCGACCAGAACCTGTTCCATCGTCCGGATCATGCCGGCGGTGTTGATCATGTCACCTGCACCCGGGTTCCCGATGAGAAGCGCGTATCCCTCTCTCTCCAGGCACTGGTGGGGGATCCTCTCATAGTCGAAGTCATCCGGGGAGGGCATGGGCCAACTGGCGACCCCCTCCTCGTCAGCGTTTTTCAGAGGAAAGTCGCAGTAATCCCAGTATCCCCCATCTTCATGCGCGACCCATCTCGTCCGGATGCCCCACATGTCGGTTTTCCGACCCTCCAGGTCCGGATGCAGGCGGGGACCGATGTACCGGGGTATGATCTCGAAGAAGTCAACACCGAGGCGTTGACGTAGCGATTCATCGTCATCGGGGCGCAGACCGAATTGTTGCTTGAGGCGGGCATCGATCCCGGGATTCGCGAGATAATCAACGGGGACCCTGTCAGCTTCCTCATGGGCCATTGCTCTTTTGACA
>JBATTW010000366.1:0-4819 GCA_049670805.1 Bacteroidota bacterium
CCGTAAACGACTCTGCGTAGTCATGTTCTTTCAAGATTCTGTACTCTGCAGCCATTGCAAGCCTCTTGGGACCTCAGACGGTGTCGGTGGCAAGACGAAAACCCGTAAACTGCCAACGCTTCTCGGGCTGGAAGAAGTTCCGGTATGTCCTCCGAATATGGATCCTGGGTGTCGCGCACGACCCACCCCGGAGCACCATCTGGTTGCTCATGAACTTGCCGTTGTACTCCCCCAGGGGGCCCCGTTCCTGTCGGTAACCCGGGTACGGCAGATACGCGCTCCCCGTCCATTCCCACACATCGCCCAGCATCCGGTGCAGCTGTTCGCCGGGTTCGGGGGTCTGACCCTCCACACAGGCAACGGGATGGTATATCCGATCGTCCAGGAAGGTACCCGAATCGGCGGATGCGCCATAGACCTCCGCCGCACGTTCCCACTCAGATTCCGTCGGCAACCTCCGCCCTGCCCAACGAGCGTAGGCTGCCGCTTCGTAGTAGCTGACATGTGCCACGGGCTCCAACGGATCAACCGGGCGCTCTCCGGACAGCGTCATGAGGAACCACTCATCATCTTTCTGTTCCCAGTAGAGGGGGGCCTTCCATACCTCTCGTGTTACCGTATCCCAGCCGTCGGAGAGCCAGAAGAGGGGGTTTTCGTACCCCCCATCTTTGATGAACTCGAGATACTCGCCGCATGTCACGGGACGGTTCATCAGCCTGAAATCACTGATAAACGTCCGATGTCGCGGACGCTCATTGTCCCACGCAAAGCCTCCCTCTGGCGCTCCTGTTTCAATGATCCCTCCCTCCACCGGCAGAAGGGCGGCTGTCACAGGCCGTCGCACCGGCCTCTCCGCAGCCTGGCCCGATGTGGGATTTGTTCTGCCATAGATCGGTTTGAGAGGGTTCATCGCGAAATTGTACTTCACGTCGGTAATCAAGAGCTCCTGATGCTGCTGCTCATGATGGATCCCGAGTTCGACGAGAGGCGCGAGTTCGTTCCAGAGACCGTCACCCGCCGTCTCGATCAGGGAGTACATCCGTTTATCAACAACCTCGCGATACGAGGATACCTCCTCAACGGTCGGTCTTGAGAGTGTCCCCCTGATGTCCCTCGCGATCCGGTCCCCGAAACTCTGGTAGTAGGAGTTGAAGATGAAGTAGTACCGGTCGTCAACCGGTTCATATCCCCTGAGGTACTTCTGCAGGATGACCCGCTCGAAGAACCAGGACGTATGGCCCAGGTGCCACTTCGGAGGACTTACGTCGGTGATGGACTGAATAACGTAGTCTTCCTTTTCCAGCGGGCGGCACAGATCCGTTGTAAGCGAACGGAGCCTGACATACGCCTCCAGTCCCTCTGATCGTGTCATTGGTCAATGCCTTCTTTCTTGGCAGAAATCTCCGACAGCAAAAACTCGGCGGCCTTTTCGACCGACGCACCGTCAATATCGACCATCTTGTTGGCACGACGAACAGCATCGTCGCCCAGAAAACCCATCAGCCCGTCAAGAGCCTGGACCAGATCGTGCCGCCGGGCAGCTTCCCCCGAGAGGAGGACAACAGCATCATAGGGGGGAAGAACCCCCAGGGGATCTGCGAGAATCTGGAGATCGTACAGAAGTATCCTTCCGTCCGTGGAATATGCCGAGATGACGTCGACCTCTCCCTCTTTGACGGCGGCATACATCAGGGTTGGATCGAAGGTCCGCAACTCACGGAAAGCCAGACCATACCGGTCGCGGAGGCCCGTCCACTCCGGGCGGCCGTAGAATTCGTAGTCACTTCCCATCCTCAGCTCGGGAGCGTGGAGGGACAGATCATGGATGGTAGCCACGCCAAGTTCGGCTGCCTGCTGACGGGGCATGGCCAGCGCATAGGTGTTCTCGAAACCCAGTGCTCCGACGAGATAGATGCCGTGTTGTTCCTCGAGCTTATCCGAGATTTCCCTGAGTATATCCCGGCCTGGAGCAATCGTCCCTCTCTTCAGGATGTTTGCCCAGAGCGTCCCCGAGTAGTCAACATAGCAATCTATCGATCCCGAGGCAAGCGCATCAAACAGCACGGTCGAGCCCATTCCGGTTCTCGTCGTCACCGGGATACCCTCTTTCTCAACGGTCCGCTTGATCACCTGGGCCAGGATGTACTGCTCGGTGAATGTTTTTGCACCCACGATGATCGACCCCGTGTCTGATACCGGCCCGCGCAAGAGGAGAGGTGAGAGGCCCACCCCCATCCCCGCCAGAAGTGCGGCAGCGACGATCGTCCGTAGCACTCTGTTTCTCTTTCTCCATGACGCCTCCAGAAGACGGATGGCCTGATCAAGCAGGATGGCAAGTCCGGCGGCGGAAACACAGCCAACGATGACCGCCACGCTGTTCTGTGTCTGAAGACCGCTAAAGATGAAATTCCCCAAACTCGTTGCCCCGACCGGTGTCGATAAGGTTGCGGTCCCAACGATCCAGACAGCGGACGTCCGTATCCCCGCGATGATAACCGGGGTCGCCAGCGGGAGCTGAACACGGAAGAGCGTCTGGCTCCGTGTCATACCACAGCCTGCAGCTGCCTCGATGATCGACGCATCCACTCCGGTCAGGCCTGTAACAGCGTTCCGGAGGATCGGAAGCATGCTGTAGAGGATGAGGGCAACGAGCGCCGGTACAAAGCCGATCTGTCCCAGAGCCGCAACCATGAGCGCCAGCAGTGCGATCCCCGGAACAGTCTGCATGACGCTTGCAAACGTGAGAACCGGCCACTGCAGGGATCTCACACGAACAACCAGAAAAGCGAGCGGAAGACAGACGGCAATGCTTATGAGAAGCGCGCTTGCGGTCAGCAGCATGTGATGCGCAAGGTAGTCGGGAAGCAGCCGGAGCTGTTCGGCAAGGTTTTCTTCGAAGTTCATTCCCCGGACGCCCTGGATAGTGCTTCGAGTCGGTCGGCCTGCTGTTTGGGAGAACGAACGAGAGCCGCCGTGTATGGATGGACGGGCCGGGTAAGGAGCGTGGCAGGGGTTGCCACCTCCACAATCTGGCCCCGCTCCATCACGCAGATTCTGTCGGCAAGCAGAAGGGCCTCCATCATGTCGTGCGTGACCATCACGACGGTGAGTTCGAGCTTCTGTTGCATCCGCCGGAACTCAGACTGCAATCCCGTACGCGTGATCGGATCCAGGGCCCCGAAGGGTTCGTCCATCAGCATGATCCGTGGCCCGGCGGCAAGCGCCCGGGCAAACCCGACCCGCTGCCTCTGTCCTCCCGAAAGCTCGGTCGGATACCTGAGCCGAAAACTCCCCGCATCCAGTCCCACAAGGGCAAAGAGTTCGTCGACACGCCGATGGGTTTCGCCACGATCCCACCCCAGCAGCTGTGGAACGACGGCAACGTTTTCCCCCACGGTCATGTGAGGAAAGAGCCCGACTTCCTGCAGGACGTAGCCGATCCTTCGTCTGAGATCCACGGGATCACTCTCACTGACGCTCTTTCCGTCGACAACGATCGACCCGCTTGTCGGCTCGACAAGCCGGTTGATCATCTTCAGCGTCGTTGTCTTTCCACAGCCAGATTCACCCACGATGACGAGGAACTCGGCGGGACGTACTTCCAGGTCAGCTTCCTTCACGGCAAAAGTGCAACCCGCGTCGTACGACTTCGACACGTTGCGGAGTTGGATCATTCAGGCGAGTTCCCGTTCCGGCTTCAGGGCCATCAGCGGTTGAGCAGGCCGTCTCGTCAGGGTCACTCTATGTGCCTTCCGTTCACAAGTGTGGAGGACAAAAAAGGGCCACCGGTCCGGTGGCCCCCGAAAACTGCTCGCAGATAATCAAACAACTTTCAACCCTGCAACGTCATAATCCCCATGCCGAGAATAGCCGCCACGATCCCGGTCAGGATGGCCGCGATGATAAAATAGACGACCATCAGGACGACGAAAGACACTATAAGGTAGACCACCTGCTTGTCCTGGGGAGTCTTCTTGATGGGCGGGAGACCCAGGTACATCAGGTAGATACCATAGAGCCCGGCGATCATGGCAAGCCATGCCAGAGCCGGGACGATCGAAAGAATGCCCGCGACCCAGGCAGGTGTCCACGAATAGGCCACGAGCTGCAAGGATCTGCCGAAATCCTTTTCTGAGCCAAAAGTCGGGGCCAGAAGGTCCACAACGAGCGCCGTTAGATACACACCAATGAGAGAGGTGACAAACGAAACGACCCCCATAGCAATCCCGTAGGAGACGGAGCCAAACGGTCCCATCCCGATTACCCCCATACCGATGACGGTAGCAACCGCAGGGATCAACGCAAGCGGCAGGACATAGCCCACGATGATCTGGCCGGGATTTGGCTGCTCACCGGCAATCACTTCCCATTCCGTTTTCGGCGACAAAAGGATACCCTTTACTCTGTCGAGTAAACCCATGGTGCCTCCTCAGTAGTGATAAAGGTGAAGCTATGAGACCGGGCACGAAGCGTGGAGCACATGCCTTCAGGGACAAAAGCTCATGTTTTTCTTTGAGAAAAACAACTATTTCTTCGGCTCCAGCGCGTACGCTTTGCAGACCGAGGTGAATCCCATCGCCCTGTGCGATCCATCGCAGAACGGCTTCTTCTCGCTGGCTCCGCACCGGCAGAGGGAGATCACCGTCCTGCCAGCCAGGTCGTATTTCCCTCCAGATCGGTCGAAGATCTCGAATTCGCCCTCAATACGGAGAGAACCATTGTCATTTGCCGTGATCTTTGCGGGCATCGTGTATTCCTCCCGTCGCGTTGAAAGTATGCGATTCCACACCTTACATGAATGCCTTGACGAGCTGTTCCC
>JBATTW010000367.1:0-5687 GCA_049670805.1 Bacteroidota bacterium
TCGGCACTGTACCGCTTCCGGGTCTTCCGCTTGATCTCCCTGACAACTGACTCTGGGCTTTGGTTCGCAGAACTCATCTCAGAACTCCTTTCACTGCTCACACCCTCAAATATCCCAAAACCGTCTCTTAATCTCGACCCCTCAACTGTCCGGATAACTCTGACGGGCTACAATGTGTGGGTGGGGCCGTTGGAGGAGTTGGTGAGGGAGTTGGAGAGTGGGAAGCCGCCATGTCCGCCAGCCTGATCCGCCCAGCCCGTACATTACTCAGGGGAGAGGGGGAAGCGCAAAGGCGAATGTTCTGTTTGAAAAGTCCGGGGAATATGGTATCTTTTCACAGTCTCGTCTGACCATTCCAGCACCCAGGCACTCACCAACAGCAAGGAGGATTTGTAACCTAGTTGTAACCCCTCTCTTCTGACCGGCTAATCCTCCCTGTTCTCTCTGCCTATTACCTACTTGTAATCTCTCTGTAAGGAGTCCAGCCATGTACGACAAGTCTGCTCACAGCTTTTGTGATGAGTTCTACATCGTCGAAAAGACGATAGAGGTCGTTGTAAACATAAAAGGGGAATCAGAAACAATTCGAATCGACGCCATGAAGAACGAAAAAACCGGAAAGTACTGCACACGCGCATACAGGGACGAGCAGCTGACCGTCCAGCCAACGTATCCAAAGACAGAGGGCAAGTACGACCGTAACCCCGAGGACTGCCGCATTTGGGTAGACTACGACCTGCCTTGGACGGACCGTAACACAGCCAATGAAGCGTTGAGGCAGGCAATCGATCTTCTTCGACAACAAATCTCAAAGTAGTTCGTAAGACTTGAATACTTGTGTCTGGAGGTACTATGGAGACTACCCATATCAAATTCACATTTCCTGCTGGAAAACTGGAACCAGAATATCTCCATGATGAGCTATGCATAGCTGAATTTGGGCCAGTTACCATTTGTTACTAGAAGGTACTGAAGCACGTGGTGAACTATTCATTGATGACTTGGTTGAATTGGCTGACCTAATGAGGAGAAACCCCGATAGTAATGCATTTGAAATCATGAGGGAAGAGCTATCTACTTGAATCATCCTGCAACCTTCCCCCAAACCATTTTCTTGAACATCCCATCCTCTACTTCTTTTCTCTGGTAGAGTTGTCCTCTGCCAAGTCCTAATCCTACTCCCAGATGGTTATGACACAGAGTACAAAGCTTCCCCTAAGGACCCATAACCTGGGTTTGTCCCTTTGGCCTGCTTAGATGAATTCTCAGTCCCTAGAGAGTCCTCAAGATATGCTCATAATGGGTTCAGATTCGCTGCCTAACCCACATCTCTTTTCAGTGCTCTATTCTCCATATTTTGAAAATCCTGCAACTCTCTGAGCAGAGGACTTTCGATCTATTCGGGCGGAGCCACAATTTGCATTTCCCCATCGGTTGCATAGATTGATGTTACCCCGAACCTCAAAGAAATCCGGGAGCTCCCAATGTCACACCGTACATCCGCCGAGCTCGAATGTCCCTCCTGCAGCCACCATCAAGAGGTTATGGTCTGGGACTCTGTCAATGTCTCCCTAAACCCAGAATTGAGAGAACAACTCTTCGATGGGACTCTCAACGTCTTCACCCGCAAGAAATGTGGTAAAACCACACCCGTCCTGACATCAATTCTTATACCACGACATGGAACGCGGCTTTGCCGTAGAATACTTCCCCAAGCAATTCCTGGACGACGATGAATTCTACAGCCGGTGGCGGAATGACGATCCAGGGATGGGAGACGTAATTCGGACCACGAGGAGCAAGATCCCCCGGGATCTGGCTCATCCGCATATTGTGTTCGATCTGGATGAGTTGAAGAAGTATGTGGTGTTTCGGGAGAGGTTGTTTGATCTCGATCACGTGTCAGGCGTAGACAGGTGACCCTGGATCTACGCAGGTTGACAACGAGAGACTCTCGAATCCTGCCCAATTCATGGCCTCCTCACCAGACCATCTGATCCTCAATCAGTGGTTTACCGCTTCCGGGCTTTTTCTGTTTGACTCCGTCGGGAGATTCTCGTACATATCGACAGATGGCGATATGATAACATCTCTCTAATGCGTGACCTTCTGAAAATACTGAAGGCTCTCTCGGACAGTCAGCGGCTTCGCATCGTAAAGATGCTGAGTATTCGTCCGTTGTGCGTCTGCGAAATCACAGAAGTCCTCGAGTTGGCCCAATCTACTGTTTCCAAGCACCTATCGATTCTTCGGGATGCTGACCTGATTCTAGATGAGAAGCATGGGAAATGGGTCAACTATTCTCTGAATAGCTCTTCAGGGAGCGAACGGATGAAGGAACTCCTCGATATGGTTTCCGGATGGCTGCCCGATGACGAGACGATTCGCCGGGACGCGAAAAGGGTGAAAACCGTTGACCGCGAGCTTATCTGCAAGGCCTGATTTTTTTTGCCTGGATATATCGACGAATGGCCATGTAGCTATATGGAGTTTTTTGTGAATTGGCGAGCTGAGTACAAAGCCTTTCTGTGGATCCTGGGGATCTTCCTTTTCATCTATTTCATGCCTGTAGGGAGTGAGAGCTTCAACGAGTCACTCCTCGCCGCATTTGCCCTCTTGAAGTGGTATGCGCAGGAACACGTATTGCTCTGCCTTGTCCCAGCCTTCTTCATAGCCGGAGTGATAGCGGTTTTTGTGAGCCAGGCGTCCGTCATCAAGTACTTCGGAGCCGCGGCACCCAAGTGGTTATCCTATTTGGTTGCCTCACTCTCGGGCGCAATTCTGGCAGTTTGCTCATGCACGGTGCTTCCCCTCTTTTCGGGCATCTGGAGGCGGGGCGCCGGTCTCGGCCCGGCTGTTGCGTTCCTCTACTCCGGACCGGCGATCAACATTCTTGCGATCATCCTCACAGCCAGGATTCTCGGTGTAGAGCTCGGTATTGCTCGCGTAGTGGGAGCGGTGGCATTTAGCGTGGTTATCGGTTTACTGATGCACTTCATCTTCCGGAAAGAAGAGTCCGAGAAAGCAGCAGCACAACTTGCTGTTCCCGAGCCGGAAGAAGTCCGCCCGGTCTGGCAAACGGCACTCCACTTCGCCGTTCTCGTCGCGATCCTCGTTCTCGCGACCTGGGGTACTCCTGCTGCAGAAGAGGGGCTCTTCTTCATCGTGCATGCGATCAAGTGGTGGCTCGTTGCATTTTTCTCTCTGCTGTTGTGCGCATCCCTGATATGGTCCCTCAAGATACCTGCATGGAGAGTGGGAATTGCGGCTGTCCCGGTGATTGTTGGTTCCATTCTCGTTCCCGCTCTCCCGTTGGTTCCTTTCACTCTGGGCATTCTCTCGCTCAGTCTTCTCCTGTCAACGAGCCCGGGTGAACCGGCCGAATGGATGCAGGCAAGCTGGGATTTTGCCAAGCAGATACTCCCGCTCCTCGGGGCTGGTGTCCTGGTAGCCGGTTTCCTCCTCGGCTCGCCTGAGGGGGGTCAAGGTTTGATCCCAGGTGAATGGGTCGCCAGCATGGTCGGTGGCAACTCGCTCTTCGCCAACTTCTTTGCATCCATCGTAGGGGCGTTCATGTACTTCGCCACACTTACCGAAGTACCCATACTCCAGGGGCTCATCAACAGCGGAATGGGGAAGGGTCCTGCGCTTTCCTTGTTGCTTGCCGGACCGGCGCTGTCACTTCCCAATATGCTTGTCATACGAGGAGTGATCGGAACACAGATGACCGTCGTCTACGTTAGTCTCGTGGTAATTATGGCAACGGTGAGCGGGTTTCTCTATGGGTCGTTGTTCTGATGCACCTACGAGTACTGTGGAGCAACACCGGAGGCAATCATGTTCTGACGGCTGGGTAGGAGATCAAACAAGGAACGGCACAAAATGGCAAACGTCGAAATGGTTGTCAAAATACTCGGTACAGGATGCTCCCGGTGTCGTTTGCTGGAACAAAAAGTGAGAGAGGTTGCGGAAAAGCACAATGTGGATTGTGTAATTGAAAAAGTATCGGAACTGGATCAAATCATGGCCTACGGTATTATGATGACCCCAGGCCTTGTCGTCAATGATATCGTAAAGAGTTCTGGCAAGATTCCCAAAGATGAACAAATTCTTCAATGGCTAGTAGAGTAACACATTATGAAATGCAGCCTGACATTATTGCTGTCGATCACCGTGTGGTTGTTCGTTGGGGGATGCTCGGAAAGACCTGATGCCAGCGCCCAGCAGGCGCGAGGTTCCACAAATGCAGTGAAGCCGAAAATCACCTTTGTGGAATTGGGTTCAGTCAAGTGTATTCCCTGCAGGATGATGCAACCGGTGATGGCGTCAATCGAGAAGAAATACGGGGAACAGATCCATGTGATATTCTATGACATAGGAGTGCCGGATCAGAGAAAGCGTGCTGAGGCCTACAACATCCGTCTCATCCCTACCCAGGTGTTTCTGGATGGGCAGGGGAAGGAGGTTCTTCGGCATGAAGGATTCTTCCCCGAGGCAGAGATCGACTCCTTTCTTCAGTCGCAAGGACTGAGGATTGTAGAAGGCGACTGAGAATGATCACCGATCTGTTTACTTCCTTGACTGAAGCTTTGACCGGTCAGATTCACCTGGCCGTCATAGCTGCTGCCTCATGGGGAATTCTCAGCATACTCCTCAGTCCCTGTCATTTGTCCAGCATTCCGCTCATCATTGGCTACATGAACCAACAAGACTCGATAGTTCATCCTAGGAGAGCATTTACCCTATCAGTGTCATTCGCGCTGGGGATCTTGATTACCATCATTGTTGTAGGGTTGGTGACTGCGGCTCTGGGGCGCCTAATGGGCGACATGGGCTCCGTCGGCAATTGGATTGTTGGTATTCTCCTGATCTTTATCGGGCTGTATCTGATGGACATTGTCCCCTTGCGGTGGGGCGGGTTTGCTCTTGGTCGATTTCAGAAAGTCGGGGCGATCGGGGCGTTCGTACTGGGATTAGTGTTCGGATTCGGAATCGGACCCTGCACATTTGCTTTCATGGCTCCGGTTTTAGGTGTCGTTTTCCAGACTGCTGGGAGGGAACCGTTTCTCGCATTCATGCTGCTTCTGGCTTTTGCGATAGGCCATGTTGCGGTGATTGTCCTCGCGGGAACCCTGGCCAGCTGGGTGCAGCAGTACCTTAACTGGCAGGCGGAATCTCGTACAGTGAGGGTTCTGAGGCGATTGTGCGGCTTCTTAGTATTTCTAGGAGGAGTGTACCTGATTTACCTTAGCTGAGCGCAGCACAAAAGGGGCGGCATCAGGTGCCTGCCCTTCAATCTTTACCCCCTTCAGTCCCAGTACCACGATAGATTCTGCTTTCTTGCTTTGAGCATCTTGAGGATCCGTTCTGCTTTTTCGGACGTCATACGTGCCACTTCCTTTCAAAAAAAATGTACCTCTTGCTGCCTGCGGCAGCACGTTCTCTATTCCACAGTCCGTTTGAGTGCTTTGCTCTCAGAGGATTGAAAGTCATTCAATTCACGCAAGAATTTGTTTTGTGTGTCCTCTCCTGGGCTTGTGTCATCTTCCCAATCCGCTATCACCGGCGATTTCGATCGAGTGTGATCTCTTTGCCGAATTTTTCGAAGGATGTGTTCAGCTTTTGATTTCATATTTGTCACCTCCTTTCAGTGTTTTGCTACACTATCCCCATCGAACGAGCGGTCC
>JBATTW010000368.1:0-3001 GCA_049670805.1 Bacteroidota bacterium
ACCGGAGTGTAAACGGCATTCTTGTACTTGCTCACGTATTCCTGGATGCGACCACGGCGGACATTCTTCAGCTCGATGACGTATGAAAGCTTCTCCCTGTCAATGCCTTCTTCATCGTATACGTACCCGTTCGAATCTGAAAGTGTCAGGATCTTACCGCCGAGCTGGAGGATCTTTTCGACAGTGAACTGAGCTACGTTTCCACTACCGGACACCAGACAGTTCAGCCCCTCGAGTGTTTTCCCACGTGTTTCCAGCATTTCAGCGGCAAAGTAGACAGCACCGTATCCTGTCGCCTCTGGTCGGATAAGGGAACCGCCCCAGTTGAGGCCTTTTCCGGTGAGGACACCGGTGAATTCGTTGCGTATTTTTCTGTACATGCCAAAGAGGTATCCAATTTCCCGCCCCCCCACACCGATGTCACCGGCGGGTACGTCCGTATTGGGGCCGATGTGCCTGAACAGTTCGGCCATAAAGGCCTGGCAGAAGCGCATGATCTTCAGATCACCCTTCCCCTTCGGGTCGAAATCAGAGCCACCTTTCCCGCCGCCCATGGGAAGTGTCGTCAGGCTGTTCTTGAAAACCTGCTCGAAGGCGAGGAATTTCAGGATGCCGAGGTTGACCGAAGGGTGGAATCTGAGCCCTCCCTTGTAGGGTCCGATGGCGCTGTTCATCTCGATACGGTATCCCCGGTTGACGTGGATGTCTCCCTGCTCATCAACCCATGGGACACGGAACATAATCACCCGCTCGGGCTCGATGATACGCTCGAGGATTCTCGCAGCAGGGTATTCCGGATGTCGTTCGAAGACCAGAGCCAAGGATTCTGCCACTTCCTGGACTGCCTGATGGAATTCAGGCTCGGCCGGGTTCTTGGCCTTGACTTCGGCCATAAGATCTTTCACGTAGTCAAACATGGTGTCCTCCTGGACGGTTCTGTTCAAGATGCTCTGAAGTATGGGCGGGGGAAACCGATTCCACGGCCCGAATTGTAGCAGTAACTTTTTGAATGTGATAGTCAGATATGACTGAAAGTGTTGTAGGGGAAACCCTACAGAGGAAGGGGTGAGACTACCGACCGGGTTTGAGGATAATGCCCTTGTTCAGTCGTCCGTTGATACGGACACTCATCGGTTTTTCAAAGAAAAGATGCCGCGTGAACTGCAATTCCTCGACGCTCTCCTGTTCAAGAAGCCAGTTCCAGTCGATATGACCGAGTTTGGAAAAGGGGTTTACGGTAAAGTAACCGATCCGAAAGGACGTGATGTTCTGGAAGAAATGTGATCCCTGGGAAGGTGTCACATTGAAATCTTTGAACCCTGACTCCACGATAGTGCACGCACCAGAGATCTGATCCCATGTAACAGGGATCCCCAGCCAATGATCCAGACTCCCCCAGCGCCCGACCCCGATGAGGATGTAGGGTCTACCCGCTGCGAGGAGCTTGGAGTTGAGCGTGCTTACCTCCTGTGCGACGGCCCGGCTCTTGGAGCGGTCGTACGTGTCTATATCGACCACAACAATATCGTGTATCCCGTTGTACGCGCCGTTTCCCAGGACCTGAGTGCTCGAACAGATCAGACCCGATTGTTCCACGTCCTCGACGTTCAGCTCTTCGAGCTCACGGCTCAGAACGAGCGGGCGGATCTGCAGAAAGGCGAATTCCTTTGCAGCGTCATGTGACACGCCCATGTTCACCGCAAACTCTATCTCCACCGGCGTGCCCATTCCCCAGGCACCCATTTCCAGGACGAGATCCAGGATTTCAGGGAGAGGGAAGATCTTGTGCTTGAGGATTGGCGCGAAGGTCACGACCCTCTTCCCGTTCCTCGAAATGCCATCGTACACACTGTCGTTCTCCGGAGAGTATGTCGACCCGACATGGAAGAGCGTCTCGTCTTCTTCCGCCTTTGTCAGATCGAACTGCTGAAGGAAGATATCCGGCCTGTGACCATTCTGCTTTTCCCGGCTCTCTGAGAGGTTGAGTGCATAGAAGTGCTGTTGCGCGTTTCGGATGGTTTCCTTGGTGGAGAAGAACTGCAAGAGGTGTCGCGGGTACTTCGGGCAGAATCGGACGGTGTTTCCACCTTCAACAACAGTCTTGCCAAGGCCAAGTGCAACCAGGACTATCCCATCGGTCGGCTTCTGAGGCGGGACCGGATAGAAGTTGTAGGATTTTGCCACGCCGGCGAAATCGGGATAGAACCTGCCGTGTCTTTCCGCGCCGACCATTCGCTGGATGATCACTGCCATCTTCTCTTCTTCAAGGCGGTAGTCGGTCGCATGCATGTAGTCTTTCGCCTTCGTGGCAAACGCCGAAGCGTAGACGAGCCTGATGCTCTGAAGGAGCTCCTCCAGACGGACCGCGTCGTCCGGATGGCTGTTGGGAATCATGTACGTCTGGTACACGCCGGCAAAGGGTTGGTACTGCGAATCCTCGAGGAGGCTGGACGAGCGGACCGCCAGCGGCTCCCTGATGAGATCCAGGAGTTCCGAGAGCTTGACGATGACATCTTCCGGGAAGTGCGGCGCCTTGAGGAAGCGGCGCATCAGTTTCTCATCATTGGTCACTGTCTGCGCGAACCTCTCGAGACGGTTCTCTTCCAGAAACCTGTCAAAGACATCCGTGGCGATGACGACAGCCGAGGGAACGGCGATCTCGATGCCGGGGAAGCGGTCATGGATGTTGTAGCTGTTGATGAGAGTGTTGATGAAGCCCAGACCCCTTGCCTTACCGCCCAGAGAACCGCCACCGATGCGGGCAAAACTGTTGTTGGGATCAAAGGACTCCCTCGTGAATTCCGTGATCGTCCCTCGTTGACGCATGTCCTGGTATTCGCGGAGCGAGCGGATCAAGTCGCTGCGGAGTTCACTCACCGACGGGAAGTCTGTTACCTTCCTGGGACGAAGCCTGTCGGCGAGAGGGAATTCTGTTCGAGCCTTCAGCCAGTTGGAAAAATGGTTTCGTTTTGCGTGATGGACTATGCTCTCATCAGGCACC
>JBATTW010000369.1:0-4011 GCA_049670805.1 Bacteroidota bacterium
GACCGACGGCTCCACAACCAGTGCGCGTGCCACTGCAACACGTTGTTGCTCCCCTCCGCTCAGAGAGGAAACCGGTGAGCCGGCCTTCTCGCCAAGGTGGACCGCGGCCAGCATCCGCCGCACGCGCTCCCGGATCTGCGGGCGGGCAACTCGCCGGGTTTCCAGACCAAAAGCGACGTTCTTCTCAACAGTCATGTGGGGAAACAGAGCGTAATTCTGAAATACCATTCCCACCGACCGATCCTGGGGGGGCACGGATGTGATCACCTTTCCGTTCAGGGAGATCTCCCCCTTCGAAGGAGATTCAAAACCGGCAATGAGTCGGAGCAGAGTTGTCTTCCCGCACCCGCTCGGGCCAAGGATCGAGAAGAACTCTCCGGGCCGAATCTCAAGGGAAACATCCTCAACGGCAGCATTCCTGTCGTAGCGTTTGGTAAGAGAGTCCAGAGACAGGCTGGTCTTCATCAACGATCCACGGTGAGTGCACTACCGGTCCCCTTCACGCGATCGTCCCACTCCTGCATCCAACGTTGCTCGTTGGCCGCAAGAGTATCCCAGTCGATTGGAAGGGGCGAGATTTGAATGTCCCTCATCCAGGCAGGAAGACGGTCTTTCTCTATGTCCAGACGAGCGGGTATCCTGTAGAATTTCTCCGCCTGCAGGATCAGGCTCTCGGCAGATGTCACAAACTCGTAAAACTGCCTGGCCGCAGACGGATGCCGTGCCCCATTGACGATGGCAATTCCGTCCGTAATCAACGGAGTCCCGCTCCGCGGAATCACGTAGCCAAAAGGATAGCCGTTGAGTTCACGTTGTATCACCGCATCCGGCAGATTCCAGAGGGAAATCGATCCCTCCTCGCGCGCAATCTTGAGATACAGCTGTGTAGGGTTTGCCGCATATGTCTTTGTGTTAGCGTCCAGACGCTGCAGCCAGGCAAAGCCATCACTGACAGTCCCCCCGCGGGCCACCTCCCTCAGGATCATGGCTCCGAATATGATGCGCATCGTTCCTGAAGCCACCGGGTATCGGACAATAATCTTTCCTTTCCATGCCGGATCCAGCAAATCGTCCCAGTCACGGGGTACTTCAGATTCGGCCACGAGCCGGGTGTTGTAGAGAATGACCTCCGGCGTGATGAACGTCCCGTACCAGTATCCTCCGTTGTGCCTGAACTCTGCCCGCACCTTCTCTTTCCAGGATGGATGATACTGGGCCAGAAGCCCTTCCTGTGCCGCCCTGTCAAACGTCGTCATCGGTGCTCCCCACCAGACATCCGCCTGCGGGTTTGTCCTTTCTGTGCGAAGCCGATCGAGGACATCCTGAGACCCCATATCCATCCAACGAACATCGTGCCCGGGATGACTCTTTTCGTAGAGTTTCTCGAATTCGACGAGCATCTCCTTCCCGTGCGGGGAGTAGACCACAATGGGTATCCGGTTGTCAGACGAACACCCCCATACAACGACGCCCAGAACAACGAACCGAACCGCGTGGACGATCAGTCTCGCGAGACGGGATATGACAGCATGTTGGCAAAACATCGAAAAGCTCCATTATGGTTTTCTCGCAGCTGCCGGTACCAGACATACGAGCTGTAGATGTAGCTCCCGCTTCCCCATTTTCCGACCAGATACCCGGTCCTGAGTTCGGGCTCGTCGGGATCACGGCTGGAGAGCAATAGTGTATACTCGCTGGACACTTCAACCGGAAAGTAGAGTCCCCGCTCCTGTTTCCAGCCATCCCAGTCTTCCGGGCCTATCAGGTTCGGGACGGTCATGAGCGTGTGATCCGGGTGGAGAACTTCTACAACAGCCTCTTCATTGCTGATCCTTTTTCTGGAAATCTGAAACGGATACGGGGCGTACTCCGGCCTCCACTCGTGTGTCCGCTGGTACATCACGACGAGATTCCCCCCTTCCCGCACATACTCCAGGAGGCGACCGGCGTGCTTCCGCAGTGTATCCCGTACCAGGTAGGCACGAATATCTACGAGGATCGTTGTGAAGCGAGAAAGATCACCTCCGGCAATCTCGCTGTCAGTCAGGAGAGCAAACTCACAATCCAGCTGGCTGACCGCCGTCTCGAGGGTAGTATCGTAGCTCTTGACGATTCCGATGCTGAGACCCGGTGCAACCGCAACTTCAAAGACGCTGACGCTCACCCGTTCTGACGCATACTCCGTCGAGAACTCAACAAGATAGCTCCCGGTGGACACGTCGACCGGTGGATACACTTTTATCGTCCCCGACGTCGCCTGGTCCTCGTTCTGGATGGCGAACCGTTCACCCTTACCTCTCCAGCCCGGGGGGAGGGAGACCCGGATCATTCCTTCAGTCGGACGAGGCATGTGGTTCGAAAGCGAATATGCAATCTCGATACCGCCTCCCGCCTGAGCCGGAGCTACCCAGGTACGCTTTGGCGTGAGTCTGAAGACATGAGGGGCGATGACGTCAAATTCGGCAGAGACTCTGGATAACAGTCGATACCCCCCGACGCTGTACGCCACCCGTGCCTCGAGCTCCCCACCCCATTCGTGCGGCCTGTACAGTGAGGCCGGCGCGGGGAGGGTTTGTTGAGCATCGTTGCCGACCACCAGCGTCGTTGACATCCCTCCCCCGCCGGTTTCTGGGTCCCCACCCTGCACGATGGACCAGCCCGGTGGCACATCAAGCGTCATGGACATATCGACGAGGTCACACTCAGATGAACGATACAGCACGGAAACGTCCACCTCCTGGCCTGCCACGAGGATGGAATCGGCGAGCCGGAATGTCTTTGAGATGCCGCATGAGAGCTCAACAATCCGGGCGACAGCTTTCTCCCACTGAGAGAGGACCCTCCACGCCAATGGAGCCAGCTGAGCGTTCCCCTTGAGAGAGTCGATGTGACGGAAGATCCGGGAAGCTACGAGGAGGATGGAATCCCGAGGCATTCCCCTGTGCAGCAACATAATATGCCTGCGAAGGGGCTGGAGGAGATAGAGCTCGTCGCTGCCCCAGAATTCAATTCCACCAAAGAAGCTTGTGCTGTCATTCCGGTAGAGGCTGTTTGCTCTGACCAGGCGGTACAGGGTTCGGTCCCCCACGTAATCCCGAAGCCTGATCCGCGACATCCCCTGTGTTCTATGCATCTGGAGCGCCCGCTGTGCGATATCTACGTAAGCTTCGCCCAGGTGCTTATCAACGGTCGAGACGTCGTGCGAAACATCGGCCAGGGGTTCCTCGCTCCCACGCACCCGGAAGAAGAGCTTTCGGGGTTGCCAGACCCCCACCAATGCGACTTGCTCAGGAAAGACCGTCGCGTCGCCCGCTCCATCAAAGGCAGCGATAAGGGCATTGGCAACAGCTTGATGGTGGCCGTGCCCGTCAACGGTGTTATGGTTGGTGAATATGACGTCCGGTTTTTCCATCCGAATGGCATACACAAGCCGCCGGAGAACTTCTGTCAAACCTCCCCATTTGCGGAACGCCTCGGTGCCAGTTTTCGAGTAACCGAAATCCCTGAAGTTCAGGAAGCGAACCTTTGCACCAAGAATATCTCCCGCTTTCTCGGTCTCCGCGGAACGCAGCGCACCAAGCTCCTCATAGAGCTCGGGTCCTGTCTCGTTCTGTCCACCCTCCCCTCGAGTGAAGAGCACGGAAGCGGTCCGCACGCCGAGCTTCATTCGGTAGTACGCAAGCGTCGCTCCGTCCTCGTCGTCCGGATGAGCCGACACGTTCATCGCTACACCGTCATGAAACAGGTCACGATACGCCTGCTCCTGTGCAATGTTGGTCTGGGAGACCACATCCTGGTGAAGCCAGGAGACGAGGAGAAGGAGTCCTGCAAATGACCTGAGTCGGCGCATATTCCTTCTAGACGAGATTTGGTAGGACACTCCGGAGGGTTGCCGCCGGGATCGCCCCTTCGCGGAGGAGGCTCGGCACATCTGTCGTTGCGTCGACAACCGTCGATGGCTTGCTCTCTTTCAGGTTGCCTGCATCAAGCATGAGATCAACATACGGTCCC
>JBATTW010000370.1:0-28580 GCA_049670805.1 Bacteroidota bacterium
ATGAGGCGCTCTCCTTCTATGACGGTCTGGCGGGAGAGTATGATGCAATGACCCGATTCGAGGGGCGCTTTGAGCGGGAGAGGGACGCCTTTCGAACGATCGTTCAGCGCCTGGGCATTGGCTCCGCCCTGGATGCAGGGTGTGGCACCGGTTTTCATGCCCTTCTCCTGGCTCAACTGGGAGTTCGGGTGAGCGCCGTGGACATCTCGCCCCTCATGGTTCAGCGTCTCCGCGCGCACGCCAATGACATGGGTCTTGCCATTGCGGCCGAGGTGCTGGACCTTCGCGATCCGGGCGGTGCCGCGACCAAGGGTGTGGATGCCGTTTTCTGCATGGGGAACACGCTTGCGCACGCGGCCGACCGCGACGATCTGGGAGTGATACTCCGGGGTTTTCACCGGAGGCTCCGGCCCGGAGGTTCTCTCTGCCTCCAGATCCTGAACTATGAGAGGATCCTATCGGAGGCAAATGTCATTCAGAGTATCAGAGAGCAGGACGGTGTCTTCTACGTCCGCTTCTACGAATATGGTGCAGAGCGGATTCGCTTTCACCTCCTCAGGCTCTCCAGGAGTGGGTTGGAGGTCACTCATTCACTCAACTCGGTAAGCCTTACCCCCTTTCTCCACGACGAAATCAAGGAGTTGCTGGGAGAAGCCGGTTTTGTGAATGTCCGGGTGTTTGGCGACATGGCGCTACAACCCTATTCAAGCAGTACTTCACGGGATCTCGTCGTGCTCGCCGGGCGATCGGATTGATGTGATCGGGCGACTGTTGCTGCACCATCCAGAGAAAATGATTCAGAGAAACAACTCCGGGAGGTTCCGATGCGACTCGTGAAGCTGTTCACCCTCGCGCTAGTTATCGGCTGGTGTATCACCGGTCCCCTGTACGCGCAGAATTGTGTTACCTGCCACAAGGTCATCACGCCGGGTATTGTCGGCGACTGGCAGCTGAGCAAGCACAGCCAGAATGAGGTGGACTGTGCAACCTGCCATGGTGAAGAGCACACAAATGCGAAGAACGTGGAGAAGGTGGATATCCCGACTCCCGAGACCTGCGCCATGTGCCATGAGGAACGGGTCGCACAGTTCAAGAGGGGCAAGCACGCCGTCGCGTGGGCGGCGATGAAGGCGATGCCGACAGCCCACTGGCAGCCGATGGAACTGATGGAGGGGATGAAAGGCTGCGGCGGGTGTCACAAGATCGGTCTCAAGACAGAAGAGGAGATCAAGGAGCTGAAGAAGTCCGGCTCAGGCTTCGGCCTTGCCTCCTGCGATGCCTGTCACACCAGGCACACGTTCTCCGTCAAGGAGGCGAGTCAGCCGCAGGCCTGCCAGACCTGTCACATGGGGTTTGACCATCCCCAGTGGGAGATGTACTCCAGCTCCAAGCACGGGGTCCGTTACCTGCTGAAGCAGAACGGAATACTGCCGGAATCAGCTTCGGCCCCAACCTGTCAGACCTGTCACATGCCCGACGGCGATCACGATGTCGGGACCGCGTGGGGCTTCCTTGCCGTGCGTCTCCCGATGCCGGAGGACAAGCAGTGGGCCGACGACAGGGCAACCATTCTCCAGGCACTCGGAGTGCTCGACCCGGAGGGAAAACCGACAGCGCGCCTGGACGTGGTGAAGGCAGCCAACCTGGCACGCCTGACACAGGAGGACTGGCAGAAGGAGAGAGACCGTATGCTCAAGACCTGTGGCACCTGCCATTCGGAGAACTTCGCCGGAGGGGAGCTGGAGAAGGGGGACCAGATGATCAGGCAGGCCGATCGCCTGATGGCGGAGGGGATAAGAATCGTCGCAGGTTTGTACAAAGACGATCTGTTGAAGAAGCCGGACAACTACGCATACCCGTTTCCTGACCTGCTCACGTTCCACGATGCTCCCACCGTTGTGGAGCAGAAGCTCTTTGTCATGTTCTTGAAGCACAGGATGAGGGCCTTCCAGGGGGCATTCCACGCGAACCCGGACTACGCGCTCTGGTACGGATGGAGTGAGATGCAGCGGGACCTGGCGGAAATACGTGCCGAGGCGGAAGAGATAAGACACAGATTAGCGGAGAAGGAATGAACAGTCCGGATGCCACACGACAGTGTCTCAATTGCGACCGCTCCACACAGGATATTCCGCTCATCGAGCTCAGCTACGGGGACGGTCGGATGATGATCTGTCCTCAATGTCTGCCGATCCTCATCCATCAGCCGCTGCGACTGGTGGAGAAGCTGGCCGGCGCAGCCTCGATGGACGGGGCACCTCCCTGCGAGGAGTAGCCCCTTTTCGGCAATCGTTTCTGAGGTCGCAGTGACGTGGAGTCGCTGCGGCCTCTCCATATCATGCTTCGGCGGCGCGTTGCAGATCCGACCGCAAACTGCTATATTAGCCGGAGTGTCCTTGTCTGTTCATTCTTCGGGTGCCTATGAATTCCCAGCATCATGCTGCAGAGAGCGTAGAAGATTATCAGGAGCGGCTCCGCTCGCTCCTCGGCCTTCTTGATCAGGCAGTTCTTCTGGTCGACGGGGACGGAGTTATCCTGGAGGCAAGCCCCCCGACAGAGAGGCTCCTCTCGGCGGATCCCGCCGGGCTCGTCCAATCATCCATCCATTCCCAGATTCACACCGACGACAGGTCACGCTGGCAGGAGAGGTTCTCACAGGCGCTGGACCGGGGAGTGGTACGGGACTCTTTCCGACTGCTGAACCCGGAACATCCACCCCTCCATGTGGAATCTCTGATCGGCCAGGCAGGTCCCGGCCGGCTGATGGTGGTTCTCAGGGATGTGAGTGGGCACCACGAAAGGGAAGTGGAGCTCCAGCGGCGCAACAGAGAAGCCATCGCGCTCTACGAGCTGGGAAGGCAGGTCGGCTCGAGTCTGGATACCCGGGAGCTTCTCAATGCCGTTGTAAAGAACACGCTCTGGATTCTGGAGTGCCAGTTTGCCGGGATTGCGATGCTGGAGAGCGGTGGTGGTCTCAGCTGGAGGGCAATTTCCGGGAGCAGGCGTGAAGAGCCCAGGGGAGAAGAGAAGCCTAGCGGCTTTGAGGCGAGTCTTCTGAACGGGCGGGAACCGGTAGTGTTCTATAAGAAGGATCCCGGCGTCGAGGCGCCTGACGCTGTCCCGGCTTTCCTGAACGAAGAGGGACTCCACGCCCTTTGCGCGATCCCTCTTGCCCACAAGGAGAGCCTTTTTGGCATCTTCATCAGCGGATACCGGCACGAGCATCTCTACTCAGAGGATGAGATTCGCTTTCTCTCCAGTCTTTCAGACACCGCCGCGCTGGCGGTGGAGAACGCCCGTCTCTACCAGGCAACAGTGGAGAGCGCGGCGCAGCTCAAAGCCCTCTCCTCTCGCATCTCCAGCGTGCAGGAAGAGGAGCGGGGGAGGATCTCACGGGAACTCCACGATGGCATCGGCCAGGCGTTGACCGCGATCCGGTTGAACCTGGATCTCGTGAATCGCGAGGTGGGTGCGCCTGGCTATGGGGTGCAGGAGAAGATCGAGACAATCTATCATCTTGTGGATGAGACGCTGGAAGAGATCCGCACAATGGCGTTCGAGCTCCGTCCCACCGTGCTGGACAATGCCGGGCTGGCGGGAGCGCTGGAGATCTACGTGGACCGCTTTGTCAGCCATACAGAAATCCCCGTTCGTCTGGAGTGCCCCGAGGACCTGGGGCGTTGTGATGCGAAGGTGGAGGCAACCGTCTTCAGGGTGGTGCAGGAATCCCTGACGAATATCGCGAAACACTCGGGCGCGACCAATGTGGTCGTGGAGGTGGTCAGGGGCGAAAAAGAACTTACCCTGGACGTCTCGGACGACGGTTGTGGGATGGATCCCCGGAAAAGGCCGGAAGCCGGACCGGGGGCGGAGGGACTGGGGATTCTGAACATGCGGGAACGGATTGTGGAGATGAACGGGGAATTCGAGGTGGAAAGCAAGGAGGGGAAGGGGACCCGCATACACGCCAGGATACCCTGTCCATGAGCGGGAATCCGATAACGGTCCTGGTGGCCGACGATCATACGATTGTTCGCCGGGGCCTGGTTTCGCTCCTCTCCTTTGGAGACTCCTTTAGTGTTGTGGGGGAAGCCGCTGACGGCCGCGCGGCTGTCGATATGGCCCTGGAGCTGGAACCCGATGTCGTCCTCATGGATGTCAGCATGCCCGTGCTCAACGGCCTCGAGGCCACAACCAGGATAAAGAAGAAGGCTCCCCACATCAAGGTGTTGATCCTCTCCGCCTACGACAACGAGGAGTATGTTCTGCAGGTTATCCGGAGCGGGGCCAACGGATACCTTCTGAAGAACAGCGCCTCGGAAGATCTCTTCGCTGCTGTCCGTTCCGTCTACGGCGGACACGCGTACTTCAGTCCCTCTGTCTCCAAGATTCTGGCCGACGACTACCTGAAGAAGGCAGATGGAGGGCTGGGAGGGGCCGGGACGGAGCAATCTCCGGTCGGGCGGCTTACATCCAGGGAGAGGGAGGTGCTTCAGCTCGTGGCCGAAGGTCGCACGCACCAGGAAGTGGGCGACATGCTCCACATCAGCTCACGAACGGTGGATACACACTGCAACAACATCATGAAGAAACTTGATATCCATGACAGCGCTGGGCTGGTAACCTACGCCATCAAGAACGGAATCGTAATCCTCCCCCGCTGATACAGACGCGACAGAGGCGTGTGTATGATCTTTGTTCCGCAGTTTTTTGCTCAACGCATTCCATTTTCACCGGGTTTTCCCTCCTGAGTTCTCACTCCTGACCGATTTACGCAGCTGATGAGGCCCGAAATACGCAAAAGCGCGTATTGCGACCACCTGGCCAATATTCTTACCTTGGTTACGCTTTTCTACAGGTGAATACAACCATGATCACGCAAACCAGGCCAGTGTCGGAAATAGAGTCAGAAGGGTCAAAAAATGAACCCTTCGAGAGAGGAAGAATCATGGGTAACACCACATCCCTCACGGTGCTCCTGGTGGATGATGTTGAAGAGAATCTGGAGTTGCTGGAAGAGGTCCTGTCCGAGCACCGGTACAGAACAGTTCGGGCACACGATGGTCTGGATGCCCTGGAGATCCTTCAGAAAGAGGAGGTTCATCTCATCGTGGCCGACGCAATGATGCCCAGGATGGATGGCTTTCTGCTCTGCAAGGAGGTCCGCTCCAGGCCGGAGCATGTCACGACCCCCTTCATCATCTACACGGGCAACTACGTGGATGCGGCGGACCAGGCGTTTGCCAGCAGCATAGGGGTGGATCGATATGTGGTGAAGTACGCCGGTCTGGATACCCTCGTCCAGGCGGTGAACGACCTCGCACACGATCGCTACGGTCGTCCCGCCGTCCCGGAAGGAGCCCCATCAGGAAGAGAGACACTGGACGAGCGGGCTTTTCTGGAGCAACACCGCGCCATCCTCATCCGCAAGCTGGAAGAGAAGATGGATGAACTGCAGATGTACACCGATGCTCTGGAAAAGAAGAACCGGGAACTCCTGGCTTCGGAGGACCGGTACAGATCCCTTTTCGAGCAGGCCAGCATAGCCATCGTCATCGTTGATCGCCATACTGGCGAGGTTCTGGATCTGAACTCCAGGGGGATCTCCCTCCTGGAGTACTCGCGGGATGATCTCCTGGAGCTCCCGGGTCTCCCGATCGTGGAACCGGGTGATTTCACGAGACGAATGCTGGAGGCGGATGTCTACTTCTCCGGTGAGGCAACGATCAAGAAGAAGGGGGGCGGCGGCATCGACGTGGAAATCGGTGTCGGACCGATGGTAGGGCCGGAGGACAACAGGGTGCTGCTCTATATCAAGGACATCACCGAACAGAAGCGGATGAGGGAACAACTCATGCAGATGGAGAAGATGTCCCTCATGGGCCGACTTGCCGCGGGTATCGCTCACGAAATCCGGAACCCTCTCTCCGCGATAAGCTTGAACCTGCAGTTCCTCCATCAGAAACTGGAAACTCAGCCGGAACTTCGCGAACTCATTCAGGATGCGCTGGAAGGCACATCACGCGTCGAATCCGTCATGGAGAACACGCTCAAACTCGCACGTGTGGGTCCCTCCGATCTGAGAGCATCAAACGTGAACGACCTCGTCCCCACGGTGGCGGGGTTCCTCCGTATCTCCGCGCAGCAGAAAAAAGTGATACTCGATACCGATTTCGCAGATGATCTCCCCCTGGTTCTTGCCGACGAGAAGCAGGTTCAACAGGTGATCATCAACATCGTCCAGAACGCCATCGACGCTTCGCCGGGCAGGGGGACGGTGGAGATCACCACCGAGGCGCTCCCCGATCTGGAACTCACGGCGATGGCAGGGACACCGTGTGTCGTCGTTGCCGTCAGGGACCACGGAGCGGGTGTCCCGCCCGAAGAGCGGAAGCATCTCTTCGAGCAGTTTCACACCACCAAGGACGGTGGGACGGGGCTCGGACTGGCGCTGTCAAAACAGATCATGGACAAGCACAACGGAATGATATTTATCGACCCCGCCGAGGGCGGCGGGACAGTTGTACGAATAGTTTTTCCCATCCACTCGAAGTAGAATCGGAGGTGTGCAAATGGTGAAAGGAAGGGTACTGGTCGCGGACGACGAAGTTATTCTGTCCAACACCCTCAAAAAGGTCCTCACTGACCAGGGATACAAAATCGCGGTGTGCAACAAGGGCGAGGAATTCTTCCGGTATCTCGGCGAACACAAGCCGGACCTCATCCTGCTGGACATCTACCTCGGAGAACTCAACGGGATCCAGCTTCTCCAGCGTATGAGAAGCGAGGGCTGGAACCTCCCCGTGATCATCATGACGGCGCACTCGGACGTCTCTCTGGCCGTTCAGGCGATGAAGGAGGGGGCGGCGGAATTCGTGGTGAAGCCCTTCGACCTGAGCCACCTGGGCGTCCTCATCGAGAGGAATCTGGAGCACGCGCGGCTGGTCACACGCGTCCGCCTTCTCCAGGAGGAACTGGAAGAGCAGCGCTCGCGCAGCGGCATTCTGGGGCGGAGTCTGGCCCTCCATCAGGTTCTGGAGACGTCGGAGAAGCTGGCGGAAAGCGATGACACCACCATCCTGCTCGAAGGGGAGAGTGGCACGGGGAAGGAGCTTGTTGCACGGTTCATCCACGAGAAGAGCGCCCGGGCGGAGAAGCCGTTTGTGACACTGAACTGCGGCGCGATCCCCAAGGAGCTGGCCGAGAGCGAGTTCTTCGGATACGAGAAGGGGGCCTTTACGGGCGCGACGGAGAAGATGAAACAAGGAAAATTTGAGCTGGCCGAGGGGGGTACCATACTCCTGGATGAGGTACGGGAGTTGGCGCTGGATATGCAGGTCAAGCTCCTCAGGGTTCTGGAAGAGAAGCGGTTCTACCGTCTGGGTGGGACCAAGGAGATTACCGTGGATGTTCGCGTCATAGGGGCATCCAACAGAGAGCTGGCACGGGAGGTCGAGGCCGGACGGTTCCGGGAGGACCTGTTCTACAGGCTCAATGTCGCCTCGATCAGGATCCCGCCTCTCAGGAACCGAACGGACGATATCCCCGACCTGGTTCATGCGTTTCTCAATGAGTTTTCTGCGGGGCTGCACCGTCCGGTCCCCCGGCTCTCGCCGGTAGCCCTCGAGATGCTCAAGCAGCTTCCCTGGAAGGGAAACGTCCGGGAACTTCGGAACGCGATCGAGCGCGTTGTCCTCCTGAACAACGTGTCGGAGCTGACGCCGGAGCACTTCGCCTTTCTGCGGGACGCGAACGGGAGGCCGGTCCGGTCAGTATCGCAGGGCCCCGACGAGAGGAACTTTCTGCTCGAGATCCCGGCGCAGGGGATCCCGATGAGCGATGTGGTAAAGGACCTGATCCTGAAGACCCTTACGCTGGTCGGAGGAAACCAGGTGCAGGCGGCAAAGGTGCTGGGTCTGACTCGATCCAAGCTCCGCTACAGAATGGAACAACTCGGGATCCATCCCGAGCAACGGAGCTACAAGACGACGCTCTAGCCATGGAAAAGAAACCGGAGAAAGGGTCCCCCGATCAAGCGACCGGGGAAGAACGCCGCACGGATGTGGGAACCAGGGATGCCCGCTCGGACGCGGAGAAGATGTTCGCGGCGATTGCCGGCGGAGCCCCCTTTATGGTATGGATGGGGAGCGCTGACGCGGAGCTGACCTACGTGAACGCGCCCTGGCTGGAATTCGCCGGCCGGTCTTCCCACCAGGAGCTCGGGGGCGGGTGGAGGGAGCGGGTGCACCCCAAGGACGTGGGCCCTCTGCTGGAGACATACCGCTCGGCGGCGCGCGCATCTCAGCCGTTCAAAACCGAATTCCGCCTGCTCAGATCTGACGGGGAGTATCGTCACGTCCAGCTGGCGGGGACGCCACGACCCGCGAACGGAGAGCCCGATGGGTACGTGGGCTCCGCCATGGACATCACTCTCCGGAACCGGGGGCAACAGGCTCTGCGTGAGGGAGAGGAACGGTACAAGCAGCTCGCGGAGAGCATTGTGGATCTCTTCTTTGCGGTGGACAATGATTTCCGCTGCACCTACTGGAACGCACCGCTGGAAGAGCTGACGGGAATCCCCGCCACCGAAGCACTGGGGTCTCCCATCCATGAACTCCTCCCCCTGCAGGGGCCCTCGATGGATCGCCTGCTGGAGGGAGTGCGATCCTCGGCGCATCCGGAAAGCGCGGAGCTGGAGCTCACCCTGGGTGAGAGACCCATCCCCTTCGGGGTGTTCGCCTATCCCTCGCGTGACGGCGTTTCCGTGATACTAAAGGACCTGACCCAGAGGAAGGAAGCGGAGGCGGCGCTCCGGAGCTCGGAGGTGAAATACCGGACGGTATTCGAATTTGCCAACGACGCAGTCCTGATCTTCGAGGCCGAGAGCGAGATTATCTGGGAGGCCAACCGGAAGGCGTGCGAGGTGTATGGATTCAGTCGCGATGAGCTGGTGGGGATGAGCCTCAAATCTCTGACAAAGGATGTCCCTCGTGGTGAGAAGCAGATTCGGACAACCCTCCGGGAGAAGACCTACTGCGATTTCCAGACCGTGCATTTCAGAAAAGACGGGACGGAGATCGACTTCACCGTCAACGCATCGATCATCGACTACGGTGGAAAGAAAGCCGTTCTGAGCATTAATCGCGATGCGTCCCGTCAGAAGCAGGCCGAAGAGTACTTCAACCGCGCACTCGCCTGGCAGCAGGGTCTGTTCGAGGGATCAAGGGATGCAGCATTCGTGACAGATGAGTCCGGGCTTATTCTCATCAGCAACCGTTCGGCGAGCCTCCTGACCGGTCACGGGAAGGATGAGCTCCTGGGGATGGATCTCTGGGTGGTGTCGCACGAGGAGCACCGGGATCTCGTCCGCAAAAACCACGCTCTGGCCTTTCGGGGGAAAGAGGTTGCGTGGGAGTCGCCACTGCGGCGGAAGGACGGAGGGAGAATCGACGGGGAATGGCAGTGCCGGTCCGTAGAGGTGGGGGACCTCCGGTACGTGCAGACCATTGTGCGTGATGCCAGCGAGAGAAAGCAGAAGGAGCACCGGCTCCAGGTAAGCGGCGAACGCTACCGGGCCTTTGTGGAGCAGAGCTCGGACGGCATCTGGCGGTTTGAAGCCGAGATGCCGATACCGGTGGATCTCCCTGAGGATGAGCAGATCGATCGGATCTTTGAATTCGGGTATGTCGGAGAAGCCAACAACACTCTGGCCAGGATGTGGGGGTTCAAACGCGCCCGGGATATCGTGGGGCGTCGTATCGGCGAGTTTATTCCGCGCACCGATAACCAGTACATCGAGTACCTGAAGCAATTCATCAGATCCGGGTACCGCATCCTGGATGTGGAAACACACATCGCGGATCGGCGGGGGAGGGTGCACTACTTCCAGAACACCTTCTTCGGGACGCTGGAGAACGGATGTCTCGTCCGCGCGTGGGGAAGCCAGAAGGAGGTCACCGAACGCCTGGAAGCGGAGCGGAAACTCCGCCTCCTCGCCCAAACAATCGCGAGTGCAAAAGACTGCGTTATGCTCACCGACCTGGAAGACACGATACTCTATGTCAATGACGCCTTTATGACCACGTACGGGTACGCGGAGGAAGAGATCCTGGGAAAGAACATCGACATGCTCAGAGGGCCCGATGTCCCCCGGGAGGTCAAGGAGGAGATTCTCCCCTCGACCCTGTCGGGCGGGTGGTACGGGGAGATCATAAACCGTCGGAAGGACGGTTCGGTCTTTCCGGTCGAGCTCTGGACCTCCATGGTGCGGAACGACGATGGAGAACCGGTCGCGCTGGTCGGTGTGGCACGGGACGTCACCGAACGGAGGAAGGCGGAGGAGCAGATCCGGGCCTCTCTCCGCGAGAAGGAGGTGTTGCTGAAAGAGATACACCACCGGGTGAAGAACAACCTTCAGGTGGTCTCGAGCCTGCTCAATCTCCAGTCGCAGCACATCAAGGACGAGGAGATGCTCCGGGTTTTCAAAGAGAGCCAGAACAGGGTCAGATCCATGGCGCTCATCCACGAGAAACTCTATGGGTCATCAAACCTGGCCGAGATCAGTTTCGGTGATTACGTGCGCGACCTGGCCACGCAGCTCTTCCGCTCCTACAGCCTGAACGCCGCCGGCGTCTCCCTGGAGGTTGACGCCAACAACGTGCTCCTGGGGATCGACAGGGCCATCCCGTGCGGGATCATCGTCAACGAGCTCGTCTCCAATTCGCTGAAATACGGTTTCCCCGACAGGCGGGTGGGGACCATCTATATTCGACTCCACGCGGCTTCTGATGAAACCGTTAGACTCGTGGTGGGGGACACGGGGGTGGGTCTCCCCGAAGATCTGGACATCGAGAAGAGCGATTCGCTGGGGCTGAAGCTGGTAAAGATGCTGACCGGGCAACTCTCGGGAGAACTGAAGCTGGTACGCAACGGATCGCGCTCCGGGGATACCGGAGCTGAATTCGTCATCACATTTTGAACGTCATGAGATGAAACACATGTCAAAGATCTCCATACTGGTTGTCGAAGACGAACTCATCGTCGCGCGGGACATACGAGCGCGGCTCCTCCGGCAGGGCTACGCGGTCCCTTCGGTCGTAGCCTCGGGTGAGGAAGCGGTCCGTGAGACCGCGGTCCACCAGCCCGATCTCATCCTCATGGACGTCATGCTCAAGGGGGAGATGGACGGCATCGAGGCGGCTGAGCGGATTCGGTCGCAATCCGATGTCCCCATCGTCTACCTGACGGCGTTTGCGGACGAGCGGACGCTCCAGCGGGCCAAGATCACCGAGCCATTCGGGTACCTCCTGAAGCCCTTTGAAGAGCGGGAGCTGCACATCACCATCGAGATGGCTCTCTACAAACACGGTATCGAGAAGGTTTTGCGGGAAAAGGAACACTGGTTTTCGACGACGCTCTGGAGCATCGGAGATGGTGTGATCTCCGCGGATCCCGAAGAGTTCGTCACGTTTATGAACCCCGCGGCGGAAAACCTCACGGGATGGTCCCGGAAGGAGGCGCTGGGGAGGACGCTCAGCGAGGTCTTTGTCAGGGACGAGCAGAAGTCCGTGCTCATTTCGCGGAACGGGCAGAACATTCCCATCCAGCAGACGAGTTCGTCCCTCCAGAACGAACGGGGGGAGAGCCGCGGCAGTGTTCACGTGTTCCGGGATGTGAGCGAACAGAGAAGGGCGGAGGAAGCGCTGCTGGAGAGCATGGAGCGGTACCGGTCTCTCTACGAGAACGCCCCCGTGATGCTCCATTCCATCGACAGGGAAGGCAGGGTCCTGAATGTCAGCGACTACTGGCTGGAGGTCATGGGGTACTCAAGGGACGAGGTGATCGGGAGGGAGACCGTCGGGTTCCTGACCGATCATTCGAGCAAGTTTATGACGGATGTTGTCCTCCCCCAGGCGCTGAAGAGCGGTTTCTGCAAGGACGTTCCCATTCGGTACACGCGGAAGAACGGGAGCGGGATCGATGTGCTCCTTTCCGTCGTCGGGGAGCGGGAATCCTCGGAGGAGCTAAAACGGTTGATGGTGGTGAGCGTGGACGTGACCGAACGAAAACGCGCCGAGGAACGGATACGGTTCCAGGCGTCGCTCCTCGCGCAGGTTCACAACGCGGTTGTCGCAACCGACAGGAACCGCGAGATCATCTACTGGAACGACTTCGCCGAAACGCTCTATCAGTGGAAATCCAGCGAAGTGCTGGGCCGGAACATCATCCAGTTTCTCATCAGCGGGGAAGACCGGGAAGCGGCTGAGCACATCTTGCACGAGAGCGAGCTCCAGGGGCAGTGGGAAGGCGAACTGATCGCAGTCCGGAAAGACGGGACACCTGTCCCCGTCTTTCTGACCGATTCTCCCATCCGGGATGCCGGGGGGACGGTCATAGGGTTTGTCGGGGTCTCCGTGGACATCACGGAGCGAAAGCGTGCTGAACGAGCCCTTCAGGAGAGTGAGGAGCGATACCGGAAGTTCTTCGAGGAGGATCTGACGGGAGACTACGTTGCACGGGCCGACGGTACGCTGCTCTCCTGCAACCAGGCGTTCGTCAGGATATTCGGATTCTCCTCCCTCGAGGATGCACTTTCTTCCAATGTCGGCCGTCTCTATGGCAGTCCGGAAGAGGCCGAGGACTTCATCCAGCGATTGAGGGAATCGCACAAGCTGGAGTATTTCGAAAAGGATCTTGTCCGGAAAGACGGCGGCCATGTCCGGATCGTGGAGAACGCCACCGGGACATTCGACGAGCGGGGAGAGCTCGTCGAGTACAAAGGATATGTCTTCGACGATACGGAGCGAACGAGGCTCGAAGACCAGCTGCGGCAGGCGCAGAAGATGGAGAGCATCGGGACACTGGCGAGCGGTATCGCGCACGACTTCAACAACATCCTGAACAACGTTCTGGGGTTTGCCGTTCAGGTCCAGAAGCATGCGGGAGATCCCGAAAGGGTGGAGAAGTACGGAAAGACGATCGAGAGATCGGCGACACGCGGCGCCGAGCTCTCGGGACAGCTCCTCAGCTTCGCGCGGGTGAGCAAGCGTGAGAAGGTCCCAACCGACGTGGCGGATGTCGTGAACGAAGTGGTCTCCCTCTGCACCCAGACGTTTCCCAAGAACATCGAAATCCAGAAGAAAGTGGAAGAAGAGCCTCTCTCCGTGCTGGGAGACCGAACGGAGCTGTACCAGGTTCTCCTCAACCTCTGTGTGAACGCGCGTGACGCAATCATGGAGAAACAGAACGGGTCCACCGGTCTCCTGACCGTCGAAGCCCGACACGTCACGACGGATTCCGTCGGTCCCCGAGCCATCCTGGAGTCCGCTTCGGGGCGTTACGTTGAACTCCGGGTCCAGGACAACGGTACCGGGATCCCCGGGGAGATACGCGACAAGATCTTCGACCCCTTCTTCACGACCAAGGAGAAGGGGAAGGGAACGGGGCTGGGGCTGGCCATGGCCTACTCCGTGGTTCGAAACCACAAGGGAACGATCATTGTCGAGAGCGACAACGGGTCGGGAACCCTCTTTTGCATCTATCTTCCCTCGATTGACCGCCTGGAGACCGCGGAGATTCCGCCACCAAAGGGGAATGTGCAGGCTCGTGGGGCCGAACAGATTCTCGTGGTGGATGACGAGCTGTCGATGCTGGACCTGGCGAGAGAGCTTCTGGAGGAGCAGGGGTATTCCGTTCTGCTCGCCAGGAGTGGAGCCGAAGCGGTGGAGATATTCCGGGAACGTGCCCCGGAGATTGATCTCGTCATCCTGGATCTGGTTATGCCCAAACTGGACGGAGGGCAAACGTATCTTCAACTGAAAAACATCGATCCGCAGCTCTCGGCCTTCTTCTGCACGGGATACATGCCCCACAGGGTCGTTGGAGCACTCCTCGAAGAGGAGAATCTGAAGGCGATCCAGAAGCCGTTTGAGCCGGACTCGTTCATTGCAATGGTACGGGAGACGATCGACGCGAAACACGCTCCTCGACCACGTGGCCGATAATCTTCAACACGCATCCGATCGCGGGAGAGGGTTTCCGGAGTGTTACCCCCATAAGGTGTTGAAAGATCAGGCCTGATCGCGTGGAAGGGGCATTGGCACATCCTTTGGGTACTATTCCACCTGGAATGGTCCAACGGAGAGGTGCTGAACGACGTGGAGACAGGAAATGACTACAGGCGGACGATCCTGATTGTCGAGGACGACGATCTTTTCCGGAAGTCCCTGACGACTTTTGTCTCATCGCTGGGGTACACAACCCTTTCTGCGCGGTCCGCGGAGGAAGCGCTGGATGAGTGCACCAAGGGAAGCATTGGAGCGTGTGTCTCGGACTTTCATCTTCCCGCGATGAATGGGATCGAGCTGGCCGAAGCGCTGCGGACCCGCGGTCTGGAGATTCCGGTGGTTCTCCTGTCGGGTTACCTGACAGACGCAGTCCGCGCGGAGGCCAAGGTCGCCGGTGTTTTGACGCTTCTCCGCAAGCCGACCGATCTGGGGCAGCTGCAACAGACCATTGCCCGGTTGTTCACCGGCAAGGGTTACTACTGAGACCAACGCGACGTCCGGCTGCCGGGCCGGGGGCGCGATATCTGTGCGGCGCGCACGGTGGGAGCGCGCTGCACAGAGATGGGTGACCCGCTCGGAGGGTCTACGTGTGGGATCTCCCGCCTCCCCTTTTCTTCACATTTCTCCCCGATTGTTGAAAGCCCGACCGTTTTGCACACCAGCTGGCCAACATTAGCCACTCCTCACGCCACACCGGGATGAGGCTCCGGCTCTGTGTTTGATCATAGGGCCAAAGAGCCCCCTTTTCGGGGATCCCGAGATATTTTCATTGGGAACCTCCCCGAAACAGCCTTTGGCATACCATTGGCGATTGCCTCAGTAATAGCGGGAACCGGTTCCAGGTGGATCTCCCCGCGCTCACTCAGCCAGGCAACGAACGCATGCCCCAATCGCGCATTCTCGTCGTCGAAGATGAACGAATCGTAGCAAACGATCTCCAGATTAAGCTTGAGACCGCGGGCTATTCCGTGCTTCCACCGGTCTTTTCCGGCGAAGAGGCAATCCAGGCCGCCGAGGAACATCAGCCGGGACTCGTGCTGATGGATATTACGCTCAAGGGAGAGATGGACGGCATCCAGGCCGCGGATGAGATCTACAACCGCTTCGGGATACCGGTCGTCTATCTCACGTCCCACTCCGACAAGAACACGCTCCAGCGGGCAAAGGCCACGGAGCCATTTGGCTTTATTCTAAAACCATTTGACGAGAGAGAGCTTTTTGCGACGATCGAGATGGCTCTCTACCGGCACGCCGCCGAATCCAAGATACGCGAAAACGAACGGTGGCTCTCGACGACGTTGCGAAGCATCGGGGATGGCGTGATCACGACCGATGAGCAGGGTGCCGTCACCTACATGAACCCCGTTGCGGAGACGCTGACCGGGTGGGGGCGTGAGGAAGTACATGCCAGGGACCTCTCCGAGGTGTGTGTCATCATCAATGAGGAGACAGGTCAGGTTGTGGAAAACGCTGCGCTCCGTTCCGAGGCGGAAGGGAATGCGCCGCATCGATTGAACATCGGGGTTGTTGTCGCGCGCGGGGGAGAGCACACGCCCATCGAACACACTGCATCCCTGATCAAGAATGACCACAGCTCCGTGGTGGGGATGGTTCTCGTTCTGCGGGATGTGACCGAACGGAGACGAACCGAAAGCGAACTCAGGGAAAGTGAGATACGGTTTAGAACGGCTTTTGTGCAGACCCCGGTGGGGATGGCTGTCGTGGCACCGGATGGCCAGTTCCTCCAGGTGAACGAATCGCTCTGCAACCTCGTGGGCTGCGATGAATCGGAGCTCCAGTGGCTGGGTCTGCCCGAGATCACTCACCCGGACGATCGTGAGAGATTTGCGGACACGCTCCGCCGGCTGGTCGAGGGGGATATGACAACCCTCAACCTGGAACAGCGCTACCTGCGAAAGGACGGCAGCACTATCTGGGCCGTGCTGGTGGCATCACTGGTCCGCGACCAGAACGGACAGTCACAGTACTGCATCGCCCAGCTTCACGACATCACAGACCGGAAACGGGCGGAGAAGATCCAGACCGCCGTGTTCCGGATCGGCCAGCTCGCCCACGAAGTGCACACGCTTCAGGACCTGTTCCGCTCCATCCACGAGATCATCGGCGAGATGATGCCTGCGAGGAACTTCTACATCGCTCTCTCCGACTCCACCACCGATATGATCGAGTTTCCCTACTTCATCGATGAAGCGGATGATGACTCCTCCGGTGTTCGCCACGGAAAGAACCTGACCTCGTACGTTATCCGAACCGGGAAATCGTTGCTGGTGCCGCAGGAGAAATTTGACCAGCTGGTCCAGGAGGGAGAGGTAGAGCTCGTGGGCGCTCCGTCGATCGACTGGCTGGGTGTTCCCCTCAGGACAGACGGGAGAACGATCGGCGCGATCGTCGTCCAGAGCTACACCGAAGGCCTGCGCTATGGTCCCGAGGAGATGCGCATTCTGGAGTACGTCTCTTCCCAGGTGGCTATTGCCATCGAACGAAAGCAGTCCGAGGAAGAGCTCCTTGATCTTTCACTCCGCATGCAGAGTGTCGTGGAGACGGTGGAGGACGGGATCACCCTCACGGACCAGGACGGACAGTTGGTCGTGTTCAACACGAAGATGCGGGAGATCACGGGCTACACGATGGACGAGGCGAACACGAGTGACGACTTCTACGCCCTGCTGGGGACCGAGAAGCCTCTCATCCAGCCTGCGCAGTCCGGCAAAGGCACCAGCGGATGGGAAGAGGGGCAACGTGACGTGGAGATGACTATACGGATGAAGAGCGGTGCGGTCCGAACGGTCCTGGTCTCGACCTCGGTCATGCTCTACGAAACGAAGCACCTCCTTCTCTGTACCTATCACGATATCTCGGGCCGCAAGCGTGCGGAAGAGGCGCTCCGGCAGAGTGAGCAGACGATGAAGGCCCTTATCAACGCCACCGACGACTTTGTGGTGCTTGTGGATCCGGAAGGAACGGTTATTACGACGAATTCCGCCTGGCCGAAGGCGCTCCATCTCTTCCCGGGAGCGGTCCTCGGACGGGATGCATTTGACCTGCTGCCGACCCACCTCAGGAGCTCCCGGCGGGAGCGTTTTGAAGCCGTCGTCCGGGAGAAGGGAGCGGTGCGGTGGGTTGACGAGAGCCTCGAGAGGTACTGGGACAACAGCCTCTACCCCGTCCTGGACGAGGAGGGCGAGGTACGGAGCGTGGCAATGTTCGCCCGGGAGATTACCGAGCGGAAGGAGGCGGAAGAGGCGCTGCGACAGTCCGAACAACGGCTGGGGTTGCACATACAGCAGACACCGCTCGGGGTGATCGAGTGGGACCTGGATTTCAAGGTGACGGAGTGGAACCCGGCGGCGGAGGCCATATTCGGCCACACCGCGGAGGAGGCGCAGGGCTGTCACGCCTCATTTATCATCCCCGAGGAGTACCGACCGCACGTCGACAAGATGTGGGCCGATCTCCTCACGCGAAGTGGCGGTGTCCGCAGCACGAACGAAAACCTGACGAGGGACGGAAACCTCATCCTTTGCGAATGGTACAACACGCCCCTTATCAACGCGGGTGGGAATGTCATAGGGGTTGCTTCCCTTGTCCTGGATGTCACCGAGCGCAAACGGGCTGAGGAGGAGGTCCGTCTGTCGGAATCGCAGTTCCGGTCGGTGTGGGAGAGCTCACTGGACGGGATGCGGCTCACGGACGCCGAAGGCATGATCATTCGCGTGAACCAGGCGTTCAGCGAGATGGTCGGGAAAGAAAAGGAAGAGCTGGAGGGCCACCCCCTTTCGGAGTTGTTCGCTGAAGGGGCGCAGGAGCAGATCCTCGAGAAGTATCACCAGCGGTTTGCCGCACGGAAGGTGGAACCGCATTTCGAACGTCAACTGACGTTGTGGGACGGGAAGCAGGTCTGGGTCTCCGTCTCGAACGCGGTACTGGAGGCGGAGGGTGAACCGGCCATGCTGCTCAGCCTCTTCAGGGACATCACAGCGCGGAAGGAGGCGGAGAGCGAGCTCAAGATTCGCGCGGAGGAACTCCTCCTCGCCAAGTCGATGGCGGAAGAACAGGCCCGGATGCTGGAGATCCAGGCCCAGGAGTTGCGGGAGGCGCGGGAGACAGCACTGCAGGCCTCCAGGCTCAAGTCGGAGTTCGTAGCGAACATGAGTCACGAGATACGGACCCCCATCAATGGTGTCATCGGGATGACCGGATTGCTGCTGGACACGGGGTTGAGCGGGGAACAGCTGGAGTACGCGGAGATTATCAAGACGTCGGGCGATGCTCTGCTGGGTGTGGTCAACGATATCCTGGATTTCTCCAAGATCGAGGCCGGCAAGCTGACGTTCGAGCAGATCGACTTTGACCTCCGGCAGACCATAGAAGAGTCGGTGGAGTTGCTTGCGGCGAAGGCTCAGGAGAAGGGTCTGGAGCTGACAAGCGAAACGGAGAAAGGGGTTCCCTTAGCGCTCACCGGTGATCCCAGCCGGTTGCGGCAGGTGATCATGAACCTTCTGGGGAACGCGGTGAAGTTTACGGAAGAGGGGGAGGTTTCCCTCACCGTGAAACTCGTCGAGCAGGACGAGGAGGAAGAAGAGGCCTTTCTCCGATTCGAAATCAATGACAGCGGAGTCGGGATCAGTTCTGAGGCACGCAACAGGTTGTTCCGGGCGTTCTCACAGGCCGATGGAACCACAACGCGACGATACGGCGGTTCGGGTCTGGGTCTGGCCATATCGAAACAGCTCGTGGAGATGATGGGCGGACAGATCGGCGTGGAAAGCCACTCGGGCAAAGGGAGCAAGTTCTGGTTCACCGCCCGTTTCAAGCGACGGACCCCGGGGTCCGAAGAGACCGGTCAGGATGTGACCTTTGCCGGGAAACGGGCGCTGATCGTTGATGACAACGCCACGAGCCGCTCGATGCTCTCCCGCATGCTCAGCAAATGGGACATGGTGTGCACCGCGGTCGGGAACGGCGAGATTGCACTGCAGGAACTGCGCCGCGCCGCACGGAGCAGTGACAGCTACACCGTCGCCGTGGTGGATATGGGCATGCCTGACATGGACGGGAAAACACTGGCGCGACGCATCAAGGGTGAAAAATCGCTTTCGCGCACCCAGATCGTTCTTCTCACCTCACTCGGACGGAAGGGGCAGAGGAGTGTCACCGACAAGGCCGTGTCGGCCTGGACCAGCAAACCGGTCAAAGAATCAGCCCTTCATGATGCCATGATAACGGCCCTCAGTTTGACGGCTTCAGAGGATGGGCGCGGGAGTTCTCCCGGCCGGGAGAAAAGCGTTCCACGGGATGCGCAGACCCCCTGGAAGACAACGCGCATCCTCATTGCTGAGGATCACGAGGTGAACCAGAAGGTCACGATCAAGATGCTCGAGAAGCTTGGTTATCGGGCTGACATTGCGTCAAACGGCCGGGAGGCGGTCGAGGCGTTTGACCGGAACCACTACGATATCGTGCTGATGGATTGCAGCATGCCCGAGATGGACGGGTTTGATGCGGCGAGGGCCATACGCGCCACGGGTGTGGGGGACCGGACAGCCATTATCGCGATGACCGCGAACGCGCTGGAGGGGGACAGAGAGAGATGCCTCGCGGCGGGAATGGACGACTACATTTCCAAGCCGGTGGACAGGGGCGAACTCGCCCACAAACTGGCCCGTTGGTCAGCCACCGCCGTTGCCAGTGCAAAGGGGCTCGACGAAGCCGCGCCCAGAGACGAAGGTTCCATGTCGGTGGATACCACCCGACTCGCCGAGCTTGCGGAGCTGAGCGACGACGATGACCCCCAGTGGATGATGACGTTGATTTCGCGGTTTCTCAAGGACACCGCCACGCGGCTCATACAGCTCTATGCGGCCGCCGAATCCGGTGATCCGGCCAGGATGAAGGATGTTGCGCACGCGCTGAAAGGAAGCGCCTGGAACATGGGCGCCGGCCAGATGGCAAACCACGCGCAGCGCCTCCAGCTTATCGGACAATCGGGGACGACCGAGGGTGCGGCTGAAGCCATAGAGGCCCTCGAACAGGAGATCTCGGTTGTCCGGATGCAGCTCGAAGAGGCTGCAAAACAGACGAAGAGGAAAGAGTGAAGATTCTCGTTGCCGAAGATGATGCCGTGTCGAGATTCGCCCTCTTGACACGGTTGAAAAAGATGGGGCATGAGGTGATCGCGTGCGAGGACGGGCGGGATGCCTGGCACGCGTATCTGAACGAACGCCCGAAGATCGTCCTGACGGACTGGATGATGCCGGAGATGAACGGGCTGGAACTCGTCGGACGTATCCGCTCGGAAGGGCGCCTCCAGTACACCTACGTCATCATGCTCACCGCGCTTGGAGGGAAGGAGAGCTTCCTCCAGGGAATGAACGCGGGGGTGGATGATTTTGTGACCAAGCCGGTGGATCACGGGGGGCTTGAAGCACGACTGCGCGTCGCGGATCGGGTGCTGAGCCTCCAGAAACAGGCGAGCAAACTGAGAGGGTTGCTCCCCATCTGCATGTACTGCAAGAAGATTCGCGATACAGAGAGCCACTGGCACACGCTGGAATCCTACGTGGCCGATCGGTCAGAGATGTCGTTCGCGCAGGCTCTCTGCCCTACGTGCCAGAATGGTGAATCAACCGGATAAGAGAGATGACTCAGAAAACCCATCCCGATATCATAGTTCAGACACCCAATCTGGTCTCTTCGTCGGCCACACCTTTGAAAGTGCTGGTTGCCGAAGACGATTCGACCACACGGAGCGTTCTCGCATCGCAGATCAAGAAGCTGGGTTTCCTCGTCACCTCGGCGGAGGATGGTGAGGAGGCGTGGGCACGATTCACGAAGGGCCAGCCCGACATCGTGCTCACCGACTGGAAGATGCCAAAGAGTGACGGGCTGGAGCTCTGCAGACGGGTTCGGTCGTTCGACCGTGAAGCATACGCCTACGTGATCATCCTTAGCGCCGTCGATCGAAATGCCGGCTACCTGGACGGGATGGACGCCGGCGCGGACGACTTTGTGACCAAACCGTGTGACCTTGCCGAACTGGAAGTCAGGCTTGCGGTTGCGCGTCGTATTCTGACGTTGCAGCAAGAAGTCCGTAACCTGGAGCGGTTGCTCCCCATCTGTCCGAGCTGCAAGAACATCAGGAATGACAAGGACCAGTGGCAGCCCGTCGAGGCGTACATCTCGAAGGTGACCGACGCGCAGTTCTCGCACGGGGTCTGTCCGGATTGCTACAAAAGTATCCTGGAACCCCAGATCATGGAGGTAAGAAACAGAAGAAAATGATCATCACGGTGGACAAAACGCACTTCCCTTTTCGCGAACTGGCCGTTCTGATGGGGATGATAGCGCCCGCTGTTGCAGTCTGGGCGTTGATCGCGAAAAGGCGGCGGCGCGTTGAGAAGGATCAGACCGGTTACGGCGAGTGGTGGGATGGCCTGGGAGTGTGAGGCGACGGTGGGTTTCTTCCCTGCGGGAGACGGTCTATGAGATTGTATCACTCTCTGAGTCTGTCGCCGCCGGCGAAGTCCCGGAAGGGTTGCACCCGTGCTGCGGGATCGATGAGCTGTACCCGTGCGGAATTCGAGGAGGCGCTCTCCAGGGCGGGTGCGGACATACGGCACCTGGATGAGGCGGTCGAGGCGGCGGAGGGAAGCTTTCAGGGGAGCGGGGATCCCGACCTGAGCGCGATGATCACTGCAAGCGAACACGCGCGGAGGAGCTACGCTCTCCTGGCGAAGGTTCGTGACAGGATGCTTGAGCTGTACCACGCCCTCCTCAGAGACGAGGGCACAGAATAAGGAGCGCGGTTCCGACCGACGCCGGGGGGACTGTCAACTGACAATATGGTGTCACCTGAGGCAGTACAGGAACAGATCAGGGGTCTTCGCTATCTCCCTGCAAGCGGGGAACAGCGGGGTGTGCCTTTGGATTCCTCCGGTGATGTGAGGACGCTGGTGAGAAACCTCAGGTCTGTTGTTGCGTCCGACCCGGCCCTCTGCGCCAAGATACTGCAGGTGGCCAATTCCGATGTCTACGGCCACCCGCGACAGATCGGAACACTGGATTTTGCTCTCATGGTGGTCGGGTTTGATGCGGCCAGCGAGATTCTCATCGGCGTCCGGCTCGTGAGCTCCCTGAACCGGGATATGGCGGCCGCCAACTGTCTGAAAGGTATGAAAACGCATTCCGTCTCCACAGCTCTTCTCTCCGAGCACATCGCGCGAGCCACACGGTATCCCGTGACGGGGGAAGCATTCGTGGCCGGTCTGCTCCACGACATCGGGCTGCTTGTGTTGAGTCAGATCAGGCGCGGTGAGCTGGAGCGGGCAAATGAGATCAAAAAGCAAACCGACACCACCTTCATGGCAGCCGAGGAGCGGGTTCTGGGGTTCACCCACGCCGATGCGGGAAGCTGGCTGGCTGACGCATGGGGATTCCCCGCGCGCATCTCGGAGGCCATCGCGTGTCACCACACGCCTGATCGGGCCCGGCGTCAGGTACAGCTCGCGTCTATTGTCCACCTTGCGGATGCCCTCTCGCCAAGGTTGATGCGGCGCACCCCGCTCTGGGAGGAACCGTCGCCGCCGACGGAGGGACTGCTCGGTGCCGCGGGTCTGAGCGACCCCCGGGATCTGGAGGAGATTCTGTCCCGGGCCTCCGCGGGTCTGGCCTCACAGAATCAATCGGAATCCACACTTGCACAGACCGAAGAATGAGCCAGCCATCCACAACGCGAGCTCACAAGAGACTTCTGGACCACGGGATACCCCAGTTCGAGCAGTTTATCGAGAGCAGAGAGAAGTATGTGAAGGCTCTCGAAAAGACCGTGCACGTTTTGAAACGACAGGTTCACCGGCAGAGTGCCGGTGCCTCTCAGGGTGACCGGTCCTTTGACAGGCTGGTTGCGGCCCAGAGCTTGTCTGAGACGATCAGCACCGCGACAGAACCGGAACATATCGTGGAAGCTCTTATCGAGCTCACCCGTCAGATCATCCCCGTGATCGAATCCAATGTGTTCCTCATCGAGGAGTCGTCGGTGAGCCTGAAGCCGCTTGCCCCCGCGGGTTCGGAGTGGCTGGGGAAGGAGATTGCGCAGCAGCGGGAGGCGGGCGTTCTGGACTGGGTCCTCTCTGAGAAAAGGATCGCGGTCGTACCCGATACCAGCTGGTCGGCGGGGGAAGAGAGTCCGCGGAGTCTGGTCCTCGTGCCGCTTGTTCTGCGGAGTCAGCAGATCGGCGTCTATGGCATACACGCCAACAAACGGAACAGGGACTTTTCAAACGAGGAATTGCAGCTTCTCTCGCTTCTGGCGTGCCAGGCTGTGGCGGGGGTGGAAAACTGGAGGACGCACAAGGAACTCGTCCGGGCCAACGAAGAGCTGAAGATGTCGAGGGCGCAGATGGTCCAGGCGGCGAAGCTGGCCGCCATAGGGGAACTGGCCGCCGGCATCGCGCACGAAATCAAGAACCCGCTTCAGGTGCTCATGCTTCACCTGGAGCTGGTCCAGGCCGGGAAGCCGCTGCCAAACTGGGTCGAGATGTTCAGCAAGCAGGTGAAGAGGCTGTCGGATCTCACGCTCCGGCTGATGAACTTCGCGCGCAACGCGTCAGAAGACGTCATCATGGATCCGATCTGCGTCAACAGAACACTGGAAGACATCGTGGCGATGGTGCAGCATGATTTCGAGGTCGCCGGCGTCGAGTTCGATATCGCTCTCCAGAAGGATCTTCCTCTCGTCGGCGGAAACGCGAACTACCTCCAGCAGGTCTTCCTGAATCTCCTCATCAATTCCCGCGACGCGATGCCCGAGGGGGGAAAGATCAGCATTGCCACGCTGCTCACCGGCTATTTCGTCAGTATCCAGATCACGGATACCGGGCACGGCATAAGCAGGGAGATCCAGGAGAAGATCTTTGTGCCGTTCTTCACAACGAAAGGTGAGAAGGGGACGGGGCTGGGGCTGGCTGTCTGCTCCAAGATTATCTCGCAGCACAAAGGGGAGATACGAATCGAGAGTGCGGAGGGGGAAGGAACGGTGTTTACGATATACCTGCCGGTCTGGCGCGGGCCGAACGAGCCCGCACAGTGACCCGACCGCCGACCTGGCTTCAATCTGTCCCGGTGTCTTCTCGAATATAGATATCGATTGCCTCGGCCGCGCGCTTGCCATCGCGCATCGCGAGGATGACCGTTGCTCCGCCGCGGGCCAGGTCACCGCCGGCAAAGACGCCGGGTCTGCTCGTTCCCTGTGCCTCGTCCGTGACAACCGTTCCCCGCTTCCCCGTGTCGAGTCCGGGTGTTGTGGACTGAATGATGGGATTCGGCTTCTGGCCTATCGCCTCGATGACCGTTTCGACCTCCAGCACAAACTCCGATCCCCGGATGGGGATCGGGCGTCTTCTGCCCGATCCGTCCGGCTCACCCAGCTCCATCCGGATGCATTCGATCCCCTCGACCCAGTTCTCCGCGTTGCCCAGGATCCGGAGCGGGTTGGTGAGGAGCAGGAACTCCACACCCTCTTCCTCCGCGTGGTGAATCTCCTCGTCGCGGGCGGGCATCTCGGCGTGTGATCGTCGGTAGATGAGATAGCTCTTCTCGGCGCCGATACGCCGCGCGGTCCGAACGGCATCCATGGCGGTGTTGCCTCCTCCGATCACCGCTGCCCGCTTGCCCACCCGAATTGGCGTGTCGTATTCCGGGAAGCGGAATGCGCCCATCAGGTTGACGCGTGTCAGGAACTCGTTTGCCGAGTAGACCCCGCTCAGGTTTTCGCCCGGGATCCCCATGAAGACCGGGGTCCCCGCCCCCGTCGCGAGGAAGAGGGCCCGGTAGCCCCACTCGCCGAACAGCTCGTCGATCGTCGCGGTCATGCCCACCACGAAGTTGGTGCGGATCTCCACACCCAGCTCCCTTATCCGGTCCGTCTCGATATCCAGGATCCTCTTTGGAAGCCGGAACTCGGGGATACCGTACCGGAGCACTCCCCCGACCGCATGGAGGGCCTCGAAGACGGTGACCTGATACCCGATCTTTGCGAGCTCGGCCGCGCAGGTGAGTCCGGCCGGTCCGGAGCCCACGATGCCAACCTTCTCGGGCCGTTTCTTCGTGATAACGGGGGAGATGAAAAGTCCGTGTTCCATCTCGTAATCCGCGACGAACCGCTCCAGCTTTCCGATTGCTACGGGTGTGTGTTTCTTTGTCAGGACGCAGACGGCCTCGCACTGCGTCTCCTGCGGACAGACCCGGCCGCATATGGCTGGGAGGTAGTTCGCCTCGCGGATCCTGTTGGCCGCCCCGACGTAATTGCCCTGGAGGACGAGCTGGAGGAATCCCCGAATGTCGATCTCCACAGGGCATCCCTCGACGCAGACCGGGTCTTTGCAGTCCAGACACCGTTCCGCTTCACGCAGCGCGCGCGGCGCATCAAACCCGTGCGAGACCTCCTCGAAATTCCGCACGCGGAGATCGGCGGTCTGCTCGAGAGGTTCCTGCCGCGGGATCTTCATCCGCTCTGAAGGCTTCAGGGGGCCGGTCATGACGGCTTCTCCTGCGCTGCAAGGGCGCACTCGTGGTCATAGCGGCGATCCGCCTCCTTCTCCATGCTCAGGTACGTGTTATTTCTCATCATAAGCTCTTCGAAATCGACGGTGTGGCCGTCAAACTCCGGACCGTCCACGCAGGCAAACTTCATCTCGCCGTTGACCGTGAGGCGGCAACCCCCGCACATCCCTGTCCCGTCAACCATGATGGTGTTCAGACTGACAAAGGTCCGTATCCCGTACGGCCGGGTGAGATCGGAAACGGCTTTCATCATCGGAAGAGGTCCGATCGCATAGATTGCCTTGATCGGCTCACCGAGCAGGTCTCGTAGCTGGTCGGTGACGAGCCCCCTGCGTCCGTGGGAACCGTCGTCTGTTGTGACAAAGAGCTGGTTGGAGCAGCCTCTCATCTCCTCCTCCAGGATGACCAGCTCCTCTGTTCTCCCCCCGACGATAGAGAGGAGTCTGTTGCCGGCTTCCCGGAGCGCCCGGGCAATGGGAAAGAGCTCCGCAGTCCCCACGCCTCCGCCGACGCAGACAACTGTTCCGAAGTTCTCTATGGGGGTCGGTTTTCCTAACGGTCCCACAACATCCAGAACGTTCTGGCCTGTCCGCATGGAGCAGAGCTGTCTTGTGGTCTTTCCCACGGCCTGAACGATCAGCGTGATTGTGCCTGCCTCAGGGTCCCCGTCGGCGATCGTGAGGGGAATTCGTTCGCCGGTTTCGTTGATCCGGAGCATGACGAAGTTGCCCGCCCGTCTCTTTCTGGCGATGAGGGGGGCGTGGATGAGAAACTGCTTTACCGTTGGGGCAAGATCTCTCGTCTGGAGAATCGGATGCATGGGTATCGGCCGTGGAAGGTGTTCAATACAGCTGAGGAGGGTGCAAGAGGCGTGCCAACGGGATAGCATGCCGGGTGAGGCCCTTAGTGCCTGTTTCCTCCACGGAAGCGGGTCACTTTAGCGATTTCAAGAAAGGTGTTTCACCCCGTAGGAAAAAGAACTATCCGGCCTCATTCAGCGAGCTCTCGAGAGCGGTCATGGTCTCGTGGATCTGTTCCTCCTTTACGATCAGGGGCGGGAGAAACCGTAGCACGGTCCCGTCGGTGGAATTGATGAGAACCCGTTTGTCGCGCATGGATGCGACGATCCCGTCCGCGGGGGATGTCAGTTCCATCCCGAGCATCAAACCCGTTCCCCGGACCTCCTTGACGAGACGGGGGAACGATTCCGCCAGAGCGGTCAGCTTCGCTTTGAAGATCGTCCCCATCCGCCGGGCGTTCTCCATCAATCCCCCCTCAGTAATGGCACGCATCACCACTCCGCCCGCGGCACAGGCAACCGGGTTGCCGCCGAATGTGGTCCCGTGGTTGCCGGGCTGGAGTGTCTCCGCGACCTCCGCTGAACCGAGGATCGCGCCGAGCGGGAGGCCGCCTCCCAGCGGCTTTGCCACGAGAACCAGATCGGGCTGGATAGAGTAGTGCTGGAATGCGAACATCTTGCCGGTTCGGCCCAGACCCGACTGGATTTCATCGGCGATGAGGAGGAAGCCGTGTCTCTCCCTGAGTTGACGAACGGCGTCCACGAATCCCTGCGTGAGAGGACGAATACCTCCCTCGCCCTGGATAAACTCGAGTACCAGAGCTGCCGTCCGATCCGTGAGAGCCTGGCGGAGGGCGTCAGTGTCGTTCTGCTCGATGACGGAGCAGGATTCCAGGAATGGTCCGAATCCACTCCGGTATGAATCCCTGTCCATCAGGGAGAGAGCTCCCAGCGTCCGGCCGTGGAAGGCGTTCGAGAGGGAGAGGATTTCACCTTTCTCCCTGGAGGACCCCCACTTCCGGGCAATCTTGATCGCTCCCTCGACTGTTTCTGTCCCCGTGTTTGCAAAGAAGACCCTGGGGAAACCGGTGTGCCGGACCAGGAGTTCGGCAAGCTGGACCTGTGTCTCCTGCGCGTAAAAATTGGAGACGTGTATGTACCGTTCCGCCTGCTCCTGAATGGCCCGGAGCAGTTCGGGGTGTCCGTACCCCAGTGCGTTTACCGCGACGCCCGAGAACATATCCAGGTACCTGTCACCCGAGCGGGTATGGAGGTACATTCCCTCCCCCCGTTCGATCTCCAGAGGCAGGCGCCTGTATGTATGGAAAAGGTGCAGTTCGTCGCGTTCGAGAAGTGTCATGATATTTCCTCCAGAAGGTCTTGCATAATCATACATAATTTTGTATATTTATGCAAGTCAAATTGAAGGGATTTTTCTGCTGTGATTTCCACTGCAATTGTCGGCGCGTCGGGATACTCCGGCGTCGAGCTGATACGGATTCTCTCCACTCATCCTGACGTGGAGATCAGGTGCGCGATGGCAGGGAAGAGTGCCGGAGAGACTCTCGAGTCACTCTACCCCGATCTGGCTGGACGGGTCCATATGGTGCTGGAGCCTGTTGATCCGAATCGCTTCAAGGGTCTGGACGTGGTGTTTCTTGCGCTCCCCTCGGGCGAATCGATGGCTCTGGCCCCGGGGATCCTGAAGAACGCCGCGCGGGTGATTGATCTGAGCGGCGACTTTCGTCTCAAGAGCGTGGATCTCTACCGGGAGTTCTACGGGCGACAGCACACCGCACCCGACCTTCTGAAAGCGGCCGTCTACGGTCTCCCGGAACTGAACAAGGAGCTGATAGCCACCGCACGATTAGTTTCAAACCCCGGCTGCTACCCCACAAGTGCGCTCCTGGCCCTCCTGCCGGCGCTCCACCATCGGCTGGTTGACCCCGGCACGATCGTGATCAACTCGCTCTCCGGTGTTTCCGGCGCGGGTAGAAGCAGCAGCTTGGCGCTCAGCTTCACCGAGGTGAACGAGAACGCACGCGCCTACAGGGTAGGGACGCATCAGCACATACCGGAGATAGAGAGCGTGCTGGCTGCGGCGACCGGTCAGGATCTCCGCCTGACATTCACAC
>JBATTW010000371.1:0-6770 GCA_049670805.1 Bacteroidota bacterium
GGTGTGGGCAGACAACGCACGACTCCATCAGAGCTTCCAGAGAGGAAATACGCCTCTGCAGCTCGCCGGTTTCACGCAGTTGTCGGTAAGAAGGAACAGATGGCATTCCGGGGTCCGGGCTTTTCGATGTTTCGCCCAATATACAAAAGTCGGCTCAGGAAAGCCAAGCAGGCCGTGCACATCTCCCTTACATCGCGATTTCGTGCTTCGTGATCCACCGTTTGTACTCCTCCCTGAAGACAATGTGCCGGGAGTCGATGGCCCTGTCGATCGCAAGCACGCCATCCAGGTGGTCCATTTCGTGCTGGAGGAGCGCAGAGAGCAGTCCGTCGGCCTTCAACGTCCGCCCCTTCCCCTGCTCATCCTGATAGTGGAGGTCGATCGCCAGGGCCCGCCGGACCTTCACAAGGATGTCTGGAAAGCTAAAGCAGTCGTCCCACAGCATCATCTTCTTTCTGCTCCGCTTCACGATCTTCGGATTGATAAGCACGAGTGGAACATCAACATGCAGGAAGACGACCCGGACCGTCGCGCCAATCTGGGGTCCCGCGATTGCTCTGCCAAATCCCTGTTTCTGCCTGACGTCAGACAGCGTATCACGAAGGTCCTCTATGCAGGACCGGACCGACTCGTCTTCGAAGGACTTGACGCGATGGGTAGGCTCGCGCAAACCGGGGTTCCCCAGCTGGAGAATACTCCGCACCGCCATCTGATTGTTCCCTCCTCTCGGTGACCGGTAAAAGATCCTCCTAGATGGAAACTCTATGCACCCGCCCCAGGGGGTGGCCGAGAAATCTCTCCCCCACCTCCGAAAACCGGGCCGGGATGTCGCTGACAAAGAATTGCAGGTTCGGCCTTTCCGGACGAGTGTTGCTCAGATTGTTGGCCACCAGGAGACGTTCAACTTCAGCGGCCGCAGCCTCGCCTGAATCGATGAGCTTCACCCCCGGGTCCACCACTGACTGGATCGCTTCCCTGAGAACCGGGTAGTGGGTACAACCGAGGATGAGCGTGTCGACCTTCTCGAGCTTCAGCGGAAAGAGATACTCTCGGGCGATGAGATCTGTCGCCCTGTGCCGGATCCATCCCTCTTCGGCAAGCGGGACAAAGAGCGGACAGGCGACCGGAAAAACGCTCACCCCGGCGTCAATCTGCCTGATCGCGTTCGTGTATGCCCTGCTGTTGATGGTGGCTGTCGTGCCGATAATGCCGATCCGCCTGCTTCGTGTCGCCTCCACCGCCGAAACGCCGCCGGGGAAGATCATCCCGACGACCGGTACCCCCGCCTCCTTCTGCACCGCATCCAGAGCCACCGCCGAGACGGTGTTGCATGCGACAACCACCATCTTCACGTCCCTGGACATGAGTATCCCCACATCCTGCACCGCGTACTCGCGGACCACCTGGGGCGATTTCGGCCCGTAAGGAACGCGTGCCGTGTCACCAAAGTAGACGATGTTCTCGGTTGGAAGCCGCCGGGTGAGGGCTCGAACCACTGTCAGACCGCCAATCCCGCTGTCAAACACCCCAATCGGCTTTTCGCGTATGTGCGGTTCACCCACGTCCGCCCTCGCCGGTGAGCACAACCTCCGACATGCTCTTGATCGTCCGGAGGATATCGGCCCGTATCACCTCGCGGCGTTCCGGGTCCCGCACCGGTCGTCCTGATCGATCCAGCACATAGAAAGCATCAACAATCCCGTCAACGCGGGTGGCAATCTTGGCAAAGCAGATGTCCAGCTCCAGCCGGGAGATGGTCTCGGTAACACGGTAGAGGAAGCCTACGGAGTCTGGCGCGTAGACGTCTATTATAGTGAAGTCCCCCTTCTCCTCGAATTCCACATCCGTTCGGATCATCGGGTTGACGGGGGCTCTGGCCCGCCTCTTCCATTTCCGGTGGTGTGCCTCGAACAGGTGCAGGACGTCCGTATCGCCCTTCAGCACCGTCGCCATCTCCTCCTCTATCTTTTCGCACACCCGCGGTTCAAGAGACCGTTTCGTCACGGCATCGGAGACCCGAAACCTGTCTATGATGATGCCGTCGCTTCGGGTGAAGACATTTGCATCAAAGATATCCGCGTCGTTCGCGGCCAGAACCGCACAGCAATTGGAGAGGGCAAACGGTGCGTCCCGCGCGATCACGGTGACCTCCGTGTAGGCCTCCACATGCGAGAAGAGAACCGAGATCGGCAACCCGCGCCCCGCTTCGCGTATGTGCCTCCCGATCTCCTCCTCCGTGAAGACCGCGACATATCCGTCGCTCTGCATCTCCTGCAGGTGTCCGTTCACCACCTCCCGGGGAAACGTGCCGCTCAGGGAATCCACCAACTTCCCGATGGCTTCCGCGCGCTGCTCCTGGTGGAAGGCGTCGATCTCTGCGCCGCTCAACTGCCTGCGAAGAATCTCGGCCGTCCGGTGGTACAGCTCCCTCAGGATGGCAAACTTCCACTCGGTCCACACATTGATGTTTACCGCCGCGAGATCCGCGTAGGTCAGCACAAAGAGATAGTCCAGCCATTCCGGACGGTCGAAGTTCGCGGCAAACTCCTTGATGGTCGCCGGGTCATGGACGTTCCGGCGGAACGCGACCTGCTCCATGAGAAGATGATGACGGATGAGAAACCCGACATCAGGAAACATCTCGGACATACCGACCCTCTCCAGGACGTCCCGCGCGATCTCGACACCGGTGATCTCGTGGTCCGCAACCCCGATCGGCTTCGCGATATCGTGGAGAAGGATGGCCAGATGGAGGATCTCCTTCCGGGGGAGCCTCCGATACACCTCGGGGAGCAAACCCTGAGCGCTCCCGAGTTGCTCAGCCTTCGCAAGCGCGATCAGCGTATGTTCGTCAGCGGTGTAGTAGTGATACACGTTGTGCTGGAAGAAGGCGACGAGGCGGCCGAACTCAGGTATGTACCTCCCCAGCACCCCCAGATCATTCATGTCACGCAGGCTGGCCGCGACCCTTTCCGACCCGAGGATTGCGCGGAACCGGGCTCCCAGCTCCGGGGAAGAGGTCTGCTCGTTCGCGAGAAGGTTGACACTCCGCTCGACCGCGCTCCTGAGGCGGTAGTCTAATTCCAGACCGCGCTCTGCAGCAAGAACGAACGCATCGAAGAGATCCGCGGGATTCGAGAACCGCACCACCAGGGGGTCGATGGAGAGGAGGCCGTCCTGGATCACCAGGTGACGTCCGACCCGCTCCATCTGCCCATCGTGTGGCTCGCCCTTTGCCAGGGTCCCCTGGAATCGCTGAACCAGTTGTTGGCTCAGCCCGTGGATCACCCTGGTGTGTGTATAGTACTCCCGCATAAAGACTTCGACCGGACGGAGCTCGGCCTCCGCACCAAAACCCAGTACCCCGGCGACGAGACCCTGCAACGCATACTCCAGCGTGTCATGCTGGGAATCACGTTGATAGTGCATTTCATGGCGCACGCGAAAGAGAAAGTCGATTGCCTCGCATGCCCGGCCATGCGGCTCAGCCTCCAGCTGGCCACGCTCCAGGAGAATGTCCAGAAAGGCCCTGCTGGCCGGCCGCGAATTTTCAGGCTGAACGAAATACGAAACGTCGTTTCCCCTGTAAAGCCAGAACACCGAGTGGAGATCACGAAGCCCTCCGGCGCTTTTCTTTATGTTTGGCTCGAGCAACTTCACCGAACTTCCGAATCGATCGATTCTATTGCCGATGGCGGCCAGAACACACTCGGAAAACCATGAATCCACAGCACCCTGGATTCCCTCTGCAATCTGCTTGTAGAGCGACTGCGCGAGTGACTCATTCCCCGCGAGGAACCGGCTCTCGAGCATCGCCGTCCAGGCATCCAGGGATGTTCCACGGAGCGCCAGAGCCTCATTCACGGTCCGAACGCTGTGACCCAGATTCACCCCGGCATCCCAGAGCAGGTGGAGGAAAGACTTTGCGGCTTCGCGTGCCTCCGAGCGTGCGGCGCCCGAGGTGCACAGCACCATGACGTCCAGATCCGAGTGAGGAGCCTGCTCACACCTTCCGTATCCCCCGAGCGCGAGGATTGCGACATGAGACTGGAGGTCGGGCGTAAGAACACGAAAGCTGGTCTGGACGGCCTCGTCCATCATTCCCGTAAGGGCAAGACACGTGTCGGACCCCGCCCGGCCCGCTCTGTGCGCTTCGCCGATCTTTCTCCGGTGAGACTCCAGAAAGGTTCTTATCGCTCCTGCTTCCGGGTGCATAGACAAGATGTGGTAATAGGAAGATTCGGGTCGATGAAATATAGAGACGCACCCCAGGAATAGCAACAGAACATGGATGGCACCGCATTGCGGAGAAGATCATCCGAAATCATCCGTCCAAAGCGCAGTCACCCTTCTCTTCAGCCACGTCCCACGCCTCGGTGGCGCGACCGCTTCGATGGAGATCCACCCCGCTTCACATGCCCGGCACGAAAATTGACGGGACGGGAATGTTTTTCCGACAGTTCCCCCGAAAACTCTTGCGTTTCACGACGGGTCTCTGTAAATTTCAGCAGAGGCCAGTTGTTGAATCACCGATCCCGGCCTCGGTAGCGGCGATTCCTCATCAGAGAGGTTTCGCCGTGACAACCAAACAGACCTCATTGAGTGAGGGAACAGACGCAGCTGAACTCATCACTCCAATACACATTGGAATCGATTGAACGCTGGCGAGTTGTCCCCCGCATCATATCGCAGGATTCTTTCCCCCGCCAGGCCGCCACGGCTCAACTGGCTGCTGCGGCCTGACAATAATGGTTGCTGTACATTGACTTGCTGATTTCATCGTGCGAGCCACGAAGACCAATTGGTTCGTAGGGCACGTACCATGTCACAACTATCGCATAGGGTTCACGCGACCTGTGCCCCAGAAAGGGGACGGGTTTCCGCCACCAGAAAGCATCTCTTTTCTGACGGCGCCGTACCGATATACATCCGGCGCCTTCCAGGCAGGAACGGCCCCATGCCACAGAATCACCTGTCAATCCACAACAACACATCTCCCTCCGTAAACCGGTCTTCTCGCATCGTTTCTCCGCCTTCGCGCCCTGGAGAACACCGGACGATCCTGCATCCGCGGAACACCAGCCCAGCTTCCCTCAGCTGCAGACCACAGGAGTCGATCATGAGATGACCGCGGCCGGGCCGATCTGCCCGGAGGGTTCCACACCCACTACCCTCCCGGTGGACAAGTTTGATGATGGGCAGAGAGTCTCATCAGACGTTCCCGACTCGGTGACTGCGAGGTATCTCAGATCGCGCTGACCACTCACGCCACGACTGTTCTTACCACATTCAACCCATGTGCTTTTCTTTGAGTGCGGACCCTGCACGACCCGGCTCCACTGTTCTGCACCTGTCCGGCAGATAGCTCGCACGAGAGTGAACAGCATATTCGCATTTCCAAACTACAGATCCAAGGAGGAAACCATGGCAGGAAAGGATCATCTCAAGATTACAGACAGCCGGACCGGGAAGGAGTACACGGCCGAGATCAACGACGGCACTATTCGTGCCATGGATCTGCGGCAGATCAAAGTCTCCGACGGCGACTTCGGCCTGATGTCGTACGATCCCGCATTTATGAACACGGCCTCGTGCCGGAGCACAATCACCCTCATCGACGGCGAAAAGGGTATCCTGCGCTACCGCGGTTACCCCATCGACCAGATCGCCGAGAAGAGCTCCTTCCTGGAGGTTGCCTACCTGATCATCAACGGAGAGCTCCCGACCCAGTCGCAGCTGGATGATTGGACCTATAACATCATGCACCACACGATGTTGCACGAGAACGTCAAACGGTTCATGGAAGGTTTCCGGTACGACGCGCATCCGATGGGGATGCTTGTCAGCACGATCGGCGGGCTCTCCACGTTCTACCCGGATGCCCGGAACATCCAGGATCCGGAATCACGCAAGCTCCAGATGTACCGGCTTCTCGGAAAGGTAGCAACCATCGCCGCCTACACCTACCGTCACAACCTGGGCCTGCCGTATGTCTATCCGGACAACGACCTCAGCTACGCCGGGAACTTCCTCAATATGCTCTACAAGATGACCGAGGACAAGTACACTGTCAACCCGATCCTGGAACGGGCGCTGGACGTCCTCTTCATTCTCCATGCCGATCACGAGCAGAACTGCAGCGCGAGTGCAATGCGCGGCATCGGAAGCTCTCACGCCGACCCCTTCGTTTCCATGGCGGGAGCGGCTGCAGCCCTCTACGGCCCGCTCCACGGTGGAGCGAACGAGCAGGTGCTCCGCATGCTTGCGGAGATCGGGTCTGCCGATAAGGTGGGCGATTTTGTCAAGCGGGTGAAGAATCGGGAAGCTCTCCTGATGGGTTTCGGCCACAGGGTCTACAAGAACTACGACCCACGCGCCAAGATTATCAAGGAGACGGCCGAGAAGGTTTTTGAGGTGACGGGGCGGAATCCTCTTCTGGAGATCGCCATCGCGCTCGAAAAGGTCGCCCTCGAGGACGAGTTCTTCGTCGAGCGTAAGCTCTACCCGAACGTCGACTTCTACTCGGGAATCATCTATCAGGCGATGAAATTCCCGACGGAAGCATTTACCGTGCTGTTCGCAATCGGTCGTACGGCCGGCTGGCTGGCGCAGTGGGAGGAGATGCTCATGGACAAGGAGCAGAAGATCGCCCGCCCGCGGCAGATCTACCTGGGCGCCGACAAGCGCGACTTTGTACCCATCGAGAAGCGCAAGTAGGAAGAGGTTCATTAAACACCATCTGGTTGTGTCGGCCCGCCGTCAATGACAGC
>JBATTW010000372.1:0-10710 GCA_049670805.1 Bacteroidota bacterium
TCGGAGGGGGGAGCGGAACAGGTCAGGGTGTTTCCCGACAACCGGCTCTCCGAAACAGGTACCTCCGCTGGTCCCTCATTGGGACCGCAGCAGCAGTGATCGCCGTTGCTCTCTTTCTGATCTTCCCCCTGGGAGACAGTCAGAGCGCGGAGATCGATTCCATTGCCGTCCTCCCCTTCGAAAACCTGACAGGAGATCCCGAGCAGGAGTATTTTGTGGACGGGATGACCGACGCGTTGATCTCGGATCTCGCGAAGATCGGGGCTCTTCGTGTCATCTCCCGTACATCCGTCATGCAGTACAAGCATGCAGCGAAGTCATTGCCGGAGATCGCGAGCGAGCTGAATGTGGCAGCCGTGATCGAAGGGACGGTCATGCGCTCAGAAGAACGTGTCCGGATCACGGCGCAGTTGATCGATGCGAGAGCAGACAGACATCTCTGGTCGGGGAAGTATGAACGCGATCTAAAGGATATCCTGCAGCTCCAGAGCGAGGTGACGCGCGCCATTGCCGGCGAGATTAAACTCACGCTTTCACCCCGTGAAGAGCAACGCCTCGCAAGCGCTCCCAGCGTCAACAGGAAAGCCTATGAGCTGTATCTGAAGGGAAAGTACCACTGGAACAAGCGAACCGAGGAAGCACTGAAGAAGGCAATCGAGTACTACCGGCAATCCATCGAGGAGGATCCAGCCTACGCCTGGGGATATGCCGGGCTCGCGGAATGCTACACGGTCCTCAGTTTCTACAGCAGAGTGCCGCCAAAGGAGAGCTTTCCAAGAGCCCAGGCAGCAGCTGCCAGAGCCATTGCAATGGACAGCACGGTTGCCGATGCGTACGCCGCGCTCGGCGATGCGCTTCTCCACTACGATAGAGACTGGGAGGGAGCCAACCGTGCGTTTCATCGTGCACTGGAGTTGAAGCCGGGTCATGCGACGGCTCGCACCTGGTTCGCAGAGTATCTCATCGCCATGGGGCGGCACGAGGATGCGATTGCCGAGGTGAACCGCGCACGGGAGCTTGATCCCCTCTCACTGATTATCAACTCCAGCGTCGGGTGGAACCTTTACAACGCGGGGAGATACGACGAAGCCCTCACCGCACTCCAGAAGACACTGGATCTCGACCCTGACTTTCCAAATGCGCACTTCGTGTTGGGGCAGACCTACGCCGAAAAGTCTATGTACAAGGAGGCGATTGCCGAGCTTCAAACGGCACGGTCCCTGGCACCGAGTGACATGAGGGCCATGGAGGGATTGGGATATGCATATGCCCGCGCCGGGAGGAAGGATGAGGCGTACAGGATGCTGAAAGAGCTGAAGGACCTGGAGAAGGAAGGGTACCAGCCGGCATTTCACGTCGCAGTGGTCTACGCCGGTCTGGGAGAAACAGATCAGATGATGCTGTGGCTGGAAAAGGCGATGGAAGAAGGTGCACCCTACATGCCCTTCTGCAGCGTTGCACCGGTTTTTGACAGCGTCCGCTCTGACCCGAGATTCACCGCGTTGCTCAGACAGATGGGGCTACCGGTTCTGGAAGCGCAGAAGCTGCGTGAGTAGAAAGCCCCGTCGCCCCCCACCGCGAGGCAACTCCTCCGGGAAGTGCTTCGTCCAGCCTAGCCCAGAAACCTCTCGAGAAGCGGAACTACAATCGATATGAGTGCCAGCACGACCAGGACGGCGACAAACAGCTTGTAGCGTGCCCCGTACGCATCGAGAAGCGTCGCATCGTAGTATCTATCCACTTCGTTGTCCTTGTACATGGCAAGCAGCCCGGCAAGAAGCTTCCCACGAGTATCCCGGCCGGTAAGCAAGGCCCGAACGGCAAAGGTGTTGATGCAAACTGTGCCAATGATAAGCAGGGCCAGTATCCAGTCGTTCTCCGGAGGATGCCCGCCTTCCTCCATCCCTGACGCGACGCCCCAGTTGATACCCAGCACGATGAGGTTGAAGAGAACGGCGGTCACAACAAATACGGTATCCGTCCTCGCGCTCTGTTGGAGCTCGCTGACCACGTGTTGGTGAACTTCTTTTAGCATATTCTCAACTCCTTACTCTCAATTGCTAAGAATTATCCCACGGTGTTCAAGCGTGCCAGCCGTGCTTTGCATCGACCAAATCCGATTACGGGAACGGCCTCTTTACAGCCTGTTCACATCGGTCAAAAGTCGGGTTATTGAGACCGCTTGAATCCTCCTGTGGAGCGGGAACGTCGTATCGCCCGCATGGATGACGTAGAGACGATCCAGCTTGAGATCGTTAAGTGCGCTCCGCATCGATGGTGTCACTGAGGGAGACGCAGTCCTTTTTGCCTCGAAACCGATCCGCTTGCGGCCCCGGACCACCAGCAGGTCAAGCTCAGCGCCCGCGTGGGTGCCCAGAAGAAGCACTCCTCCGGTTGAGCCCCGATGTGGCGGACCACCTGATGAAGGACGAAACCCTCCCAAGATGCGCCTGATTTCGGATGCCCCTCTACATCACCCCGGATGTTAAGACCGAGCAGCGTGTGCAGGATACCCGGGTCGGAAATGTAGACTTTTGGGGCTTTGACCTGTCGCTTTCCCACGTTCTCATGCCAGGGTAGAAGCTGCCGGACCACCAGCGCACCGGTGAGCAGATCAAGGTAGTTGCGAACCGTCGTGTCCGCAACACCGAGGGAGCGGGCTAGCTCGGAGGAATTCCAGGTCTGCCCGTGGTAGTACGCCAGCATCAACCAGAATCGACACAACGTCGCAGATCGCACTCCCACACCAAGTTGGGGGAGATCTCGCTCAAGAAACGTCCTGATGAAGCTGCGCCGCCACTCAGAACTGGAAACAGCTGATCGGGCGAGATAGGAATCCGGAAAACCTCCACGGACCCAGAGGCGGTCGGAGTTCTTCACCCCCACTTCCCCCAGTGAGAACCCATGAAGCTCGTGGTAGGAAATACGCCCAGCGAGGGATTCCGAACCCTGACGGAGAAGTTCGGGGGATGCACTCCCGAGCAATAGGAATCTTGCACGAGCACGGGGGCGATCCACCAGGACACGGAGCACCGGGAAAAGCTCCGGCATCCGTTGAATCTCGTCGATGATCACGAGACCCTTCAGGCCCTGGAGCGCAAGCATGGGATCGCTCAGCCGCGCCAGGTCCGCGGAGTTCTCCAGATCGAAGTACGCAGAGGCACCTCCAGTCTCTTTCCCGAAGAGGCGCGCCAGCGTGGTCTTTCCCACCTGCCGCGCACCGACGATGCCGACCACGGGGAATTGCTTCAGGAGCCGCTTGAGGGTCCCGGTCTCTTTCGGGCGTTGTACCATGGGTTCAAGGTAGTCTGTGTACGGTGAAAACAACCCCTCCCCCCTTCTAGGGCTTCCGGGCTGCTACATCCACAACAATGGGTGAGAAGTAGAGAGCATCGGGGTCCTTGCGGTGCTCAAGCCAGTCGGCCACCAGGGCATCCCGCTCGCCCGAGGTCATCAATCCCTTCTCCGCCATGATCGGGATGTGGACCGTGAAGTACTGGTGGCCCCACTCCATCACATGGCTCTCCGGACCGCCTGCAAGCTGGTTGGGTTTGAAATCAGATACCGTTAGTCCGAGCTCACGCAGGATGCCCGGCACCTTCGCCGTAACGTAGAGATCTCCCCCCGCAGACTCATAGTAGGCGCGTGCATAGCCGGCTATCCTGTCAAACGCTCCTCCATGGGGATAGAGGGAGAGCCCTTCATAGTAGTAATCCTGTATGGCGATCACGCCCCCGCTCCGGAGCGCGGGGACAAGTTTCTGGAGAAAGGCGGCCGGGTCTTTCGCGAACGAAACCACCCAGCGCAGGAAGATCAGGTCGAATGTTTCGTCCGGAAGATCCACATCCTCGACAGGTCCTTCCACAAGCGTAACATTGTCCCAGTTTTTCTTCTTGGCTTCCGCTCTGATCCACTCCAGGTAGTATCCCGCCTGCTCCAGGGATGTCAGCTCGCCCCCTTCTCCGATCCGCTCACGCAGGTCCGCCGAAACGAAACCCGGACCCGAACCTGCATCCAGGCAACGCCAGCCTGCAGTCACGCCAATCCGATCAAGGAAGGCGTCCGTTACCTCCTTCCAGGTCATGTGTTGATGCCTGAGCCGGTCAAGCTCCTTCTGATTGACGCCGAGCAGGTATTCGTCTGAGCTCTTCATTTGGTAATCTGCCGTCCCTATCGTGTCAATAGCATCATCTTTGTTTCGCTGTGTTGGCCGGTACGTAGCCTGTAGTAGTAGACTCCGCTGGACAGACCAGCGGCATCAAACTGCACCGTTCTATACCCCGCATCCACCGTCTCATCCACCAGCGTCACCACCTCCTCTCCCAGCACATTGTAAACCTTCAGGCTCACATGCCCCCGCTCCGCCATCTCATACCGAATCCTCGTGCTCGGGTTGAACGGGTTGGGGTAGTTCTGCCGCAGCGCGAATCGTGCGGGGCGTTGACCGCTCTCAGGCTCAACAGGAAGCGGACTACTCGCGGTAAATCTCAGCACCCTCTGGTTTCTATCGTCGCACACCCAGAGAGTATTGTTTGCCCTGTCGACCGTCAATCCCCACGGTGAGTTCATCCCGTTCTGAGTGGTGGTAGCCGTAGCAGAGGTGAAATCCGACTGCCCCAGCACCCCATCCGCGGCAGCACCATTTGCCTTGCTCGCAGCGTTATTGAACCAGGTGACCCGGTTGTTGTTGAAGTCGCCCACGTAGAGCCGCCCGGATTGATCCATGGCTATACCGGATGGTTGATGCATTCCAGTCGCCGACGTTTCAGCCGCAGAAGAAGTGAAGTCTGGTTGGCCGAGGACCGCGTCAGCGTTGGCCCCGTTTGGTTTTCCCGCCGCGTCATCAAACCGCATAACGCGGTTGATGAAGGTAACCGCAACCCAGAGGCGGCTTGCCTCATCCACCCAGACACCGCGCGGGTGTGCCATCCCGCTTTGAGACGTGTCCGCCACCTTCGAAACGAAGTCTGCCTGTCCGAGCACCCCATCCGCATCCGCCCCATTCGGCTTGCTCGCAGCACCATCAAAACGGAGGACGCGGTGGTTCCTCTGATCGGATACCCAGAGGCGACCGGCATCGTCCACGGCAAGGCCACGAACGTATTCCATTCCGCTACGGGTAACGGCCTTGGTCTTCGAGGTGAAATCCGGCTGACCCAGGACACCGTCAGCATTGGCACCGCTCGGTTTCCAGGAAGCACTGTCAAACCTCAGGACACGATTATTCAACGCATCTGCCACATAGAGGTGGCCGTCCGTATCAACGACAACATCGGTAGGAAAGTCCATCCCGTCCTGAGTCACTCTCTCTCCATTCGTGGTGAAATCGGGCTGGCCAAAGACCGCTTCTGCCGGTTCCCCGCTCACGAGCGACGCCGCTGAGCCCCACCGGAGGACGCGATCATTGCTGATGTCAGCAACGAAGAGCTTCCCAGATGTTGGGTCGGTGGCCACTCCTGTCGGGTAGCTGAGTGAGTCGGCAGCCAGACCGGGCGTGTTCCCCGTGAAATCCTTCTGCCCCAGCACCAGATCCGCATTCTGCCCGTTGATCCACTGCGCCCGGGCGGTCATGCACGCCAGACCCAGAAATGCCACCAAACCGGCCAGTCTAAGCACTCGCATGGTCGTCAATCCTCCTGTATGGGAAAGAGGTATCAATCTACCCCGGGACAGGGTGAAAATCAAGAAAACAATCATTCTGGCCTCCCCCCCTTGACAATCAAAGCCACATTGCTTTATTTCGCCACCTAATTATAGTTCTGACACAAGACAGGAGGATCTCCTTGCAACCGCTCAACATGGTTCTCGTCGCCGCATTCCCCGCGGTGGTACTCCCCCCTTTTGCTTCCACTCTTGAAGGTAGTCTTGGAGGCGGCACGTACCCTCTACTGACTGACTATCTGGAGAACCTGAACGCGGAATTCTCGGAGATCGAGGAAGACCGCCGGGCCGATCTCAGAAAGATGGCGGATTACGTCACCCGGAAAAGAGCTTCTGAGAAAGAGGCAAATCTCGTTTTTATCTGCACACACAACAGCCGCCGGAGTCACATGGCGCAGATCTGGGCCCAGACCGTTGCGCACCACCTGGGACTCAGCGGAGTGACCACTTACTCCGGAGGCACCGATGCAACAGCCTTCAACCCGCGTGCCGTGGCTGCCATGAAGGAAGCCGGCTTCAAGATAAAACAGAGAAACAACTCCTCCAACCCTGTTTACACCGTATCCTTCGCCAGCGGGGCCCCCTCAACGGAGGCATTCTCGAAGAAGTTCTCTGACCCGTCCAATCCGCAGGAGGATTTCTGCGCCGTGATGGTTTGCTCGCAGGCTGACGAAGCCTGCCCCTATGTCCCCGGAGCGGAGAAGCGGTTTTCGATACCGTACGAAGACCCGAAGGCATTTGACGGCACACCCCAGGAATCTGAGAAGTACAGCGAGCGCTCGCGTCAGATCGCACGGGAGATGCTTTATCTCTTCACACGCGTGAAGTAGCCTCAGGGAACGGCCTGCCCGTCTTGACAATCCGTTCCCTGCTCCGGATATTGTGGGGTGACCGAAACGACAAGGAGCCCCACAATGCATACCAGAGCTATTGCCTTCCTATTGGTTCTCATCTCAGCCTTCTCATACGCCTCAGCTGATACCGAGTTTTTTGTCTCCCCCGGCGGCAACGACCAGAACCCCGGCACCCAGCAGGAACCCTTCCGGACACTCGAGCGCGCTCGAGATGCGTTTCGTGAGTACCGGTTCGAGGGTGGAGACCCACTCGACGGCGCAACCATATGGTTGATGGGGGGTACACACGAACTGATCAGGACATTTGAGATCCTGGGTGAAGATGGAGGGATTGAAGACGCCCCGATCGTCTACTCGGCTGTCGAGGGAGAAGAGGTCAGACTATCGGGCGGCAGAAGGATTCCTGCAGATGCCTTCGGAGCGGTGACCGGCCAGGCCGCAACCCGCCGCATTCAAAGGAAGGCTCTCCCCCATATCCTTCAGGCCGATCTGAAGGCTCTTGGGATCACCGACTATGGTGAGATCCGCCGCATAGGGCACGGGCACCCGGTCTCCCCTGCTCCCCTGGAGGTCTTCTGGAATGACACGGTCATGCAGGTGGCGCGCTACCCGAACAAGGGAGGCATCCCGATGGGAGAGGTGACAGAGCCGGGATCTGTTCCCAGAATAGGTGATTACTCCAAACGACCTGGACGCTTCCTCTACACAGACCCCCGTCACGAGGCGTGGGCCGGAGCACCCGAGATCTGGCTTCAGGGGTATTTTCATTACGGCTGGTCCGATGACATGATTGAAGTGGCTTCCATCGATACCGTCAAGAAGGAGATCACCCTCTCCGCACCCCACATGTACGGGCTCGAAAGCGGCGAGAATTTCAACGAGTATATCGCCCTGAACCTGCTGGAGGAGCTGGACGCACCGGGGGAATTCTATGTAGACCAATCAACAGGCAAACTCTTCTTCTGGCCACCGGGCGATATCAGCTCAGCCAGCATTGCGGTCTCACTCCTCGAAGACCCCCTCATCGCAATCGAGAATGCCTCGTTTGTCGAACTACGGGGGCTCACCCTGGAGTGCGGGCGCGGCATCGGCATCTACATGGAGGAAGGCGAACACAACCGGATCCTCGACTGTGTCGTCAGGAATGTCGGGACTGTCGGCATCATGATGGGCCAGGGTGCCCACAAGACGTTCCCCGGACCCACTGCGGATGACTACACGGGGGTACCTATCTCGAGGAGGGTCGGGAGCTTCACCTCTCACTACTACATGAACGCCGTGTGGGACCGGAAGGCCGGCGAGAATCACACGATAGAAGGGTGCGAGATCTACAGCACAGGGTCGGGGGGAATCATACTGGAGGGGGGAAGCAAGAAGGAGCTGATTCCCGGGAATTCCCGGGTGACCGACTGCCGGATTCACGATTTCACACGCCGGAACAAGGCCGGGGCGGCAGGCATCATAGTGGGCGGCTGCGGCAACCGTGTGGCACACAACGAGATCTACAACGGGGACCTTCAGGCGATTCTGGCCCGCGGGCCCGAACACCTCTACGAATACAACCACATACACCATGTCGCAACCAATTCCAATGACGCCTCGGCCTGGTACACGGGACGCAATCCGAGCGATCAGGGGACCGTCATCCGCTACAACTTCTTTCACCACGTGGGACGCCCCGACAGGAAGTGGACGATGGGGGTCTATTTTGACGACGGGATATGCGGCGCGCTGGTCGAAGGGAATGTCTTCTACCGCGTGGCCTCGTACGGAACGGTTTACAGCAACGGGGGTCACGATATCATAGTTAAAAACAACATCTTCATCGAGGGATACGGACCCGCGTTCCAGCTGAAATCGATGTGGTACGATATTGCAGTGTTTCAAATCCCCTATTACTTCGGAGAGGACGGCATCTACACCCGGCGGCTCATGAAGGACATCGATATCACAAAACCTCCCTACAGCACGAAATTCCCGGGCCTGGCGGACTGGCTGGACCTGCTCCCCGACGGCAAGACATATGTCGGCATGCGCCCCCGGCGGAACGTTTTTGACAGCAATGTGCTGGTGGACTACGAGGAGACGTTCAGATTGGTGGGCAAGTATGCCCAGTGCGACTTCGGAGAAAACTACATAACGAGGGATGACCCGGGTTTTGTCGACGCAGAGAAGATGAACTTCGGGTTGACGGAGAACTCGGTGATCTACACTGCGCTCCCCGGATTCAAGAAAATTCCGTTCGAGAAGATAGGTCCTCGCCCAAAGCCGGCCCGATAGACGGCCAAAGCCAAGAGAAGAGCCTTCAGAGCGGAACTTACCAGGGAGTACCGGACATTGATATGTCTGATTCACCCCCCCATTGGCTATTTCGGACACACCCAGTACCGTCAGAACCCGTACGAGGCCGGGGTCCGCGTCCTTCCCACCTAGGGGAGCTGGAAGATCAGGGATGTGGAAATGGCGAGTGAGGAGCGGATTCTCTAAAAGAAGCAGGATCGTTGAAGTACTGGCCAGTTCTTCATAGATTGGACAGACAAAGCACCCGGGAACCAGCCTTTCTAACATATGACACTGCTCATATTCTACCTCCTTCTTGCCCTCGGAGTATCCTTCATATGCTCATTCGTTGAGGCGGCCATTCTCTCCATCCCCCAGAGCAGGATCGAGCTTCTGAAATCCCACGGGAGCAAGCTGGGGGGGTTGCTCGACAAGCAGAAGAACAACATCGATCGCTCACTGGCCGCTATCCTGACGCTGAACACCATCTCCCACACCATCGGTGCGGCGGGAGTCGGCGCACAGGCGTTGATGCTGTGGGGTAGCGAAGTTGTGGCCATCGTCAGTGTGATCCTTACCATATTGATCCTTGTCCTCTCCGAGATTATCCCCAAGAACCTGGGAGTAATCATGGCCTCCAGCAGCGCTCCTTTCGTGGCCCTCTCGGTTCAGGGGATGATCTACATTACGTATCCTTTTGTTGTAGTACTGGAGAAACTGGCCAGGTTCATCACCCGGGGGAAGAAGAAGACCGGCATTACCCGGGAGGAACTGACCCTTCTGGCAGATTTGGCCATGCATCAGAAAGTCATAGAGCGTGACGAACGAAAAATCATACACAACCTCATCCACCTCGCAAAGATCCCGGTGGAACAGATCATGACCCCCCGCACTGTCACGTTCATGCTGGATGAAGAGACCACCGTAAAGGAAGTCCTGGCCAGGAAGGATGAGCTGAAGTATTCCCGGATTCCTCTCATGAAAGACGGGCCCGACCAGGTCACGGGCATGGTCCTGAAGCAGATGATTTTCGAGGCGGGTCTGGACGGCAAGATGGATACAAAGCTGAAGGACCTGGCGCAGGAGATCCACCGTGTGCCGGAGACAGCCACTGTCACCGATGTTTTCGAGGACTTCTTGAGGAAAAAGGCACACCTCTTCATCGTGGGGGGTGATTATGGCGGAACAGCAGGAGTTGTCAGCCTGGAAGATGCCGTGGAGACCCTGATTGGGAAGGAAATTGTGGATGAAACGGACCAGGTAGCAGATATGCGAGAGCTGGCCACCAAACTGGCCAGATTGAGAAGAGGGGAATGACCTGGATTAGGAATTGTCACCAATAAGTGTTACCTTAAGTCACTGCGAACCAGCATGCCGTAACCGGTCAACACGTATCGGAAGCGGGCATTTGAGACTCGCTCTCCGATGACGATGCGCAAGGTTTTGTCGGGAAGGACTTCGTTGACCGCTATCCGTTGAATCCCACCGGGTACCGTATCCACAAAGATTCATCCAAATCGGCACGACGCCTGCCACCACTCTTACAAGCGCGTTTCATGGTCTTGTAGACCGTTCTGGCACCACAACAGGTGTGTGCGGGCGGGATCACATATTTTTCATCTATTCAAGGTTTTTTTATGGCTTTCACCAAATTTGGTCTTTCAAACCACATCTTACAGGGTATTGGCAAAGCAGGATATACTGCACCCACCCCCATCCAATCACTTGCAATCCGACCCGCCCTCGAGGGGAAGGACATCATCGGCTGTGCGCAGACCGGGACGGGAAAGACAGCGGCGTTTGTCTGGCCGCTCCTACACCGCCTAGCAGAAAGCGGTGATTCGCAACGCCGGGGACGGCATCCGCGAGCGCTTGTGCTTACCCCCACGCGCGAACTTGCGCAGCAGGTCCAAAA
>JBATTW010000373.1:0-9689 GCA_049670805.1 Bacteroidota bacterium
GCCGTGACTACCCCGAAGACATCATCAACCCCCTCTCGGCTCCCGCGACGATGTGGGCCTGGCTCTACTTTGGCGAACCCGCATTCGAGCTGTGGAAGGAAGTCCGATACCGCCCGCGCCACCGGACTTCCTGGGAAACGGTCATCGGGGCGCTGAGCAGCTACCGTCTGCCGGGGATCATACGGAGGATGGCCACGGACAGAACCGTCCCCTATGTGCAGAGGGAGAAAAAGCGGGTCCGGAACGTGATCCGCTTCGGGGAACTCCTCAACCCGCCGGTCTACAAATACACCTATGTCACAAAAGACTTCGTCCTGGGCTCTCTCCACGGTGGGATACTCCAGCCGATCCAGCAACACACCTGGGACATCACCTTCGCGTCCGGCAGGCCAAACAACACTCTCTTCTCTCTTCATCCCTTCTACTCGGGCCGGGAGCTCGCGATGTTCTTTCCGGAAGAGCAGAAGTTTCTGGCAGGAGAGGTGGATCGGTATCATTTTGTCTACACGAATCCCGACAAGTGGAATTCCAGCTCTCCCTACGAGCAGACGTTTCAGCGGAGGGGAACCCTCATTGTTCTCTACGACATCGCAGAGGAGGCACGCCATCACCACATTGACGCGTTCTTCCCGAAGACGCTAAACGAGAGAAGAGTGAGCTCATCGGGCTGGATCGTCTGTCGCGCGGAGAGCGCATACACGGGGGTCTTCCCGCTGAAGCCGTACACGTGGATTGAAGAGGACGTGAACTGGCGGCTGCGGAGCCCTGACCTGCGCAACGGTCTGGTCGTGGAGGCGGTTTCGGCCGAAAGCTACTCATCGCTTCAGGAGTTTGAAGAAGCGCTCTCGCGGTCGAGCCCCCGCACCGGTCCGTCAGGTTCTCCTCACCGGATCAACTACACGACGCTGACGGGTGAGGAGATGGAGTTCACCTTCGACGGCCCCCGCCTTCTCGACGGAACGCCGGTGGAGTTTCCGGACTCCCTCCTCTACGGCGGACCATTCATGGAGAGCAGGGTCGGGAGCGGCCTGGTGACCCTTCGCCACGGCGGAGAAGTCCGCGTTCTTGATTTCAACACAACAACGGTGCTCCAGAAATGAACCCTCTTCGGCGAATCACGATTCCGGCGGTCATCGTTCTTGCCTGTGTGTTGCTTCCCGACCGCTGTTCCGGAGGCGGCCGCCAGCAGGCCGGGGGCGGGGAGAACCTCTACGCAGCGGTCTTTAGTGTGCGCGGGAGTGTGTCGGGGATGAGCACGGGGGGATTCGGGGTCTTTGTCCGCGAAGATTCGCGCTGGCGGCAAATCACCCTGTCCAATGTCTTTACGTTCGGTCTCGGCTTCTTCGATAACGGGAAAACCCGCCGGCACTACATCGCGGGTGGAAACGGGCTTCACAGGTCCACGGACGGGGGGGAATCATGGCGGATTCTCACCTCCTGGGAGACGATGGAGGTCTTGAGTGTTGTTCCACACCCGATCGATCCTGCAATCATCTACATCGCGACCCCCTGGGGGGTCTACAAGACCGTTGACGACGGTGACAACTGGGTGGAAATAATGAACGGCATGCGGCGCTGGTATGTGGAGGATCTGCTGATGGATTTGCGGGAAGCGGAGACTCTCTACGCCGGTTCGGAGGATGACCTTTACCGGACGACGGATGGCGGAGAACTCTGGGAGCCGATGGGTGTCGGGGACTCTCCCGTTCTGACGGTGATGCAGCACCCGGTCCTCCAGGATCTCCTCCTCGCAGGGGTGGAGGATGGGGGAATCAGGTTTACGACGGATGCGGGAGCGACCTGGAAGGGCGCAAAAGGTCTGGAGGGGATGTCCGTCTACGCGATTGCCGCTTCCGCCGACGGGAAAGACCTCTATGCCGCCGGTTGGGAGACCGGGCTCTGTAGAAGCCAGGACAACGGCAGATCGTGGAACATGATATGGGATCACCCTGACGTGGAGGGAATATTCTGTATTCTCGTGGATCCGTCGGATCCCGCCAGAATCTTTGTCGGGACCGACGGTGACGGCGTGTTCGAGTCGCATGACCGGGGGAAGTCCTGGCGACATGCCGGCTTGGAAGGAGGAAAAATCAAACAGATAGCCATCTATCCGGGAAAACAATGAAACAAATCAACCGACCTCTTTGTCCTATCGCGGGACTGGTGGGCCTGCTGGCCCTGCTGGGCGCACAGACAGCCCCGGCCCAGCACTCCACGGTCTACGCGGTAGTTGTTTCGACAAAGCTGTTTGTCGTGGGTGCGGCGAATCCCCAGACAGGCATTTTCTACCAGCCTGCGGGCAACGACACGGTCTGGTCCCATACAGGACCCAGGACTATCCGGGCCTTTGATTTTGCCGTCGCCCCCGGCTCGCAAAACGATCTCATGTACATCGCCTCCGGGAACGGGGTGCACAGAAGCACCGATGGAGGTGAGACCTGGAAGATCACGACCGGCTGGGAGATCACGGAGGTCCTCTCCATGAGTCCTGATCCGCACGACGCCAGGACGGTCTACATAGCCACGGCCTACGGCATCTTCAAGACGGAGGACGGGTGCGACACCTGGCGCGAGGTGAACACGGGTCTGGAGAGAACGTTTACCTCCTGTGTCCTCGTGGACCGGTTCACGCCTGGCGTTGTCTACTGCTCGGGCGAAGGAGGAGCCTACATAAGCCGGGATGGGGGCCGGTCCTGGCGCCGTATGGGGCTCAGCGTCGGGAACGTCCGCGTGGTCAATCAGCATCCCCGTGATCCGGAGTTCCTGGTGGCGGGGACCGAGAAGAACGGGATCTACCGTTCCACCAACGGAGGACTCTGGTGGGAGAAGAGCGAAGCCGGTGTGGACCACGAGACATTCTACACGATCGCTTTCGATCCAAACAATCCTGATCTTCTCTACGCAGGCGGATACGTGACGGGCATTTACAAGTCCGTGAATCGGGGGGAGAGCTGGAAGCGAATGAATCGCGGGCTGAAGCACCTCACGATTCATGCTCTCGCAGTTGACCCCCGGAACAGCAACACGGTCTATGCGGGTGGTTACTGGGGAGGAGTTTTCAGATCAGACGACGGTGCGGCCAGCTGGCAGAGTGCCGGGCTCCCTGAGGGACAAATATGGAACATTTTCATTCAACCGTAGCGAGAACAACAAGGACTATGAAAACCCTACAGATAGCTTTCTTGACATGCGTTGCTTTCTCCGCAGCGATATCCCAGGACCTCACGCGGGATGAGTATCTGCGCCAATACGAGGAGCGGGCCGCGTATGTGGGGTCGCGGTATGACACTGCTACCTCAGCCTCGTACTATGCGATTGCCGTCCGGTACGCCCACGACAACGGAATCACGATCGCCGACAGCCTCTTCCAGGTCGCACTCCAGGAACCCCGGGGTGACATGTTCTGGATGTTCCCCGTGATCGGCGCGTACCTGCACGGGAAGGACAAAATGTCCGCCGAAACCCGCGCAACGGTGCGTCACGCCTGGAAGACCTATGCCCCCTACAGGGGGGACACGGAAAACCACTGGGCGATGTACTACGCCTCGCTCTTCCTTGCGGCGGAGCAGTGGCCGAACCTCCCCGGCACGGAATGGTTCAACGGGAAGAGCTCCGACGAGAACAGAGAGGAGGCGAAGGAATATCTCATTCACTGGATAGACATCACCACGTCCATCGGACAGGGTGAGTTCGATTCGCCCGACTACTTCACAGAGTATGCCATCTCCATGGTGCTGCTCCATGACTTCGCCCGGGATCCAGAGATGCAGAAACGCGGGTCGATGATGATGGACTACCTGCTGGCGGATTTTGGCTCGGAGCATCTGGACGGTCAGTACCTGGGAGGTTTCAGCAGGATTTATCAACCCGCGGTCTACATGCCTCTCCGATCCGTGGCCTCCGCCTACGCGTATCTCTATTTTGGCACCGGAGAACCAAGCCAAACCGGCTGGATTGTCCTTCCCTCGCTCAGCACATACAGGCTCCCGGAGATCATCTACAAGATCGCGACCGACAGGAGTGAGCCGTATGTCCACAAAGAGCGGAAGCGGGTCCGGAATGTCATTCGTTTTGGTTCAGAGAAGAACCCCCCGGTCTACAAGCAGACCTACGTGACAAAGGACTACGGGATCGGCTCCCTGCAGGGTGGCATTCTCCAGCCGATCCAGCAGCATACCTGGGGTGTTCGGTACACAGAGGGGAGACCCTACACGACGATCTTCGGCCTCCATCCGTACTGGTCCAGCTATGAACTCGGGATGTTCTTCCCCGAGGAGTTGAAACCGCTGATCGCGGATGTCGTGGCCTCGAAGGGAACATACAACAATCCGGAGAAGTGGACCGGCGGATCGCCATTCGAAAGAACATTCCAGCATCGGAACACGCTCCTGGTCCTCTATGACATCGAACCCGGGACGACCACCGAGCACATCGATGGCTTTTTCCCGATGAACCTGGAAGAGCGGGTCGTGGATGAGTCGGGGTGGATCCTCTGCAAGGCCGGCGACACGTACGTGGGCTGGTACCCCTTGCAACCGTATGAGTGGATCGAGGAGCCCGAAACATCCGGCCAATCCAAGAACACGATCGGAAGGCCCGAGGATATCAGAGAAGAAAAGAAAGAAGGTGCCTGGCGGTTGCGGAGCTATCTTCCCCAGAACGGGTACGTGATCGAGGTCCGGGCAAAGGACGAGATAGGTTCATTCGAGAAGTTCTCCGACGCCCTTCGCAGCCATCTCCCGAAGGCGGACCTCCGGCCCGGTTCGGTCGCCGTCCGGTACACCTCCCTCGAAGGAGCCGAGATGACTTTTGCGTTCCCCGGGGATCGTCAGCTCAACGGAAAAAGGGTCGATTATACAGAGTTCGATCTCTTTGAGGGTCCGTTCCTGAGCGCGGAGGTGGGGAGCCGGACGCTGACTATGCACTACAAAGAGATGCGCCGTGTCCTGGATTTTACGACACTGACGGTTGATGAGTAACTCTCAAACGCTTGACGCCGTCGTCGCGGGGCTGGCCCTGGTGGATCTCATCGGCCGCCCTGTCAGGCTGGACAAACTGCCGAAGCGGGGAGGCCTGCAGCTTCTGGACTCCATCACGCTGACCACAGGGGGAAATGTCTGCAATTCTGCCATTGACCTGAGAAAACTAGGGTTCAGGGTGGGTGCCATCGCCCGTGTCGGCCGCGACCCGCTGGGAGAGTACATCGTCTCCAGGCTCCAGGCTGAAGGGGTGGAGACGCGGGGCGTTCTCTTTGATTCCACCGATCAGACCTCGGCAACCTTTGTCAGTGTGGGGCCGGATGGTGAAAGGACATTTCTCCACACGCGGGGGTGCCTGAAGAACTTTCGCGCGCGGGATGTCCTCAAAAGCCTCTCCATGGTGAAACGGTCCCGCATTTTTGCGTTTGGATACTACGGGCTTCTGCAGGAATGTGAAGAGGAGATGGGCAGGCTGTTTCGAACGATCCGGGAGAAGACCGACGCGAAGGTTCTGCTGGATACGGGTGGCAACCCGGGGCGAAATCCCAGAATCCTCCGGAGTTTTCTCCGGCACCTGGACTACTTCATTCCAAGCTATGACGAGGCGGTGGCTATTACCGGGGCCAGGAGTCCGGAGGGGATCACAAAAGCTCTCCAGAATGCCGGGGCGCGTGGCGTTCTGGGGGTGAAGCTCGGATCTGACGGGTGCTACATACTCTGGAACGGGTCGGGCCGGTACATCAGGCCGTTCCGTGTCCAGAAGGTCGTGGATGCCACCGGGGCCGGAGATGCGTTTGTGGCGGGCTTTCTGGCCGGCACACTGCGGGGGAAGGACCCGTTCGCCGCCGCGGAGATCGGGAATGCGGTTGCGGCAAGTTGTATCACGGCTGTTGGGGCATCCACCGCAGTCAGGTCTCTTGCCTCGTACAGGGTGAAACGAAGAACAGGTTCAGTGGCAAAAAAGGGGACCCCACAGAAGGAGCAAAAGTGACCATGAAGCCGACGTATCATATCGTCTCTCATTCACACTGGGACAGGGAGTGGTACGAGAGTTTCCAGCAGTTTCGGGCGAAGCTCGTCAATATGGTGGATGATCTCATCGACCTCCTCGAGAATGATCCCGGGTATGCCCACTTCACGCTGGACGGGCAGACGGTCATTCTGGAGGACTACATGGAGGTGCGGCCCGAACAGGCTGCGACGCTCCGTGATATGGTCAGGACGGGGAAGCTGACCATCGGTCCCTGGTACATACTTCCCGACGAGTTCCTCGTGAGTGCCGAATCGACGGTCCGCAATCTCCAGGAGGGAGAACGGATCACAGAGAGGTTCGGCGGCGGGATGAAGGTCGGGTATATACCCGATTCCTTCGGCCACATTGCGATGATGCCGGCCATCCTCAAGGGTTTCGGGATAGATACGGCGATTCTCTACCGGGGTTTTGGCGGTGAACCGGGACAGGATGTCTCGGAATACTCCTGGCGATCACCCGACGGTACGGAATGCCTCCTGGTCCATCTCCACAGCAACGGATACAGCACAGGCTACTTTCACCAGGAGAGTGACGACGAGATCCTCCGGCGGTTCAAGCCGCTAAAGGCGGAGCTGGATGCCCGCGCCACCACAAGCCAGCGGCTCCTCCTGAATGGAGGTGATCACCACTGGCCCGATCCGCGGCTACCGCGCACCCTGGACCTGCTCCGGGAAAATTTCAAGGGCGATTATCTCCACAGCACGCTCCCCCGATTCGTGGAGGCCCTCAAGAAAGAGATCAACAGTCTGCGGAAGATCGAGGGTGAGCTCAGGTTCGGATACCGTTATGCCTTCGCGGTCCTGGGAGGCGTCTACTCCAGCAGGATGTATCTCAAACAGCAGAACTGGAAGGCCCAGACCCTCCTGGAGAGATATGTTGAGCCCATCGGAGCATTTGCCGCGCTCCGGGGGGCGCGGAGCCAGCGCCATCTGACCCGGCAGGCATGGAAGAGCCTGATACAGAACCATCCGCATGACAGTATCTGCGGTTGCAGCATCGATCCTGTTCACAGAGAAATGATGACACGCTTCAGGGCTGTGGAGGATCTGGGAATGGAGGTCGTGGAGGAGTCTCTCAAGCATCTCGTCCCGTACGACGATCAGGCCTCCCGCGACGACCGTTGTCTTATCCTCTTCAACCCGTCCCCCTTCCCACGCTCGGAGGTAGCGGAAGCCGAACTCGGTTTCTATCTCCAGGATGTCGTCGTGGGTCTGAATCCGGACGTGCATGTCGCGACAAAGCTCTCCTCCGTATCGGGGTTCGCTCTTCTGGATGCGGATGATCGTGAAGTTCCGTACCAGGTCCTTCGGCGATCGGACGGGTACGACATTACAAAGACGCGGTACAACTACCCGAAACAGACGGCGGCCGACAGGTTCTGGATTCTCCTTGACACCTCAGAGGTTCCCCCCATGGGATTCCGGAGCCTCCGGGTGGAGCGAAGGGAAAGATTCCCCCGCTACTCCTCGAACCTGAAGACAGGAAGGAACTTTCTGGAAAACCCCTACCTCCGCGTGGAGGTGAATTCCAGGGGGGAGGTCAAGGTGCGCGACAAGCGTGGAGGGAAGACATACAGCGGCCTGAATGTCTTTGAAGACGGGGGGGATGTCGGTGATGAATACAACTACTCGTACCCGAAGAAGGACAGGGAGGTCCTCTCCACCGGGACACGCGCCCGTGTCTCCCTCGTCGAGAAGGGCCCGCTCCGGGCGGCGCTTCGGATTCAGGTTCCGATGAGTGTCCCGCACGCGGCTGCCGGGGACAGGAAGTCCCGGAGCAAGAAGAGCGCGACGCTCCATATCACGAGCACCGTCACGCTGACATCCCAATCGAAGTCAGTGCAATTCGAGACCACCGTCCTCAATACGGCGGAAGACCATCGCCTCCGCGTTCTCTTTCCATCAGCGATCAAGACGCGCGTGGCACACGCCGATTCGCAGTTCTGCGTTGTGGAACGGGTCCAGAGGAGGTACGACACGCGGAAATTCAAGATCGAACATCCCGCCGCGGTCGCGCCCATGCAACGGTTCGTGGCAGTGAAAGACAAACGTGACGCGCTTCTCCTCTTCGCGCACGGTCTGCCGGAATATGAACTGAGCGAGGATGGGAAGGGGACGCTCGCGCTGACCCTCTTGCGGTGCGTTGGATTGCTGGCGGGTGGTGACCTCATCACGCGGCCGGGCGGTAAGGCAGGTTGGCACAATGAGACACCGGATGCTCAATGCCAGGGAACACACACGTTTCGGTACGCTCTGCTTCCGTGCAGCACGGCGGAATTCGACGACAGGTCCCTCGTGAACGAGGAGTCGGAGCGATTCCATCTTCCGTTGCTTCCTATCCGCCGCAAGAACACGGAGGGGATACCGGAGACCGAGAGCTTCCTGGAGATGACGCCGGCTTCGCTCACCCTGAGCGCGGTCAAGGAGTCGGAGGAGGGGAAACATCTCGTGGTCCGTTTCTACAACTCCGGTAGCGAGCCGATCGAAGGGGGTGTCCGGTTTGCCTTTCCAATCGTGAGGGCCTGGGAGACCAGGCTGGACGAGCGGCCTCTCCGTGAAGTGGAGGTGCAGGGCGACCATACGGTGCCCGTCCGTGTACAACCACGGGCTCTCCTCACCGTCATGGTGGAGACAGGACCGGGAGCGCGACGCGCATGACTCTGAGAGAGGAGTATGACCGTGATGGCTACGTGATCGTGAAACATGCGATCGATCAGGATCTTGTGCGCGAGGCGCAGAGCCATGTCGAATGGCTCATTGCCAGAAACCCCGGCGTCCGACCGGAGCAGTTCCATGCTCATCTTGCGAAAGAAGATCCGTTCTGGATCCGCCTCATCAGCGATGACCGTCTTCTGGACGTGGCGGAGCAGTTCGTGGGTCCGGACATCGCGCTTTTTGCCACCCACTACATCTGCAAGCCGCCTCGCACGGGTCAGGCGGTGCTGTGGCACCAGGACGGGAGTTACTGGCCGCTGGACCCGATGGAAGTTGTGACGCTCTGGCTTGCCGTCACCGATGCCATGCCCGAGAACGGCTGCATGAGGGTTATTCCCGGAACCCACCAATTGAAACTCGACGATGTCGAGGAGCGTCAGGACGTCGAAAATGTCCTGGGGTCGGCGATCCGTCAGGAACTCGTTGATGAATCCAGGGCGGTGGACGTGGTTCTGGAGGCGGGAGATGTCGAAGTGCATCATCCCAACATCGTGCACGGGTCTGAGGCGAACCGGTCCGAGAGATGGAGAATGGGACTGACTATTCGATACATACCGGCCTCCACACGGATTCTCCAGGAGGAAAAAGGTTCTCCCTTCCTTTTTCGCGGAAAGGCGGTACCGGGGGTGAATGCCTACCTGCCCAGGCCCAAATACGTGGAAGGGAAGCACATGCCCTTCCACGGCTGCGAGAAGTGGGCATGAGAAGATCGATAGAGTAGGTTCCCCATTCATACCATCAGAGGAAAGAGATGAAGATTGCCCAGTTCGAAGACAACCAGGGTCTGTGTGTAAGCATTGAAAGAGGGGGAGAGTGGATCAACTACAGCAAAGCCGAAGTCCTCTACTACCTCCTGAGACACGGCGTTGCCGTCGAACAGGTCCCGACTATCCAGTACCTCCTGGAGAGCGGCGAGTACTCGCTCTCCGGTATGAAGCAGATTCTGGATTTTGTCACAAAGGG
>JBATTW010000374.1:0-14313 GCA_049670805.1 Bacteroidota bacterium
AGCGCCCGCAGAGCCATATCTACTTCGAACGTATCTCTGATACGTGAAACGAACTGTGTCGCAAGTAGCGAATGGCCGCCGAGGTCGAAGAAGTTGTCATAGACGCCGACCCGCTCCACGTTCAAAAGGGACGCTGTGATCTCCACAAGGGATGTTTCAATTGCATTTCTGGGTGCGACATATGCTGTTTCCAGCTCAGCGCGGCTCTGGTCAGGTACCGGCAACGCCTTGCGGTCAATCTTCTTGTTGGGCGTCAACGGCATCTCGTCCAGGATGAGATACGAAGAGGGCACCATATAGTCCGGCAGTTTTTCTCTCAGGAACGCCCTCAGTTCCGTTACACCGGGTTGCATTCCGTCTTCGGTCACCAAATACGCGACAAGCTTCCTGTCACCGGGCGTATCTTCACGTGCAAGGACCACAACATCCCGGGTCCCGGGGTACTGACTGAGCACCGCTTCGATCTCCCCGAGCTCAATCCGGAATCCGCGTACCTTCACCTGGTGATCGATCCGACCCAGGAATTCAACTGTTCCGTCAGGCGTCTGGCGACAGAGATCCCCGGATCTATATATTCTGGAACCGGGTTCCTTGCTGAAAGGATCGGGGACAAACCGCTCCGCGGTCACTGCCGGGCGGTTCAGGTAGCCTCGTGCGAGTCCGACACCGCCGATGTGAAGCTCCCCGGGTACGCCCACGGGGACGGGCTGCATGCTCCCATCCAGCACATACAACTGAAAATTCGCAATGGGTCGTCCAATTGGCGGGCCATGGGGATAGCGTCCTGAACAGAGATGCATGGATGCGCATACCGTCGTCTCCGTGGGCCCGTATGCATCAAAAAACTTGCGCCCAGAACTCCACTGATCCACCAACTCGCCCGGACACTTCTCTCCGGCCACGATAATGGTCTGCAACTCGGGAAGCCGCTCGCGCGGAAAGACCGCAAGAACAGAGGGTGGTAACGTGACCGTGGTGATGCCCTGCGTCCGAATGAGATCCACCAGATCATGACCGCTCGCAATAATATCCTTGCTGGCAAGGCAGAGGGCCGCTCCATTGAGCAGCGCCATCACCAACTCCCAGACCGATGCGTCGAAGCTCAACGACGAAAACTGCAGTATCTTGCTCCCCGCTCCCACCTCGAATTCGTGCTTGTGCACCGTTGCGAGATTGCACAAACCCCCATGCCGGAGCATCGTTCCCTTCGGTCGACCCGTGGACCCCGACGTATAAATGACATACGCAAGGGAATCCGGAACGGTATTCACTCTCAGATTTGTTTCCGCCTCCTCAGCAATGACAGACCAGTCCGTATCAAGGCGGACGACCCGCGCCGTCGTCTGCGGCAGCGAACTCGTCAGCGATTCCTGCGTGAGCAGCACAGATATTCCCGAATCCTCCAGCATGAACGCCAGACGATCCTGTGGATACGCCGGGTCCAATGGGACGAACGCTCCACCCGCTTTCAGGGTCCCCATGATGCCGATGATCATCTCCGCCGATCGCTCAGTGCAGACCCCGACGAGGCTCTCCGAACCAATCCCCAGTTTGCGAAGATGGTGTCCCAATTGATTCGCCCGCCGGTTCAACTCATCGTACGTAAGCTGCTCGATGCGGTCCGTGTCCGAGCCCTGCGTATGCTTGAGGGCCAGGTCGATGGGCTGTCCTTCGGCAATCGACTCAAACACCTGGTGCGCACATTGATCACTCGGATACGGGGCATCAGTCCTGTTCCACTCCACAACTTGACGGTCGAGCTCTTTCTCTGTAAGCATCGGAACGGTCGCCACCTCGCTGTCAGGGTTCTTGACGAGAGCGGAAACGATGCTAGTGAAGTGTCCGAGCATGCGGCTGATCGTTGGAGCTGTAAACAAGTCAGTATTGTATACAAACTGAGCCTCAAAACCTGATGGGCCTTCCTGAATCTGCAGTGACAGGTCAAAAGTCGACGTGGAGCTCTCCGGTTCCAAACCCTTCATGGTCAGGCCGGGCAGTTCGATCTCGCCAGGTGGTATGTTCTGCAGGACGAACATTACCTGGAATAGCGGCGAGTGGCTTAGGTCACGTGCTGGCTGCAGTTCCTCGACGAGCTTCTCAAAGGGTATGTCCTGGTGTGCATACGCCCCCAACGCCGTTTCCCTTGCTTTCTGCAGGACGGTTCTGAACGTGTCCTTCCTGTCGAACTTGGCGCGGAGAGTAAGATTGTTGACAAAGAATCCAACGAGTTTTTCTGCCTCTGTGTGCCTCCGCCCCGCGATTGGGGAGCCTACCACAATGTCCGGATTGCCACTGTACCGATACAGAAAGGTCTGGAACGCAGCGAGCAACGTCATGAAGACGGTTGCACCTTCCTTCCGGCTCAAGGCATGTATCTGCTCGGAAGTTTCCTTCGATAGTGTAATCCTCTGTTGATCCCCCTGGAATGTCTGGGTAGCCGGCCGTGGTCGGTCCGTCGGTAATTCATGCACGGTCGGAATACCGGCCAACTGTTCTCTCCAGTAGGCAAGTTGCCGTTCCAGCACCTCTCCCTGCAGCCATTGTGATTGCCAGGATGCAACGTCTGCATACTGCACTGGCAAATCCGGCAGCGGAGAAGGCTCCCCGCCATGGAAAGAGCGATACAGCACGGACACCTCTTGCACCAACACGCTCATCGACCAGCCATCCGCAATGATGTGGTGTACGCAAAGCGTGATAACATGGTCATCATCCTGCAGCCGAAACAGCCGGACGCGGAACAGCGGGCCATTCTCCAGATCAAGAGGTTGTGTGGCTTCCTCACGCAGCAGCGTGGTGAGCGCGGTTTCACGGTTTCCTTCATCGTGATTACTCAAGTCCTTCATGGGGACGTGGATCGACTCAAATGGCCTGATGACCTGGACCGGTTTGCCGCCAACTGCGCTGAACGTCGTTCTGAGCACCTCATGCCGGCGCACGATCTCGTTCAGCGTCTTCTCCAGAACCGGAATATTGAGGGGACCGGAAAAGCGGAACGCGGAAAAGATATTGTAGAAAGAGCCGCCGGGCGATAGCTGGTCGATGAACCAGAGGCGCTGCTGGGCAAACGAGAGAGGAAGATCCTGATCCCGTGGGACCGATTTCAGCGGAGGAACCGAACTGTCGTGAGCTCCCAGTCGCGCGGAATCAATGGCATGCGCCAGCGTTCCCAGCGTCGGGCTATCAAAGATCGTTCGCAAAGGAAGATCCACTGCAAAGACGTCATTGATCCGCGAAAGCATCTGCGTGGCCCGCAATGAATGCCCTCCCATGTCGAAGAAGTTGTCATCCGCAGTGACGGGCTTCATGCCGAGGATATTGTTCCATACGCCTGCAAGCATTTCTTCGGTGGGAGTGCGCTGTGCATGGGTCGATGCATCTCCTTCGACGTCCCCCGGTTCGGGAGCGGGCAGGGCTTTCCGATCTATCTTCCCTGTCGCCGTGAGAGGCATTGTTTCCAACGTCACGATGTTTCCCGGAACCATATATTCCGGTAGCTCTGTCTTGAGAGCCTCAAACAGATCTCTACTCTCAACAGTCGCATCATGCATGGGAACGATGTAGGCTACAAGCTGCTTGTCACCTGGAGTATCCTCACGAAGGACGACGGCCGCTTCAGCTACGTCCTGTCGTTCATGCAGTTTTGCCTCGATCTCCCCGAGCTCGATGCGGAATCCACGAATCTTCACCTGGTGATCACGACGACCCAGAAACTCGATATTCCCGTCGGGAAGGAAACGCGCGCGGTCACCACTGTCGTACAACCGCTCGCCCGGCCCTTCAGAGAACGGGTTGGGGATGAATTTCTCCGCTGTGGCGTCAGCCCTATCCAGATATCCATGCGCTAGACCGACTCCGCCAATGAACATGGTCCCGACAGCCCCCACAGGCACTGGCCGGAGTTCTGAATCCAGAATGTAGATCTGCACGTTCTGAATCGGAGTGCCAATCGGGATGCAAGAGGGTGCTCCATCCTCCAAACGACATGGTTCCGGTATTGCGTACATTGTCGCTGCGATAGTTGATTCTGTCGGACCGTAGGCATTGACAAATGCTACCTGTCCGGCTGTGAGCTCAAACCACTGCTGGAGCTTCTGGGGCGAGGGGCTCTCTCCCCCAACAACCAGAGCCCTCAGGCAACCAGGCACGTTCCCGCCCGAAGCGACGAGGTCACTGACCAACTGATGCCAGTATGCCACCGGTAAGTGCAGCATCGTCACTCCCATACGATCGGCATAATCAATCAGCTCACGCCCACCCACACGCTGGGGAGCCTCGTGCAAAACGAGAGTCGCACCAGAAATGAGAGTCGGATAGATCTCCTCAGCGGAAGCGTCAAAGCTCACAGAGAGGAACTGCATGATTCTCCCACCGACTTCCAGCTCGAACGCTCGTGCCGCCGCAACCGCATGATTCACCAAGGCACGGTGCGGGACCACGACACCCTTTGGCTTCCCGGTAGACCCGGAGGTATAGATCACATACGCCGGACTCTCCACAGCCGTCAACCAATCAGGATTCAGCGCACTCTCCCGCGAAATCTCCACCCAGTCTCTGTCAACACATATCGTTTTCCTCTCCGGGTCTGCAAACTGGCCGGCGAGTGACTGCTGTGTCACAAGGAACTCCACGCCGGAATCCTCAAGCATGTACTCCATCCGGTGAGGAGACGTTGCTGGATCCAATGGAAGATAGGCGGCTCCGGATTTCATCACGCCAATCAACGCAACGATCATTGTCGGTGTTCTTTCAACACAGACACCCACCCGTGATTCACTCCCCACACCCTGCCTTCGCAAGAAACGCGCGAGCTGGTTCGCCTTTTTGTTGAGCTCGTCATACGTCAGAAATTCGTCTTCCACAACCACGGCATGAACTTCAGGTGTCCTTTCCGCCTGGGCTTCAATGAGGGTGTGCAGACAGCGATCATCAGGATAAGGAGCTGCTGTCCTGTTCCAATCGCGCACAACCAGCTGCTCTTCCCGGTCTGAGAGGAGAGTGATTTCAGACACCCTCTTGTTCGAATCTGCGGCAATCTGTCTCAGGATATTTTGAAAATGTTCCAGCATGCCGTCAGCCAGACGCTTGTCCACGCGTTGACCATCGTAGGCTAGCTCGACCCCGATCTCGTCCGACGGGGATATGACGAGTGTCAGGGGGTAATTCGTCCTGGCGTACGCTTCTCCCTGCTCAATGTGTAGCTGGGTCTCGTCGCTCTTCGGGACTTGGTCCCTCGGATAGTTTTCGAAGACAAGGAGGCTATCAAACATTGGTACATCGCGTGGCACATCACTCCAGCCATGGATGTCTACCAACGGAACGTATTCGTACGATCGCGATTCACCCTGCCGCGACTGAAGATCTTGGAGCCAGGACACAACAGGCACCTCAGGCCGCAGCCGCACCCGCACCGGGAGAGTATTGATACAGAGACCCACAATGGATTCTGACCCTGGTAGATCTGGCGGACGGCCCGAGACAGTAGCACCAAACAGCACATCATCCTCCCCGGCATACCGGGCGATCAGCAATGACCAAGCTCCCTGCATGATGGTGTTGAGTGTCACCTGCTCCTGGGCCAGGTTTCTCAACGCGGAGGTTGTTTCACCATCCAGGAAGGCCTTCAGCACATGATAATCTTGCCGATCAGAGTCCGAAAGGCGTCCGTTGAGGTTTGGAAGAGGCGTCGGCTCTGAGAATCCTGCAAGCAATCCTCTCCAGTACTTTTCTGCCTCCCCCATGTCCTGGCGTTGAAGCCACGCGATGTATTCCCGGTACGGTCTCACAGGCGGGATGGATATTTTGGCGCCAGCTCGAAGGGCCTCGTAGAGCACAAACACTTCACCGACAATAAGAGGCAGGGACCATCCATCGAGGAGAAGGTGCTGGAAGCTCAAAACGAAATGATAGTCAGACTTGCCCGTCTGCAGCAGAGCCAGTCTCATCAAGGGAGGCACCGAAAGCTGGAAGCCTTGCTGGCTGTTCTCCCTCGCGAATTCATCCAGGCGACGCCGCTGCTCATCCCCGGGCACATCTTGCCAGTCCTCCACCCGCAGAGGCAACTCAACATTCCTGAACACGACCTGGAGAGGCTCGTCTACGCCTTCCCAGAGAAAAGCAGTCCGCAAGGCGGGGTGGCGTTTCATGACCGTGCGCCAGGCTTCCCTGAACGAAGTGATGTCAATCTCCCCTTTCAGCGTCCAGCGAGTCTGCTCAAAATACATCCCGGAGTGGGGAGCGAGAAGTGTGTGAAAGAGCATCCCCTGCTGCATTGGTGAGAGCGGATAGATATCCTCGATGTTCCTTCGATTCATCACGAGACGTCTTTTTTCGAGTGATCTAATTTGGTGATTATCTTGTCGAGTGCGCGCTGGTCAAGACTTGCCAGTGAAAAGTCCGACGGTGTGTAACCGCCTGTTTCCGGTGATAGACAATGTGCAATGAGATTTCTCAGTGACGCGAGGAAAGCCTGTGACAGAGTTTCCACAGTTGATCGTCTGTGCAAGGTTCTGCAATACGTCCACTCAACATTCAGCCTTCCGTCGTACACACCGCCGTTGAGTTCGAATAAATGATGTCGCAAACCGTCCTGGGAATGATCGGACCCGGTGCTCTCATCCGCTGGCCTGTAGCCGGCAGCTTCAATGCCGCTGCGACCGAGCTGCCCCAGATAATTGAATTGAATTTCCGGCTTCGGAACCGCGCGCAATTGTTCCCGCGTTCCGTTGTCGTCCCGAAGGTATCGTGCGAGCCCGAACCCGATTCCTCGGCGACGGACCGCCCGCAAATTCTCCTTTACCGTGGTCAGGACCTCCCCGGGACCATTCTTTCCTCTCAAGTCGAACCGGACCGGGTAGGTCGCAGTGAACCAGCCCACTGTCCGCGAGATGTCAACATCCTCAGATATGCTTTCCCTGCCGTGACTCTCAACCTCAACCAGGACGACTTTCGAACCTGCCCACTCTGCAACTGCTTCCGCCAGTGCTGCCAACAGGATGTCGTTAATATCTGTGCCATACGCTTCCGATACGTCATGAAGAAGGGACCGGGTCTCGTCTTCGGTCAGACCGACTTTCACACGTTCGGCATGGAGCTCGGTGTTCTCCTTGCCGGGGAAATCCAAGGGCAAAGGGGAGATCTCGGCTTCCAGGCCGTCCAGCCACAAGGCCGCTTCGCGGCCAAGTTCTTCGGATTGTGCATATTGCTGCAAGGTGTTCGCCCAGTCCTGGAACGAAGATGTCTTGGATGGCAACCGGATAACACCCGCCTGACGGTACTGCTGATACGCTGTCTGGAAATCCTCCAGAAGGATGCTCCAGGAGACGACATCCACCACCAGATGATGAATCACGATGAAGAGTCTGTCCGGCTTCCCGTTCCCGAGATCGAAATACGCAACGCGAAGAAGAGGCCCCTCTGTGATGTTCAGACTCGCCTGCACTGCAGCGACCTCCTCCTCGATCCTTTCGCGGTGCACGTCAGGCGGCACTTCGCTCAGGTCAAACCAGGAGAACAGCTGGGAATCATCAAGATCCACAATACGTTGTTCCCAGCCGTTATCGGATCTGCTGTAGCGCGCCCGTAACGCATCATGATGTCGAAGGAGATGTCGGACGACCTCCTCGAGTATGGCTCCCTCCTGCGGTTCACGGACCTCAAACAGGAGGGACTGGTTCCAATGGTGCGGGTTGGGAAAACTCTGATCGAAGAACCAGTGTTGGATCGGTGTCAGCGGCACAGGCCCGGTGACAATCCCCTGTTCGGCCTTCATTTCCGGCGCAGGCCTGGCAACACTCGCCAGTCCTGCTACCGTGGGGTATTGGAACATCTGTTTGGGGGCGATCTCCAGGCCAGCCTCTCTGGCCTTCGCGATGACCTTGATGCTCAGGATGGAGTCGCCACCGAGTTCGAAGAAGTTATCCTCCACCCCCACCTGCTCTAGCCCGAGAACTTTCTGCCATACTGCTGCCAGTGTATGTTCTGCCGGTGTTGACGGCGCAACATACCCCCCGGCGAGGTCGGGCCGGACTGCTTCGGGAGTCGGAAGAGCACGGCGGTCAACCTTGCCCGTGGCAGTCAGCGGCAATGCCTCGATGATGACGAACACTGAGGGGATCATGTAGTCAGGGAGACGTGTTTTCAGGAAGTCCCGGAGCTCGCTTGTTCCCGGGCCCGGCATCTCTCGGGGCACGACGTACGCAACAAGGCGTTTTGCTCCCGGAGCATCTTCCTTGGCAATCACGACGCTCTCGCCCACCGCCGGGCACTCGCGGAGTTTCTGTTCGATCTCTCCAAGCTCAATCCGAAAACCACGGATCTTCACCTGATGGTCCATCCTGCCCAGGACCTCAATCGAACCGTCCGGCAGCCACCGGGCAACGTCGCCGGTTCTGTACATTCGCCCGCCATTCCCCTCCTCCAGCGGCACCGGCAGGAACCTCTCTGCTGTCAGATCAGGTCTGTTTAGGTATCCCCGGGCGACTCCGATGCCTCCGATATAGAGCTCACCCAGCACACCCAGGGGTACAGGATTCAGCTGGGGGTCAAAGATATATGCCTTCGTGTTTGCTATCGGCCCGCCGATAGGAACTGTGTTCACTCCCGCAGATCCGTCCAAGTGCTCATGCCAGCACACAACTACTGTTGTTTCCGTCGGACCGTAAAGGTTGAAGAATCGCCGGCCCCCTGCCCAGCGGTCCGCGAGCTCTTTCGAGCAGATCTCAGCACCGCTCATGACCGTGTGCAACGAGGTGAGATCCTCCGCCGGCAAAACGGAGAGGACCGAGGGAGTCATCACGACATGCGTAACACTCTGCTCCACCAGCAACGTTTGTAGGTCCGGCATGGACACAACGGTTTCCTGAGGAACGAGGCAAAGCGTCCCGCCTCCTGCAAATGTAGAGAAGATCTCCCCGACAGACCCATCGAAGCCCAGAGAGAAGAACTGCAGCACTTTGCTTTCCGGTCCAATCCCGAAATCCGCAGCCCATGAACGGGCGAGATTGTAGGCCCCACCATGGTGCAGGAGGGTCCCCTTCGGTACGCCAGTCGACCCTGACGTGTAGATAATGTAGGCAAGGTTCTCAGGGTGCAGTGCCACAGTTGGGTTTGAGTCATCCTCGGCTTCAATCCTTGACCAGTCCCTGTCCACACAGACCATGGCGGGCCGATTGTCAGGGAGCAAATCGGATAGCACCTCCTGGGTCAGAAGGAGAGAAATCCCGCTGTCCGACACCATGTGTTGCAGACGGTCCTTCGGATACAAAGGATCCAGCGGAACATATGCACCACCAGCCTTGAGAACCCCGAGAACCGCGACGATCATTTCCAACGACCGGTCAAGACAGACTCCTACTCGGGTCTCCGGTCCTACTCCACGGCGGACAAGATGGTGAGCGAACTTGTTTGCCCGCCTGTTCAGCCCTGCGTAGGTCAATTGCTCATCCATGAATTCCAGGGCGAAAGATTCCCCGTCCCTCTCAACCGCCGCTTCAAACAGACTCTGTACAGTACAATCATGGGTGGGGAGTGACACTGTGGTGTCATTCCAATCAAGGACGATGTGACGACGCTCCGAAGGAGCCAGCATTCCTATTGTTCCGATCGAATGATCAGGACTCGTCGTCATTACCTCGAGGATGTTCTGGAAGTGGCTTACCATTCGATCAATCGTCCCCGCATCGAAGAGATCTGCATTGTACTCTATCGAACCGCGTAAGCCTTCAGATTCTTCCACCATCGTCATTGTCAAGTCGAATCGCGAAACACCGGTATCAACTTCCACTGGTTCGATCCTCAATCCCGGCAAGTCTACCGCCTCCTCAGGGGCATTCTGTAGCGTAAACATCACCTGGAAGAGCGGCGAATGACTAATATCCCGTTCGGGCTGGATCGCATCCACAACTTTTTCGAACGGCACGTCCTGGTGTGCATATGCGCCCAGCGCAATATCCCTGACTCGGTGGAGAACTTCTCGCACACTCGGTACTCCCGACAGATCTGATCTCATCACGAGCGTATTGACAAAGAAACCGATGAGTCCCTCCGTTTCGGAGCGGTTACGATTTGCGATGGGTGTTCCCACGCTAATGTCCTGTTGCCCGCTGTGGCGATGGAGGAGAATCTGCAATCCTGCCAGCAGGGTCATATAGAGGGTCACACCCTCGTTTCGGCTCAGGCTTGCCAGGGCTTCCGATTGTTCCGCTGGAAGCGTGAAGTTCTTGCGACCTCCACGAATGGTCTGCATTGCTGGCCGTGGCCTGTCTGTCGGGAGCTCCAGCAGCGGAGGAACGCCCTGAAGCATATCCTTCCAGTACGCCAGCTGTCCCTCGAGGACTTCTCCCTGCAGCCAGGAGCGCTGCCAGACCGCATAATCAGGATACTGGATACTCAAATCGGGAAGCGGTGATTCTTCCCCGGCGATGTACGCCTTGTACAAAGCTCCCAACTCCCCGATGAGGACGCCGATGGACCAGCCATCGGAGATAATGTGATGCATCGTGAAAACCCCGATGTGCTCCTCATCAGCAAGCCGTAGGAGAACCCCCCGCACGAGTGGACCATTTGCAAGAACAAATGGCTGCCGTGCACGGGCACTCGCGATCTCGTAGACTCGTGAATTCTGTTCGGTGGGTGGAACATCCCTCAGATCCATGACGGGTAGCTCAAGCCAGACATTCTGGTCAATGACCGCCACGGGCTCTCCCTCCACGGTTGCGAAGCTTGTTCTGAGGGATTCATGCCTCCGGATGACCTCGTTGATACTCCTTTCGAGGACTTCCACGTCCAGAGCCCCGACCAGGCGGAAGGCAGCCGGGATGTTATAGAGCCCACCCCCCTCTTCGAGCTCGCTCAAGAACCATAACCGTTGCTGTGCGAAGGAAAGGGGAAGTTTACCATCGCGCCGGACCGGTTCCAGCGGCGGAACATCCACTTCGGACCTCACACCGCTCTTTGCCTCAATGGCCGTCGCGAGGCCAGCAACAGTCGGGTTCTCGAAGAGGGTCCGCAAGGGCACCTCGATCTCGAACGCCCGACGCAGGCGGGACATCAATCGCGTAGCCAGCAGGGAGTGACCTCCCAGGTCGAAAAAACTGTCTTCCACGCCAACATGGTCAACGCTCAACACCTCTGACCAGATTTCTACCAAAATCTCCTCCACAGGCGTGCGCGGGGCACTTTCCTTTGCGGCTGTTACGCCGAGTTCGGGGATCGGAAGCGCTCTTCGATCCACCTTCCCGTTCGGGGTCAAAGGAATCTCATCCATCTCCACAAAGGCCGACGGCACCATGTAGTCCGGAAGCTTTTCCTTCAGGATCCCACGAAGATGAGAAGGCTGCGGGCCGGGAATCTGGTTGGGAACGCAATATGCAACCAATCGCTTGTCACCCGGTGTGTCCTCCCTCACAATCACGACAGCTTCCTTCACCGAACCGTACTGCCGCAACTCACTCTCAATCTCCCCGAGCTCAATCCGGAAACCCCGTACCTTCACCTGATGATCTACCCGACCAAGGTACTCAATGTTCCCGTCTGCAAGATAACGCGCCAAATCACCGGTCCGGTACATCAACGACCCGGACTTCCCACTGAACGGCTCCGGCACAAACCTCTCCGCCGTAAGATCCGGCTTCTCCAAATACCCACGCGCCAGACCGGATCCACCAATGTACAGCTCACCCGGTACTCCCACCGGAACCGGTTGCTGGCTCTGGTCCAGGATGTAAATCTGTGTGTTCGCCACCGGCCGACCGACAATGGGACGCCGATCCGGCTCCCGAAACGCATACGTCGAATAGGTCGTCGTCTCCGATGGACCGTACAAATCATACACCTTCCGCTCACCCGGTAAATCGTAAATCTTTTTCACCAACGATGTCGGCAAAAGCTCCCCTGCAAGATTCACAACACGGACAGAATCCGGTATACCACGCTCACGAACAAGCTCGGCTATCGCCGAGGGGACCGTGTTCACCAGCGTCACTCTGCTGTCCTCACCAAACTGCAAAACGTCCAGCGCATTCCGAACAAGCGTTACCGAACCGCCGCTGCTCAACGGAACAAAAATCTCGAACACCGACAAATCAAAACAGATAGACGTCGAAGCAAGTGTGTTCTCCGTTACCTCTGAAGGAAACACCCGGGACGCCCACTGAACAAGGTTCACAGCACTCCGATGCTCGATCGCAACTCCCTTCGGTCGGCCCGTCGAACCCGACGTGTAAATCACATAGGCGAGATTCTCGGGCAACACATGAACACCCGGATCCGAATTCTTTTCCGACGCGATGCCATCCCACTCGGAATCGAGAAGAACAGCCGGCGGATGATCTTCAGGGAGTCCACCAACGAGGTCCTTCTGCGTCAGGAGGAGAGTTGCGCGGCTATCCAACAGGATATACTGAACGCGTTCATTCGGATAGGCAGGATCAAGAGCCACATATGCCCCGCCGGCTTTGAGTATGCCCAGCATTGCCACAATCATCTCGATGGACCGTTCCAGACAGACCCCCACGCGTACTTCAGGCCCGACGCCATGCCGGACAAGGTAATGAGCCAGTTTGTTGGCACGCTGGTTCAGCTCAGAGTAGGAAAGCTGCTCCCCTTCAACCTCAAGAGCAATGGAGCTGCCGTCCCTGTGGGCTGTCGCTTCGAACAGACCGTGCAGCGTGGCATCTCGATCACGGAAGGAGATTGCAGTGTCGTTCCAGTCGACCACAACCGTCCGTTGCTCGGCCGGCGTCAGCAGCGTGGCCGCGCTGACGGGCTGATCAGGATCGGCCACGGCAGCCCGGAGCAGGGTCAGGGAGTGCTCCGCCAGACGCTCCATGGTAGAATGGTCAAAGAGATCCGCGCTGTAGTCAATGGATCCCTTCAGGCCACCCGTCTGCTCAAATATGGAAAAGGTGATGTCAAACGGCGTCGTCCCCTGATCCACTCGAAGTGGTTCAATCGTCATGCCCGGCAGCCTGAATGACTGTTGAGGCAGGTTCTGATACACGAACATCACCTGAAACAACGGTGCGTGGCTCGTCGTTCGTTCCGGATCCAGCTCCTCCACGAGCTTCTCGAAAGGGAGGTCCTGATGCGCATGAGCCCCGAGCGTCACCTCCCGCACCTTTCTCAGGAGCTGGCGGAAGGTCAAATCGCGTGAGAAGAGAACACGCATGACCAGCGTATTCACGAAAAAACCAACCAGGTCTTCGATTTCGGCCCGGTTGCGATTGGCAATAGGAGTCCCGACGCTGATGTCCTCCTGCCCCGAGTACCGATACAGGAGAGCATGGAATCCGGAGAGCAGCGCCATGAACATCGTTGCATCCTCTTCGCGCGCCAGTCTTTCGAGCGACCTGGAAAGATCTCCGGGGATGTCAAACTCGTACGATTCACCGCGGTAGCTGGCAACTGCGGGTCTTGGTCTGTCAGACGGCAGATCCAGAACCTGAACTGCACCCCCAAGTTGCTCCCTCCAGTACCGAACCTGCTTCTCGACTTCTTCACCCCGGAACCATTCCCTCTGCCAACAGGCAAAGTCAGAATACTGTATCGAAAGGTCTGGCAACGGGGATGGTGCACCGGAAACGGTCGTCTGATAGAGTGAGGTGATCTCCTTCGCGAGGACAGACATCGACCAGCCGTCGGAGATGATATGGTGCAGGGTCAGGAGGACCCAGTATTCCTTGTCCTGCAACCGAAGCACGGTCACCCTCATGAGGGGACCCCGTTCGAGAACAAATGGCTGCTGCGCGTCCTCAATCAGCATCTGCCTGGCTTCTTCCTCACGACGCGAGACCGGAGTTGTCCGGAGATCGACAAAACGAGGCTTCAGCTTCAGCTCAGATGTCACCACCTGGATCGGCTCATCATCTCGAGACGAAAAGACGGTCCGCAGTGATTCATGCCGCTGGACGATTCTGTGAATGACCTCTTCCAGTACGCGAATATCGAGTGACCCCACCATGCGGAAGCCGACAGGAATGTTGTACTGTCCGCTCCCCGGTTCCAGCTGATCGATGAACCAGAGTCGTTGCTGAGCGAACGACAACGGGAAGGAGTCCGTGTCCCTCTTTTGCGGCACGATCACCGATCGAGCGAGGTTCACTCCCTCGTCTTTCAGCAGTAGCTCGAGGAGCTTCCGTTTCTCAGGAGAGAGATCGGTTATCTGTTTGGATATGTCACTCATGGACGGCCCTCTATCCGGAAACCCTTCCTTCGCGCTCTCCCAGTAATGCCTCGACTTCACTCTGCGAGAGATTCTCGATGCTTTTGAGTTTTTCTGAAATCGCTTCGAGAGAACCCTGGCTTTCCTTCTTC
>JBATTW010000375.1:0-5100 GCA_049670805.1 Bacteroidota bacterium
CTCGAGGACTATGCTGAATTCGAAGCCACTGCCGAAGGGGGCGATTTCAGAGAGTATACATCGGTGCTCCAGGCGGTTGTGCGGGAATTCAGCGCGAAGTACGGCTTCATCCCGACTCCGGGAGAGCTGGAGGCATTGAGCCGGTCGCTTCCTCAATGGAAACCTTTTGAAGACACGGTCGATGCGTTGAACCGCCTGAAGCGTCGCTACAGGCTTGCAGTTCTCTCCAATGTTGACGACCACCTGTTTTCCCACACGGCACGTCAGCTGCAGGTCGAACTGGATGAGGTTGTTACCGCCTCCCAGATCAGGTCTTACAAGCCCTCCCCTGAAAATTTCCGTGCGCTTCTATCCCGTATCGGGGTCCCGCCCGGGTCTGTTCTCCACGCGGCGCAGAGCCTCTATCACGATATCGCTCCTGCGAACCGGTGTGGAATGGTGACCGCGTGGGTCAACCGAAAATCATACAGGGATCGGTACGGCGCAGCGCGTGTGGCGGAAGCCCAACCGGATCTTATTGTCCCAGACCTTTCCACACTGGCCTCACGCCTCGGGGTGTGATGGCTCCCGCCTGGGATTCCAGTCGGTCGTTGCCGGTGGTTGCACGGCAGATGATCTCTCCGTACATTTCTCACACAATTTGAGATATTGCATTCCCCGTGAACCAGCCCCTGGCTATTGTTGACGTTGAGACGACCGGGACGAGTCCGGTCTATCATCGCATCATCGAGATAGCGATCCTGAGGATCGAACGGGGGAAGATCGTCAGGCAGTACGAGTCTCTCGTCAACCCCGAACGGTATATCAGCCCGTTCATCAAACAGATCACAGGGATCTCAAACGATGACGTGGCGGAAGCGCCGCTCTTCCGTGAGATAGCGGATGATGTGCTGAAGATGCTTCGCAACACGGTTTTCGTGGCCCACAATGCCCGGTTTGATCTGGCCTTTCTCAGAAGAGAATTCGGGAACATCGGGAAGCGCTTTCAGCCGCGCAGTCTCTGTACCGTCAAGCTGTCCCGAAAGCTCTACCCTCAAGAGCGCCGGCATGACCTCAGCAGTATCATCAAACGGCATCGTCTTTCCTGCGCGAACCGACACCGTGCCATGGGCGACGCCCGTGTTGTCTACCAGTTTCTCTCGATGGTGCAGGAAGAGGCGGGCCAGGAGCGGTTTGCGGAAGCACTCTCCGGGCTGCTCCGATCGCGGACTCTTCCACCCCACGTCGACCCGGCTGCGATCGATGATTTGCCTCAGTCTCCCGGGGCATACATCTTCACGGCCGCGAAGGGGGAGGTCCTCTACGTCGGCAAGAGCCGCAATATTCGAGATCGCGTTCTGGACCATTTCTCCGCTGAGCGAGCCGTCGAGATGTGCCAGCAGATCTCATCAGTGGAGGCGCGTCCGACGGCAGGAGAACTAGGGGCGCTCCTGCTGGAGCTACATCTCATCAAGGAGCTCCGGCCGGTCTACAACCAGATCTCGCGTTCAAAAAAACCCCTCTGTGTCCTCTGGCGGGAGTTGTCTCCTGAGGGGTACGTCCGGCTCCTCTCCCGAGACGGTGAATCAATCGATCCTTCGGAAGCGTCGTCCATTCTGGGCGTGTTCAAGAACCGGAGCCAGGCCAATCGCTATATTGTTGAGGCTGCAAAGAAGCATCGTCTCTGTCACAAATTCCTGGGACTGGAGAATTCCCGCGGGTCCTGCTTTGGATACCATCTGAAACGCTGTGATGGGGCGTGTGTGGGAGAGGAGCCCCCGGACGCCTACAACGCACGGGTGGAGGAGGCTTTTGCCCGGCGGCGCGTTCGCGGTTGGCCGTACGAGGGTGGGGTGATCATCAAGGAGGAGCGGAGCCCGGAGGGCGAGGGAGAACTCTTCTTTGTGGATCAATGGTGCCTCCTGTCCAGTATTCGTTACACCGCCTTCGGGAGTGGACATTTCATCCGGGGTACACACACGTTTGACTATGACAGCTACAAGGTCATCTTCAAGTATCTTCTCGACACCAAAAACAGAAAGAACGTGAGAGAGGCGTCGCGTGAGGAACTCGCCGAGTACCTCCAGCAGATGGAGGGCGGCCCGACCTGACACCCTGCCTGAGGAGCCGCAGCTATGATACGATTGCTGTCAAATCTGTTTGCATGGTTTTTCGGGTTCTGGATTCCGATCCAGACGCAATCGCCGCCTGTTGGCGATCTCCTGCCGGACCAAACCTTGCACCGACCCGATCAAAAGGAGTTGATGGTACCGGTGCATCCGGGCCAACCGGGTGTGCAGCCATTCTGGAACGGCTTCTCCCGGCGGTTCATTTACCCGCCCGCATTTGCGTTCGAAGGGGTCGAGGGTGTGAAGCGATACCGGTTCACGGCGCTTTCGCTCGCCGATTCTCAAACCTACACGTTTGAGGCGGACAAGCCCTGGGTCCCCATCACTCCTCTCTGGAGGGATCTGCCCTGCAGCGAAGTCACGCTGACGGTCGAGGCCCTGATATCCGCGGGACCGGACACAGTTGTTGTATCGGGCAAACGCCAGTTTGTGAAGAGCCCTCCCTTTGATGGCCCGTACGGCAGGCCGGCGTATGACTACGGTGAGAGCGGCCGGCGGTGTCTTGGCGACCTTCTCTCCCAGCCAAAGATCCAGCACTGGCTCACGGACAACGAACCGGATCCCTCCTATCCGTTGTGGGTGCATCCCTCAAAGATGGTAAGGGGAATTGTACAGGGGATGGTTGCCTACTCACGGTTGAGTCCCCGTCCGGAAGATGCCGACCGGGCTCTGGAAGTTGCTAGGAGAGCGTCACGGTTCCTACTCTCCTTGAGCGAGCCTCCGGGGGCGCCGCTTGAAGCGTGGCCCCCCACATTCTGGGATGGCGTAGATGGTGACATCCATCCTGTGTATGCAGGGGAACACATGGCGCTCGAGCCTGCCGAAGTTGCAGAGGCCTATCTAGATCTCTTCGATGTCACCCGTGACACGATCTACTTCCATGCGGCGCGAAGGATAGCAGATACGTACCTCCGATTACAGCGGGGGGACGGGACTTGGTACCAGCGAATCGAGACAGAAACGGGAAAACCTGTGAAGGCGCACCTGCTCGTACCGGTTTCGGTGATCAACCTCTTTGATCGCCTTGCGGAGCAGCACGGGACGAGTGACTATCGGCGGGCGCGCACAAGGGCGCTGGAATGGTGTATGGCTCATCCGGTGAGAACGTTCTCCTGGGAAGCACAGTACGAAGACACGCGGCCGAGAGAGCGCTACAAAAACCTCTCCCACCGGGAGCCGCTCATGCTTGCCATGCTGCTGTTCGGAGAACAGCCTGGTGATCCAGAGATGCTCTCGGAAGCAGAAGAGCTTATCCGGTTCGCCGAAGACCAATTTGTTGTGTGGGAGATTTCCGATCCCATAACACGCGCGCGGCTTTTCCGACCCGGGTCGCGCTGGAATGGAAACGACCCTTACTTCGGGAGTGACTGGTTTGTTCCAAGTGCCGCCGAGCAGTATGTCTTCTTCACACCCATCAGCGCTGCGACGTCGTTTTTCATCGACGCGTACGTTGCCGCATTCAAGAGCACCGGCAAGAGGAGGTACCTTGCGAAGGCGGTTTCGCTTGCGAACACCATTACGATCGCTCAACAATACTGGGGAGGACGCGAGATCCCAACGCACCTGAGGAAAACCATGCCGGAGCTGAACTGGATCAACGTGTCGGTCAAGGCCGCCACCACCCTCATCAGACACAGGGACGTTTTGAAAGAATTCTACGGACCATAGACCCCTCCGGCCCCGCCGACCCACATCTTCAGCTCCGGCCACCGCTTACCGTGTTTCACCGGGCGACTATGAGTGTGCGACCTGGCACACGTCTTCACCTCCCGTAAACCCTTTGTAGAAAGAACAACCCCCCGAGGGGCCAAATCTCCCAAACCGGACGGTTTGCGCGGTTCGTCGGAGGCTTTGTTTCGACGTGTGTGGGCTGAATTCGGGTACGACTCTTGCAACAACAATCTGGCGTATGCACCACATGTCGAAAACTGGAGGTACGCCATGAGTCCTGGCAAGCACAAGGAGAAGGTAGAAGCGAAGGGTGAGTCCACGTACTGGGACGTTCTGAGCTCCCTCGTGGCAAAGATGAGACGGGAGCAACGCAAACGTTTTGCCGAGCGCTTGCTCAAACAGGAAGAACTCGACAAGATCAAAACATGGGAAGTTTCGGAAAAACTCTAGATACGGCCCAACAACAGGGATCTGCGCCATGACGCGACACTCGAAGCGGGGTGTGAAGATGAACGGGAGGGGAAAGCCTGCGCGGTCCGAGACAGAAAAACAGGGACTGCGGGACACGATACTATCGCGTCTGGGACCCCTCACCTCCCAGAAATCCATTCTCATTGCCGATGACGAGGAAGCGCTCGGGCAACTTCTTTCCAGCGAGTTGACCTCCCGGGGATATGTCTGCGTGTCTCTCGGTTCGAAGAGCGACGCGTACAACTGGTCTCTTCAGCACCATCCCGACCTCATTATCACCGACATCAAGTCGCCCGGTATGGACGGTTTCCAGTTTGTCAGGTTGCTGAAGTCCAACACGGAAACAAAACGCGTCCCCATAGTCTTCTTGACGGGCGTCGCGTCGGACGAAAATACCGAGATGGCAAAAAGTCTCGGTGCGGCAGAGGTTGTTTCAAAACCGTGCAAGCTGGCGGACGTCCAGGCGGTCATCGAACGGCTCATCGGGAACGGGCAAGCGCGCCCGGAGAACCCGGGGGGTGGACGCTCCGGTCTGGAAACCGGACGGCGGTTTCGTCTCTAGACTCTCAGCCCCGCAGACTTAACGGTAATTTTGTCTCCCCGCGTTGAACTTTCTCCGCCTCGTACGTATACTCCCGTAGAGGATCCCACGATGGATACCATGGAAAACAAACGTGACGAGTTGCTGATCCGGGTTGCGGACAACTACGGGCGCCTCCGGGGCTACAGGGAGGACCGGATGCGATGCGATGGCCTCGGGGCGCTCGTGTTCCTGAGCGAGGGGGCTGAGATATCGGAATCCCGGATCGACTGCGAGTACTGGACCATGCAAAAGATGCGGGATCTTCTC
>JBATTW010000376.1:0-6586 GCA_049670805.1 Bacteroidota bacterium
GGGGGATGTCAGATATTTTGTGTGTGAGCATGATTTAGGCTTTAGGCGTTGATAACAAATCTGTTCTCGAAGTGTATTGCAAACTGGTTCTTTGCCGCATGCCAGGCGATGGGTGGCATTTTCCATTTCTTCTGCACGTTACGTAAGACGAGCCAGATGAGTTTCGTCGCTGCGTCGTCGCTCGGGAAGTGTCCTCGCCCCCGGATACCTTTCCGGACCTGGCTGTGCAGACTCTCGATCGCGTTGGTCGTGTAGATCATTCGACGAACTTCAGCAGGGAAGACAAAAAACGGTATCACCTGTTCCCAGTTTCTCTTCCAGCTCTGGGCTATCATCGGGTATTTCCGTCCCCAGGGGCCCTCAGAGAACTCTTCGAGCTTCGCCCGGGCATCCTCGGCCGTGACGGCCTGATAGATAGGCTTGAGAGCCGCGCTCAGGGCAGCACGCTCCTTCCAGGAGGCAAACTGCATTGAATAGCGCAACAGATGCACAATGCAGGTCTGGATTTCAGTCTGGGGGAACACTGAGGAGATCGCATCTGGAAAGCCTTTCAGACCGTCCACGACGGCAATCAGGATGTCCTCGATCCCGCGGTTCTTGAGCTCACTCATCACCCGGATCCAGAACTTGGCTCCTTCGGTCTGCTCGATCCAGATCCCGAGAACTTCCTTGTGGCCCGAGCAGCGGACGCCGATGGCCAGGTAGATAGCCTTGTTTTTGACTGTTCCTTCGTCGCGGATCTTGACGCGCAGGGCATCGAAAAACACGATCGCGTAGACCCGCTCCAGTGGCCGGTTCTGCCACTGCGTGACTTCCTCCAGAACTGCGTCGGTGACTGCCGAAACAAGCTCTGGCGAGATCTCGACTCCGTAGAGCTCTCGCAGATGACTCTGGATCTCACGGGTGCTCATCCCCCGGGCATACAGGGCGATGATCTTCTGATCAAAACCGGGAAGCCGCCGTCGGTATTTGGCAATCAGAGCGGGCTCAAAGCTTCCATGCCGGTCGCGGGGAATCGCCAAATCCATCGCCCCGCTCTCACTCAGGACCGTCTTGGAACTCGTCCCATTACGGTGATTGCCGGCGTCCTGTTCTTCAGCACTGTCGAGATGGTGATCCAACTCGGCGTTCAGGATCCGCTCTGCCAGGGCCTTCTTCAAATCGCCCAGGAGACCCTTCGATGAAAGCACGGTCTGTGGATCCTGGCCAGCCAACAGCTCATCCAGCAACGCAGGGTCTATCGTCTTGCGTCTCTTCGCCATACCTTACCTCCTGCTCCAATATACACGTATGGCTCACAGACACAAAATTACTTACACCCTCCGGAATTCCGCTAAATTCAACCCCAGTGAACGGTTCCCTGACGGTGAATTGAAGAGATGGTCGGCAAAACTATAGCGCACTACAAAGTTCTGGCAAAACTCGGCGAAGGCGGGATGGGTATCGTCTATACGGCGGAAGACACGCGTCTTCAGCGGACGGTGGCGTTGAAGTTCCTGCCCCACCAGATCTCAGGCGACCAGAATGAGCAGGAGCGGCTCCTGCACGAGGCGAGAGCGGCCGCCACGCTGAACCACCCCAACATTTGTACCATCTACGCAATCGAGGAGGCTGAGGGCGAACGCTTTATCGTCATGGAATACGTAAAGGGGATGCATCTTCGGGAGAAGGTGCAGTCGGGAAAGATGAGCACGCAGGAGGCTCTGGACTACGGTATCCATACCGCTGAGGCACTGCAGGAAGCACACAGCCAGGGGGTCGTCCACAGGGACATCAAGACCGAGAACATCATGGTGAACGAGCGGGGGCAGGTGAAGGTGATGGATTTCGGTCTGGCAAAACTCAAAGGGGCACTTCGCCTTACAAAATCCAGAAGCACCGTGGGGACGCTGGCATATATGTCTCCCGAACAGATCGATGGCCGGGACGTTGACGCGCGGAGCGACATCTTTTCCCTGGGGGTAGTCCTCTACGAGCTGTTGTCCGGCAAATACCCCTTCAGAGGCGAGCATGAAGCGGCGATGGTCTATTCGATCATGAACGAGGAGCCGGAGCCGGTCCAGAAACACATGCCCGAGGCATCCTCAGAGCTGATTCATATCTTCAACCGGGCACTGGAGAAGAACCCCGAGGAACGTTACCAGACGGTTCATGAGATGCTGATCGACATGCGACGCCTCAAGAAAGACACGGGCCCCGTCTCTCGCAACTCGGTCACCTCAAGACCAACAAGACCGGAACCTGTCGGCAGACCAAAACTGCATCATCCTCGCTGGCGCCTGCCTATGTTTGCAGCGTTTGGAATCATCGCAGTCGTAGCAGCTGTTCTGATTCTCTTCCTTCCTTCCGGAGAGAGGGAGCTCACGGACGCATCGACCGGCCGAAAGACAGTGATGATCCTCCCCTTTGTAAATCGAGGTGCCCCGGAGGATGCATACTTTGCAGCAGGATTGACAGATGAGATTCAGAACCGGCTGACTCCTGTTTACGGGATCGCGCTCATCTCACGCATCACGGCGGATCAGTACGGGGAAAGCCCAAAGACCACGCAGCAGATGAGGGAAGAGACGGGGGCCGACTATCTGCTCCGGGGCAGTGTTCAGTGGTCCCGGTCCGGGGAGGGGAATGGACGCGTGAAGGTGACCACACAGCTCGTGCGGACGACAGACGACCGACAGATATGGTCCGAGTCATATGAGCGTGGGATGGCAGGGGTCTTCGAGGTTCAGGGTGAGATTGCAGGGGCGGTTATCAAGGAACTGGATATGGCCATCGCCGAGAGGGAGCGGGATCTCATGATGAGGAATCCAACGAGAAACCCCGAGGCCTACCAGCTCTTTCTCAGGGGGATGGAGAAATTCAGAGAGAGCCTCTACCGCGGAAGTCCGTTGAGCGGCGTTGATTCGGCAGCCGCGTTCCACCATCAGGCCACCCTCCTGGACACATCGTTCGCTCAGGCGTATGCGGGAATGGCCTTTGTTCACTCCTGGGCTTACCATATTGGCGACAGGACGCCTGAGCGCCTGGATGCTACGAGGCATGCGATGGAGCGTGCGCTCGAGCTTGACCCCGATGATCCGCGCACAAGGATCACCCACGCGTGGTACCAGTATCGCATGTTCCGTGACTATGAGCGCGCCCTGGAGGAGTGCGAGGCGGCTCAGAAGGCTCTGCCCAATGCTGTGCTGGACATCACTGCGTTCATCTGGCGTAGGCAGGGCAAAGTCCTCGAGGCAGCCGAACATCTTGAGAAGAGGTTCGAGCTGAATCCCAGGGACTCCGATCTGGCAGCAGAAATCGGCGGCTGCTCCGTCTACGCTGGTGACTATGAGAAGGGGTTTCGCTGGTATGACCGGGCGCTCACGATCGCGCCCGAGAATGTGAATGCCCGTCTCTGGAAATCGCATACTCTCATCCTTTCGACCGGCCGGACAACTGAAGCCCGGCAGGTTGCCGGTCCCGTAGACCAGAGCTCAGGGGAATCGCTCTGGCTGTGGCGATTTATCCTGGAAGTCGACCGTGACTTCCCTGCCTACCTTGGGATTGTAGATACGATTACAGCACCTCTCACAGACTGGTCAGATGGAGTAATTCAAAAAGACCTTGAGCGCGCCAGGGAATATCATTTCATGGGCAATGATGCTCTTACGGTAACCCATGCTAAAGAAGCCATGAATGTGCTCAACGCTGAACTGACTGTCCGGCCCGCTGACGCACGCGTACACCTGGCAGTCGGGTACGCCCACGCATTTCTGGATGATCCCGGCGCCGCAATTTCGGCAGGTAAGCGAGCTTTGGATCTGGCCCCGATATCCCTGGATGCATTGATCGGTGCCACGGTACTCCGCCAGTATGCGGAGATTGCAGCTCTGGCGGGAGAAGAAGACGAGGCGATCCGTACCCTGGAAGAACTCAAGTCCATCCCCTTGGGAGGCTGGGAGATCTCGGTCCATCGACTCGAGGTGGAGCCCGTCTGGGACAGTCTGAGGGAAAATCCCAGGTTCAAACGTCTGATTGCCGAGTAGCAATCAGGACCTCTTCACGATCGTCCTTCCTCTACTCCTCTCTCTGCGGCCTGAATATGAAGAAATTCCGGAAGACACGAAATGCGAAGTAGACTAGAAATCCCAGAGCCGAAAAGTAGATGTAGGATTCCCGGTTGTCCAGCCCGATGGAGAAGATCTTGTAGAGCGTGAAGACGCTTGCGCCGAATATGTAGATCGGGCCCATGTTGAAGTATTCCCCCTCATCCTCCCGCCGAAATTTCCGGATCGCCTCCCTGTCCAGTTGAGCCTGCCGCGAGCCGTGCCAGACCAGAGAGCGGATCCTGTGGGGGTTCCCATCGGCGGTCTTCAACACCTCCCGGAAGAAAAGCTCCGGATCGATAGTGCGAACCTTGTATCTCTCCATGTAGTACCGGACCAGCTCCCGTGCGGCCGGGATGGGCAGCGCATCCAACTTAATCCTCGTGAACGAACTCCAGATCTTTCTGTAGTGAAACGTCTCCTTTATCCGGGTCACAGCGGAGCAGACTACAGCCACACTCAGCAGCCGCTCCAGAAAGAGCTGATGCGAGGGTGTAATCCGGTCAAGACTGTCCAGAATGATGATGTACCTGGTGGGAAGACGGGAGAGGGACTCCAGAATGAGATCCTGAATGTAGACTGATCCCTTTCCGCTCAAACGCTTTCGAACGGTGTCGAAATCGGCTCCGTCGGGAAGAGGCGGATCCAGCACGAGATCCCCTCTATTGTGAATTCCCTTCAGCAGCTCCCTCAACAGGTCCCCCATCGGCGCCGTGTGAAGCACAAACATGACAGTCGTATCTGACGAGACAGATGCGCGTGTCGCACCTACGAGATGCCGCCGCTCTCCGGCGAGGATCGCACGGGCCTCGGCCATGAGGCGCGACTTGCCTACCCCCTTCGGCCCCACGATCAACGTGTGTCTGCCGCTGGCCAGGTTCCGCAAAAGCTCCGCAAGCTCCTCTTCCCTCCCTATCAACGGTCCGTGAGTAGCGTTCATAGACGCTGGAGGGTGAATGTAACAAGCTCCTTCCCTCCTTTCGTGGAACGTTGAACCCGCCTGACAAGCGCAACGACGCTCGAGCGGAGCTCAGCTGGTGGCGCCCGAAGCTCTTTCAGTTGGCTGAACAGTTTGAGCTTTCGGACATACAGGTCGGCCTCTGCAGCATCCCGCTCCTGCAGAGCTCTCCGGCACTCGAGTCCCGCCTGGGCCACCGTCGCTTCGGCAGATCCAAGAGCCGCCTCTGTAAGATACCCCTCGCGAACAAGTCGACGTGCATCAACGGCCTCCAGAGAGTCCTGCTCATGTTGGATGGAAGCTTTGTGCAGACGCGCGTCAAGGTCTGCCATCTTCCTTTCCCTCTCCTCCTCCAGGAGAGCGACCTGCTGCTGAATCAGGAAGATCTTCTCCGCCTGTGACTCGGGGGGAACTTCCCGGGCAAGCGTCTCACCTCTCCTGACCGTGTCACCTTCGGCACAGAGGAGCTCAACACGCTTCCCATGAAACGTGAGTCGAAAGAATGATCCGCCATCTTCAACGGCCGACAACGCCCCCACTTCCAACTGTCCGCCGTCGACCGGCGCTCTCATTCGGACTGTAAGCGGCCCACTCGAAACAAACAGATCCTCCAATCCGGCCCTGCGAATGTCTTCCATCGTCGCGAATTTCAGCGAGATCTTTCCCGATGAAACCGTCAGAGGAGAAAACCATTTTGACTTCCCCGGGACAAAGGGTCGCTCATCTGTGCTGAGGTCCCCGAAGAGGCGGTGATCGGTTCCCGGGTGGAGATACCTGCCGAGCTCTCCCAGCGGACGATTTGTCATGTCGATCTGTGTGGAGGTTGTCCGTACCGTCAACCCTCTCCTGCAGAGTATCTCCCGGGTGACATACTCGGCACTATGTTCCACGCCGACGGTGACAAGGTTCCCGGTCGAGTCTTCAATCAACAGAGTTCTCTCGTCCAGCGAACCCACCACGGGAAATGTTCCCGATAACTCTTCTCCGGAGGTCATGTTATAGGCCTTCACCTCCGCGGCCACCTGAGACGAACGCGAAAGCTCGTTGTACTCCCTCACGGCCGATGTGATGTTCTTCTGGGCGGATCGGATGAGATGCTCGTGTCCCTGCTGCGCGACGAAAAAGGAGGGGACACATGCGAGGAGGCATCCCACCCCGAACATGTAGTCCGCGCGTGATCCTGTCTGCACCCGGTACCGGTGGGGATGTTTCACATCCAGGGGAAAGACACAACGGACGGTTGAGAGCGGATAGAAGATTTGCACGCCCGTTACCGTCATGCTGTCAAGTAACGGATGAGATGCGTACCCCGCGAGAAAGGAAACGTAGAGCTCGCCGTCAAACCAGATCACCGGCAGGAGAACCAATGCCAGTGCAACGATGAACAACCAGGAATGGCTCAGCGTCCTGTGTCCGAAGCGCCGCTCGATCCATCGGGAGAGAGGCGGCATCGTGCTGCCCACAACCGATGCCTCGGTGTCCATGTCTGGAAGCAGCGAGCCGAGCGCAACCAGGAGCGCGTTCATCCCGGACAACCCAACAC
>JBATTW010000377.1:0-6334 GCA_049670805.1 Bacteroidota bacterium
GGAAGAGTTCTCAGTTCAGTGTGCTCTCTGGAGGGGGAGGGGTCCTGGTCCTGGAAGGACCGGGGAACACCAGCATCCGCATTCAACAGGTTCAGAACAACCTCCTCATGGTGAGGGGAAGGGACTCAGAGCACATGACGTCTCTCCTTGAAAGAGCCGTAACTCTTCTGGTCACGGAACGTTGAGGTCCGACGAAATGATAGGAAAAACGATAGCGCACTACAGGATTCTTGAGAAGCTCGGCGGCGGAGGGATGGGCGTTGTCTACAAGGCGGAAGACACAAAGCTCAAACGGACGGTAGCGCTGAAGTTTCTGCCTCCCGGTTTCAGTCTGGATCCTGAGTCCAAGGCACGGTTCACTCAGGAAGCCCAGACGGCATCGTCGCTGCAACACGCGAACATCTGTACAATCCATGACATCGACGAAACCGATGACGGACAGATGTACATCTGCATGGATTACTATGAGGGGGAAACGCTCAGCCAGATGATCGACCGCGGTCCCCTGGATCTTTCGCGTGCCCTCGATGTGGGGGTCCAGATCGCCAGGGGCCTGGCCAGAGCACATGAAGCAGGGATCGTACACCGGGACATCAAACCGGCAAACATCATAGTGACAACCCATGGCGAGGCACGAATTCTGGATTTTGGGCTGGCGAAGCTGGCGGGACAGTCCAAGCTGACGAGAACGGGAAGCACGCTGGGGACACTGGCATACATGTCTCCCGAACAGGCGAGGGGGGAAGAGGTTGGCCAGGAAACGGATCTCTGGTCTCTGGGGGCGGTCCTGTATGAGATGTTGACCGGCGAAGTTCCCTTCAAGGGGGACTACCAGCCGGCGGTCCTCTATTCGATACTCAACGACGAACCCGCTCCTCCGCGGTCAGTTCGCCCGGAGGTTCCGCAGGAAATCGAACGGATCGTCCTGCGTTTGCTAACAAAGGATCCTGCCGGCCGTTACCCCTCTGCAGGTGAGATAGTTGTTGCATTGGAGGGTGCTCGATTCCCCGCCCGGCAGGCCGTCACGGCAGAGACCGCGACAAAGGGGGTCCTCCGGGCACTCAAGAAGCCAAAGGTCTCCCTGCCTGTTCTTTTGGGCCTTGGGATGATCATTGCGGCCCTCGCGTGGTATCTGGATCGGGCCGCCAGCATCCAGCTGGCAAAGGAAGAGTTCATTCCGAAAATCCGGGAGCTCGCGACGATTGAAGCAACGAATACCATCAAGGCATATGAGCTTGCCCTGCTGGCTGAGAAACAGATCCCCGATGACCCGGACCTTCAGGCTCTCTGGCCCGACATTGCGAGATTCGTCTCCATTGAGACGGAGCCCCCGGGGGCGAGTGTCTACAGGGCAATGTACGACCCTTCGGAGGGAGGCTGGGAATACATCGGCGTAACGCCGATAGAAAGTCTGAGGGTCCCGATAGCGTTCTACCGTTGGAAAATAGAGAAGGAGGGGTATGAGGCTGTCATTGCAGTTGCCGGCACACAAACAGCATCGGAAGGCAGGTTTGTCGGAAGCAGAATCAGGAGGGTGCTTGACCCGGTGGGGAGTATCCCGGCCGGGATGGTCCGGGTTCTGGGGCACGAGGATATTCCGGACTTCTTCATTGACAGGTTTGAAGTATCGAATGCGAATTTCAAGGCGTTTGTCGAACAGGGTGGGTATCACGACCGTTCCCTCTGGAAGCATGAATTCGTGAGAGAGGGGAAGGTGCTCTCCTGGGAGGATGCGATAGCGCACTTTGTGGACAGGACGGGACGCCCGAGCCCGGCAGGGTGGCAGGCTGGTGACTACGCCGAAGGAAAAGGGCAGCTCCCGGTAACTGGAATCAGCTGGTTTGAGGCTGGAGCCTATGCCGAGTTTGTGGGGAAGAGTCTCCCTACTGTGCATCACTGGGGGATAGCACGTGGTTGGCACATCGGCCTGAACCGGTGGAGCTTTCACAGGTTCACCATTCCGTCGAGCAACTTCGGCGGTGAGGGCCCTGTTCCTGTCGGAAGCACAGGTGCGATCAATCCCTTCGGTGTCTATGATATGGCGGGGAATGCGCGGGAATGGTGCTGGAACAAAGCTCCGATGGGAAGGTGCTTGCGTGGCGGGGCGTGGGACGATGCAACGTACATGGTTGGCAACATCACCCAGGCATCTCCGTTCGACCGCTCGGTCAAAAACGGATTCCGGTGTGTTCAGTACCATGATGGGGAGAGTATTTCCCGGGAAGCGTTCGCACCGATCACACCCTGGGAGATGCCCGATTTCCGGCGCGAGAAGCCTGTCTCTGAGGAAGTGTTCGCCATTTACAAGGAGCAGTTCTCCTATGACAGAAGAGGCTTGAGACAAGCCAGTTTACCTGCCGACTCATCTTCTTCGAACTGGATTCACGAGAGAGTTGTGGTGAACGCGCTGTACGGGGAGGAAGAGATGGTCATTCATATCTTTCTCCCGAGGAATGCAAGTCCCCCCTATCAGACTGTTGTCTACTTTCCGGGATCCGGCGCCACCTGGGTCCGATCCAAACAAAACCTGACGGAGCTGCCCGAATTCAAGATGAGAATCGAATATCTCGTGGCAAACGGAAGGGCGGTCGCTTTTCCTGTGTACAAGGGGACCTATGAACGCGGAAATGATTCCCTGGCATCTCTCCACCTCTGGGCCGAGCCGACCCATACGTATTCAGGATTCCAGATTGCGGTCGTGAAAGACTTCAGAAGGTGCGTTGACTACCTGGAGATTCGTCCCGATATCGATACCGGGAAGCTTGCCTTTCTTGGCTTTAGCTGGGGGGGAATAGTTGGGAATCTCATCATGGCGGTTGAGGATCGCTTGGAGGCCGGAATCCTCTGCGTGGGTGGTTTTGATGCGCACGGGAGGTCTCGACCGGAGGTGGATCCGGTCCACTTTGTTCCACGCATCAAGATTCCTGTCCTGATGCTCAACGGGGAGTACGATATGACCTTCCCCCTGGATGTCGCTGTCCGACCGCTTTATGATATGCTTGGAACTGACCCCGCGGACAAGGAACTGAAGGTCTATCCTACCGACCATTTCATCCCTCAGGACGAGGTCATCAGAGAGTCCCTCGCCTGGCTCGATCACTACCTGGGACCAGTCAAGCGGCCGGACTGACGGGGGCTATCTGCCCGGAACATCCCCTTGGTTCGTAGTGACAGCCCCAGCCCCACGCGGTTTGCGCCCCCGAAAACGAATATCGGGTTTGCAACGGTATATGGGTAACCCAGGTGCCACCAGGCTGGGTCCCCGGATTCGTCGCAGGTATGCCGTTACCGGTGGAATGAGGCGAAAGACACTGCCTGTCACTTGAGAAGTGACAGAAATACCCCCGCAGCAACTGCGGAGCCGATTACACCCGCAACGTTCGGCCCCATGGCTGCCATGAGGGGATTAACCTGACCGTCGGTGCTATCTGAAACGAACTTCTGAACTACCCGCGCCGCCATGGGTACCGCGGAGACGCCTGCGGCACCAATGCAGGGATTAATCTTCTTCTTCTCCGGGAGAAACATATTCATCAGCTTCGCGAACGTGACCCCGCCTGCCGTGCTAAACACAAACGCGACGGCACCCAGGAGAAAGATCACAAGAGTCTGTTCCGTCAGGAATCGCCCGGCTTCCATTGTTGCCCCAACCGCGACGCCGAGAAAGATCGTGACGATATCGATCATTGCTCCACCGGCTGTCTTCCTCAACCGCTCCGTCACGCCACTCTCCCTTATCAAGTTTCCGAACATCAGCATCCCGATAAGCGGCGCGCTGGATGGGACCGCCAGTGAGGCAATCGCTCCAGTACAGAGGGGAAACAGGAGAACGGCCATTCTGGAGACCGGTCGGGCCTGCGGCATATCGATTGTCCGTTCTTTCTTTGTGGTCAGAAGACGGATGATGGGTGGCTGAATAATGGGGACCAGCGCCATGTAGCTGTAGGCACAGAGTGCCACAGGGCCAAGCAGGTGTGGTGCCAGCTGGCTTGTCAGGAAGATGGTCGTCGGGCCGTCCGCTCCACCGATGATTCCGATCGAAGCTGCCTCTTTTGTGCTGAACCCGAACAGGTAAGCTGCAGCCAGTGCCGCAACAAGAATACCCAGCTGGGCGGCTGCCCCAAGAAGGAAGGTGAGGGGTCTTCCAAGCAGCGGGCGAAAATCGGTCAGGACACCGACGCCCAGAAAGATGAGTGGTGGGAGGAGCTCTGTCTTGATGCCTCCCCTGTAGATCATAGCAATGATGCCGTCGCCGTAAGATCCCATTTCCGCAAGCGGAAAGTTTGCAAGAACGATACCGAAAGCGATCGGGATCAGGAGGAGTGGTTCGAATTCTTTCTTGACGGCAAGGTAGACCAGCATCGCGGAGAGGGCGTACATGACCCAGTTGCCCCAAGCCATGTGAGCGAAACCGGACTGAGAGAGGAGCTTCAGGAGTTCTTCCATTCGGAGTTCTGCTTATGAAAGAGTGAGGATCGGTTTGGTGGAATCTATCTCGTCTCCGATTTGAACGGAAACGGATGACACAACACCGCTCTGAGGAGCCTTGATATCATGTTTGGCCTTCATGGCCTCCACGGCGGCAACTGCCTGCCCCTTTTCCACTCTCTCACCTACTTTGACCATGATATCGACAACCTCCACAGATCCGGCGAAGGTGGAGAAGACTGGAGTACCGTCGTTTCTCGGGGCGGCTGTCACCCCACCTAAAGCCACCTGGCCGGTATCTTGCTCAGGGGGGCTGATCGGTTCGACAGTCACAACGAAGGTCTTGGAGCGACCGTCGGTCTGGACGGTACACTTTGACTTGACCGGTCCCTTGATTGCCTGTGTCGCGGTCCGGGGGGCAGGCGGGGTCACGACCTTCTCGGCTTCATCCTTCTTCTTGAGCGGGAGATCGATTTTCGGTTTTCCGCTCAAAAACCGTATTCCCTCGTTCGCTTCCAGCTTTTTCCCCGGGACCATGGCTGCCAGGACGAGAAACGTATTCCGGTCGGTGACGGGAAGTCCTCTCTCGTCCAGGGCCTTTCGTGCGGCGTCGATGTTCTTGGGAGCAGCCTCGAGTGGATCACCTTCGAAGGGAGGCTTCTCGAGTTGCTGCGAAGCCAGCTTGACGACTTCAGGATCTGGTGGTAGTGGGGTGTGGCCAAAATACCCGAGAACGGCGCGGCCATATCCCGGGTCGATCTTCTTCCACCGACCATACATCACGTTGTTGAAGGCCTGAAGCCAGTATTGCTGGCTGCCAGGAGTAACGCTTGTCCAGGCGCCTCCGGCCTTGACGACGATCGGAAACTCCGCCAGGACTTCGCTGTATTTGTGGAGAATGCCTGCTTTCACCATCATGTGCACGTTGGGTCCGATCGCACCCCCGGGCATGGGGAATCCTATGACACGGGCGTCAGCCGTGGTTGTGGCGGGCTTGAAATCATACTCCTCCAGCCCCTTGAGCAGCAGGTCCTCTATAACCGACATCTTTCCGTGGTCGACGTCGAGCGAGTATCCTGTTCCTTTGAGTGCGTGGGCGAGTGAGCGAACATCGGGCTGGACCGTTCCGCTGGCCATGGGCCGGACGGAGAGGTCCACGCCGTCCACGCCGCCTTCTATGCCGGCCATGTAGCAAGCAACAGCCATGCTGGCGGTGTCATGCGTATGGAGCCAAAGTGGCATTTCAGGAGGCATGATCTTCTTGAGGCCTATGACCGTGTCGTAGATGGTCCGTGGGTCGGTGGTTCCACTCGCATCTTTGAGGCAGAGGCTATCGATTTGGATGTCGCTATCGAGCAGCTGTCGCCCGATGTTGATGTAGAAATTCGCGGTGTGAACCTCCTCCGATGCGAAGGGGAGTCCCATGAGAGCGATCGCGGCCTGGTGGTGCATCCCGGCCTGCACGATCGGCCTGCCGGTATTGACAAGGTTGCGGACATCGTTCATGTAGTCGAAGTTGCGGTCCCATGTCGTGCCGGCTTCTTTCATCAATCTGGCCTGGAGCGTCAGGGACTCCATCGACTGGGACGTGAGCGTCACGCCAGAGACTGACCGTGTCAGTATTTGCAGATCCACGTCGCTTCCCACCGCGTCCCTGATCGCCTGCATCGTCTCGAAAGGGTTTTCACCGACATAAAAATAAGGTGCCTGGTATCTGGCGCCGCCGCCGAATTCAAAATGGCGAACCCCGGCGTTGACTGATGCCTCCAGCGCGGGTAGAAAATCACTCAACCGGACCTTTCCCCCGAATTAACTCTGGAGTCCGTCGCGAAATGGTGTGAACATCACCCGGATGTTCTTGGGATTCTTGGTCAGAATCATTGTGATTCCTCTATCTTGGTTATTC
>JBATTW010000378.1:0-6177 GCA_049670805.1 Bacteroidota bacterium
TCCTAGGGAAGAAGGTCGTCGCAAGAACCCAGCGAATGCCGGGGAGGCATGTAATCAACGCCCATGAGTCGGGCTCCCATTATAAAAGTGTTGGTTCTTTATAATGTGTTCGAAACGGCCGACGGTGCGGATATATATCCGTACGCGACAAAACCTCAGTACGACAATGAACGGTCAAGCTCCGCGAACGCACGCGTCCAGGTAGCTCGCAAGCTTGCTGATCTCGGTTTCAACAGAGGAGCTGAGTACTCTAGAGCGCTCGCGCTCCTTGAAGAGATCCTCGGTGATATTCAGTGCAGACAGCACGGCTACGGTCAGAGTTGGCTGCTCGGGAATCTTGCTGTGGATAGTATTGATCATCTCATCCACATAGGTCGCAATCTTGCGCGTGGATTCCTCACTCTCACCCCGAAGAGGATACTCCGAACCGAAGATCCTGACTTTTATGCTTTTTCCGTCTGTTGTCATGAATTCGTATCCCGATTCCGTTCTCGCTACAGGTATGTATCGATCCTCGCCAGAAGATCTTTTACCTTGGCCGCGAGGGCTTCGCGTTCACCGTTCGAAAACAACTCTTCGCGCTTCGAATCGGCTTCCGCCTGTTCCGCTTCTAGCTGACTAATTGTCTGGTCACGCTGGACCAGTTCCTCATTCAGATGCTCGAGTTGTGCCTGTACATCTTCGAGCTTGGAACGGAGGTCTGTATTATCCTCCTTCAGCGCTGCGATGTGTTCACCGGCGCGGCGAGCCTTCTCCCAGAGCGTTTTCATTGCGCTCTCGATATTCCGCCCCTCACTCTGAAGGACTACAGGGTCGCCTGAAATCTGATCCACGGCCTCCTTCCCGTGTGGTGACTAAAAGAGCTCCTAACGCGTCCCCCTCAGCTCAGCGCCAAGTCGTTCACGCACGGTGCGTACCGTTTGCTTCATCGCAGCTTCGATTTCCTGATCCGTCAACGTCCTCTCGCGCGACATGAACTCCAGCGAGTAGGCGATGCTCTTCTTGTCCTCACCAACGGCATCTCCCTCATAGACGTCGAAGAGCTCAACGGAGTAGAGAAGCTCCGCACACGATTCTCTGATCAACTGCTCCAGATCTCCCGCGGAGAGTCCTCTGTCGACGACAAAGGCGACGTCTCGCTTCACCTTGGGATATCGGGGCAGCGACACGTACCTTTTTGTGGCGCGTCTGTCGAGCAAAGCCAGGTCAATCTCCGCCACAAAGACATCCTCTTTGATATCAAAGAGATCTCGGGAGCGATCTCCCACCCGACCGAGATAACCCACCGTACTTCCTTCAATTTCAACAGCTAGCGAGTTATCAGTTAAACCATTGCTGTTAGAATAAGAAATAAGGCGCCATTTGTCAAGCCCAATCTTCCTCAGGAACGAGGCTACCTCACCCTTCAGGTCGAATATGTCCACATTCCGTCCCTCCCTGTCCCAGTGGTGTGGCGCCGAAAGGCCGGCCAGCACGAAACAAACCCGCTCTTGTTCCACAAAACCCTCAACAAACGACCCGTTTCCGCCTGAATCAACACTGAAAACATGGCCGATTTCGAAGAAGCGAACCGTAGTAATGCCATGACTCTGGTTTCTGCGGACAGCATCAAGCAGACCCGGGAGGAGGCTTGTTCGGAGGAAGGCCATATCGGTGTTCTGGGGGTTGAGGATGCGAACCGGCGTCCGTTCCTCCAGCTGCGCCAGCTTTCCCTCCACCATGGGGTTACTCACAGCCTCATGAAAACCCGAGCCCACAAGGTTTTCCCGCACCCGGTCTGCCACCTCTGACGATGTAAGTCCGTGGGCGAAATCGATGCCCGCGCTGGTCTTGTCTTCTATCCTGTCATAACCGTGAACCCGTGCAACCTCCTCGATGAGGTCAATCTCCTGCTCGATGTCTATCCGGTACGTGGGCACGGTGCAGAGGAGGTCGTCCTTTCCGCCCCCGACCGCCTTGATATCCAGAAGCCTGAGACAGCTGACGATCTTCGCCCTCGCAAGGTCGGTCCCGAGGAGGGCATTTACCCTTTTGGGTCGCAGGCGGATTTTTCGAGGGCGAACCTTGTTGGGGTAGACATCGATCATCCCCTTGAGGAGCGTTCCGCCGGCGGATTCCAGTATCAACTGGGCGGCTCGGTTCAGAGCATAGGTGGGGCCGTTGGGGTCCGCCCCCCTTTCGAATCGTTGTGAAGCGTCGGTGCTGATCCCCAGGGATTTCGCTGTCCTTCTGATGCTGGAAGGGTTCCAGTACGCTGCCTCGAGCACCACGTCGGTCGTTTCGTTGGTGATTTCGGAGTTCGCTCCCCCCATGATTCCCGCGATTGCCACTTCCCGTTCTCCGTCACACACCATGACGGCTCCCTCCGGCAGCGTGTGCGCCTTCTCATCCAGAGTAACAAATCGTGTTCCGGGTGTGGCCTGGCGGACACGGATTCTGCCGCCTCTCAGAAGCCGGTAGTCAAAGGCGTGCATCGGGTGGCCGCTCTCCAGCATGACGTAGTTGGAGATATCAACGACGTTGTTATGAGGTCGGAGCCCCACCCCTCTCAGAGCCTTCTGCAGCCACTGCGGGGAGGGACCGATATGGACTCCCCGGATCATTCGCGCTGCGAACCGGGGACAGTTTTCGGGATCATCAACGTTGACGGTGAGGAACTTGCGAATGGGGATTGTGCTTTCGCGGAGGCGGACTGTTGGGAGCTTGGGTTTTCTTCCGACCAGGACACCGATCTCCCTTGCCACCCCGATATGACTCAGCCAGTCAGGTCTGTTGGGTGTCACCTCGATATCAAATCCCACGTCATCAAGACCGAGGTAGTCGGCCAGCGGCTGGCCCACCCGGGCTGACGGATCCAGAACCATGATTCCTTCCGCATCTTTACCGAGGTCCAGCTCGTATTCCGAGCAGATCATCCCGCTCGACTCGACCCCCCGAATCGAGACGCGGGATAGGACGAAGGCTTTTCCGTCGGGATCGTGCTGATTCCGGGGGACAGTCGCGCCAACTTTGCCCACGCCGACCTTTTGACCGCGTGAGACATTGGGAGCACCACAGACGACCTTCAGGGTTTCTTTTCCGATGTTGACGTCGCAAACGCTGAGACGGTCGGCGTTCGGGTGGGGGGAAACCTGAGTAACCTTTCCGACGACAAATCCCTCGTACTTCTCCCCCAACCGCTCGACGCCCTCAAACTCCAGCCCGAGCATCGTCAACCGATCTGCGAGTTGGGTCGGAGGGATCTTGAAGGTAATGTATTCTTTCAACCAGCTCTGAAGTATTCGCATGGTAGTTCAGAATTGCTCAAGGAACCTGACATCGTTCTCGAAGAAGAGGCGGATGTCGTCGATGCCATGGCGCAACATGGCGATACGCTCGATACCCATACCGAATGCATAACCCGTGAACCGTTCGGAATCATACCCGACCGAGCGGAACACGTTGGGATGTACCATCCCGCAGCCAAGGATTTCGAGCCAGCCGCTCATCTTGCAGGTCCGGCATCCCTTGCCGTTGCAGATAAAGCAGGTGATGTAGATGTCAGCACTCGGTTCCGTGAAAGGAAAAAAGGTGGGGCGGAATTTGTACTTCAGGTCTGCCCCGTAGAACTGCTTGATAAAAGAGATCAACGTCCCCTTCAGTTCGCTAAACGTGACGCCCCGGTCAACGCAGAGCCCTTCCACCTGGTGGAACATACAGTAGCTGCGGGCGTTGATTGCCTCATTGCGGTAGACCTTGCCCGGCATGATCACTCGCACCGGGGGTGGATGCTGTTCCATCACCCTGATCTGTACCGGCGATGTATGGGTTCGGAGAAGCCCGGTTTTACTCAGGAAAAAGGTGTCCTGCATATCACGGGCGGGGTGGTCGGGAGGAAAGTTTAATGCACCGAAGTTATGGTAGTCATCCTCGATTTCCGGTCCGTCGGCGATGCTGAAACCGAGAGAAAGGAAAATCGACTTGATTTCGTCGAGGGTGCGCGTCAGTGGATGCTGGCTTCCGACAAATCGATCCCGCCCGGGCAATGTGAGATCGGTTGAAGCCGGCCTGACGTTGCCCGCGGAAAGTGCTTTTGACTTCTCGTCGTACTGCTTCTGGACAAACGCCCTCAGCTCGTTGAGTGACTTGCCAAGGCCGGGGCGTTCTTCGGGGGAGACGGTCTTCAGCAGTTCAAACAGAGATGCAACCTCTCCCTTGCGGGCCAGATAAGCGATGCGGAATTCCTCGAGTTGCGCGGGGTCCCGGACGTTCTGTATGTCAGCCACCGCGCGCTCGCGGGTTTCGTGTATGCGAGCTTCCATGGACGTCTGAAGGAATATCGTGGAACGCGTCTTCCCATCCACTGTGGCCTCACTTCGCAGGGAGGGAGCCCCATTGCCGTGGGTGGGAAGACGGGTGATGGTGCTAGGCGAGAGCGAATTTCACAATTTCTGCGAACGCTCCCGGATTACTCACGGCAAGGTCGGCGAGGACCTTGCGGTCGATGTCAACCTGTTTCTTGTGTAACGCTGAAATGAGCCTGGAGTAGGTGGTGCCGTGTTCCCTCGCCGCAGCGTTGATGCGGGTGATCCATAATTGCCTGAAGGTCCGCTTCTTTGTCCGGCGATCCCGATAGGCATGCAGCAGGCCCTTCTCCACATGATGCTTCGCAATGGTATACACCTTGCTCCGCGCACCCCAGTAGCCTTTCGCATTGCGTAGAACACGCTTGCGACGGCGATGGGAGGCAACTTTGTTCTGCGAACGTGGCATAGTTGCTCTTGTCCTCTTCTCGGTGACTGGATATCCCGTCCGGTCCCCCTGACGAAGGGCGACGGGTGTCTACTACAAGCTATGAGGCCAGCATCCGGCTGGCTGATTTTTGATCTGCAGCCGATACCAGATGACGCTTCCGGAGCTTTCGCTTCCTCTTGGTGGATTTCGAGGTCAGTATGTGGCTGCGATATGCAGCAGCCCGCTTGACCTTTCCCGTGCCGGTCTTCGAGAAGCGCTTCTTCGCTCCACTCCTTGTCTTCATCTTCGGCATTATTGCTTCTCTCCTTCTTCTTTTTCCTTTTCCGCTTTGTGTTCCGCCTTCTTCTTTCGCTCTGGAGCAAGAATCATTACCATGCTCCTCCCTTCCATGCGCGGCGCCTGATCGATTTTGGATACGTCATCCAACCGTTCCACTAGCCGGGACAGCAGCACGTGACCCTTCTCCTTGTACGTGATCTCACGTCCCTTGAACACAACCGTGGCTTTGACCTTGTGGCCGTCGGAGAGGAACTTCCGTGCGTGGCGCGCCTTGAAGTCAAAGTCGTGCACATCCGTATTCGGATGAAAACGCAGTTCCTTGAGAACCGATACATGCTGGTGTTTCTTCTGGATCTTGTCCTTCTTGGCGATTTCGTATTTGAACTTCCCGTAGTTGATGATTTTGCAGACGGGAGGTTTCGCCTTCGGGACGATTTCCACGAGATCTGCACCCTCCTGCTGCGCCCTAGCCATCGCCTCTGTGGGGGTCATCACTCCCAGCTGTTCACCCTGCTGGTCGATTACCCGCACCTCGGGGACACGAATCTCGTCATTCAGTCGGGGACGTTTTTCTTTACTAATTGAGTTCCCTCCTACGTTGTTGGTCGCTTCTCTTCAATTTCTTTGGTTACACTCTGGAGGAAATCAGCTCGACCGACCGCCCCTGTGTCTCCCTTCCTGTGCTTTCGAACCGATACGGTTCCCGCCGAGCGTTCTTTTTCACCTAGCACGAGCATATAGGGAACCTTTTTGGTCTCCCACTCACGAATTTTGTAGCCAATCTTCTCGTTCCTATCATCCAGTTCCGCACGGATTCCCGCTCCGCGAAGTTCCTCCAGGACCTCCAGACCATACTCTCGCTGTTGATCTGTGATGGAGAGAACCACGACCTGCATCGGTGACAGCCAGAGCGGAAACTCGCCGCCGTAGTGCTCGATGAGAACGCCGATGAATCGCTCGAGTGAACCGAACGGAGCTCTGTGGATGATGACCGGCCGATGCTTCTGGCCGTCACTGCCGGTGTACTCCAGATCGAAACGGTCGGGCATCACATAGTCAACCTGGACCGTGCCCAACTGCCAGGTGCGCTTGAGCGCGTCCTGGACCAAAAAGTCGATCTTGGGTCCGTAAAACGCTGCCTCTCCTACTGCAATAGTGTAGGAG
>JBATTW010000379.1:0-1969 GCA_049670805.1 Bacteroidota bacterium
CAGCCCCACCATATTGAGGAGCATCTGTTCCTTCCAGGCGTCGCGGAGTGCCTCTGCGTAATGGAACTGGTCTCGAGGGACGGTCTTGGCACCGATGCTGCTCTTGCAGCCGACCGGGACAAGGAGAACGATCAGCAACAAACCGAGCCAGCGCCTCGAAACGTTCACGGGTTCCCCCTTCTGTTCGGATCGTCTTCACTGGTATCCCATGGTGTTACAACCTCGTCAAGTAGACAGTCATCAGTCATCAGGACGTGACGGTCTCAAACTGATCACATCCAAGTAACTGGTTGGAGTAACTTGCTCGTTTTCTCCCGAGGAAACGCGGGTGGGGTGCTGATGACTGAACGGAGCGCCGGAGGCGCGACAGATTTTTAGCCTGGGGCGTGAGAGGCTGTCCCGCAATTGGTGTTGAGAGATGGGGCTTCTGCGGGCGGCGGCGAATGATCGCGAAAACATGGGGCAGGGCTTGTCGGCGACGGGTAGACAGTGTGTGCGGGAGGCTTAGGACGGAGGGTGACGGGTCGACGGAGTTGGCCCGCCGGCGTCAGCAGGCCGAAAGCACGAGAGCGCCCTCACACCAGGAGCGATAGAGCTTTCTGAGGTTGAAAGCGAAGCACACGAGCGCCCACTGCATTCTGACCCCATCGAGATTGCGGACGGTGAAACGCCGAAACGACATGCCCTCCTTGATGGTCCCGAAAGGCGGCTCAACGATCACCTTGCGTCGTGAGAGGCTGCGTTTGGATTCCGGAGAGCGTTGTTTCTCGATCTGGTTTACGACGGCGGATTTGTAGGGGTTGACTCGGACCGTTCTGCCGCGTTTGCTGGGACTACATCTGTCGCGATCGGGGCAGTCGCGGAAGGACTGACACCTGTACACCCTGACCTTGTATTTATTGGAGCAGTCCCACTTCTCCTGCTCGAAGGTGAGAGTTTTTCCGTGCGGGCAGATGATCACATCTGATTGTGTGTCGTGTTGAAATCGTGAGCAGTGGAATTCATCAGGATCCTCTGGTTCGTCCATGTGAGGCTGCAGATGGACCAGCACGTCCAAGCCTTCTTCTTGAGCTTCATGGAGAGCCGGACCCGATGAGTAGCCACGGTCTGCGACTGTTTCCTCGGCGGTGTCTCCGATCACGTCATCGACCATCTTCACCATCGGCACCAGTTGCTCGTAATCGGTCTCCTGGGCGGTGACATCTGCTGCGACTATCAAACCGCTTTGCTCATCGACGACCGCCTGAGAGTTGTAACCGAAGTCGGTCTTACCGTCGCACTTCATCATCCGCGCATCCGGTTCGGCCGGCTGAAGATGGTCCGTCTGAGCATTGTCGAGCTCAGCCAGAGCGTCGCGGATCACCTGTCGTCGGTTTTCAGCGTCTTGCAGTTCTTCAGGTAACTTGTAGTCGCCTTCCTGCTCTGATTCTGCCGCCTCCACCTCGGAAAACATCTCGTCGAATTTCGAGTCAAGATCTTTGAGCGCACGTTCGAGCTGCTCCCGGTGATGGGCGGTGTGGCGTGATGCCTGAGCCCGGATCTTTGTCCCGTCGAGCGCATGCAAAACCATACCGACCAGATCCGAAGATGCCGCGATCCGGACACCCGCCGCAAAGGCATTTCGGATGGCCTCCGAATTGTTGCGAAGAAAGCGCCACAGAGTGTTGTGATCGGGATACTTCATTCCCGTAAGCCAAATCAGAGACAGATGCTCGTGACAGGCCCGCTCGAGATCCCGCGTACTCCTGATTCGATTGAAATACCCGTACAGCCACACCTTCAGCAAAAGGTCGAGCGCGTAATTCGGACGCCCACGCTCAGACGCCCGTGCCTTGAATCCCAAATCCTCCAGGTCAAGGGCATCGACATAGTCTCGGATGAACCGAGCTGGATGATCGGCAGGCACCCAATCCTCAAGGGCCGGAGGGAACAGATGCATGGAGTCGTAGTCGGGTCGTATCTCGTTTGC
>JBATTW010000380.1:0-5499 GCA_049670805.1 Bacteroidota bacterium
TACGAGATCAACCACCGCGCCTCGGTGCGCCTGGCCCGGCTGGCCAAGCAGGCCGGCGTCTCGCGCTTCATCTTCTCCTCCTCCTGCAGCAACTACGGCGCGGGTGGAGAAGATCTCCTGAACGAGGAATCTGCATTCAATCCGGTAACGCCGTATGGCGTCTCCAAGGTGCGTGTCGAACAGGACGTTGCAAAACTCGCCGACGACGGGTTCAGCCCGACGTTCCTCCGGAATGCGACGGCCTACGGAGTCTCTCCGAGACTGCGGTTCGATCTCGTGCTGAATAATCTCGTGGCCTGGGCATTCACAACCGGGAAGGTGTTTATCAAGAGCGACGGGACGCCGTGGCGCCCCATCGTGCACATCGCGGACATTTCCCGGGCGTTTATCGCCACCCTGTACGCCCAGCGGGAGGTCGTTCACAACCAGGCATACAATGTCGGGAGAAACGCGGACAACTACCGTATCCGCGAACTGGGAGACATCGTAAAAGAGACGGTACCGGGGTGCACCATCGAGTACGCAAAGGACGCAGGTCCCGACAAGCGTTGTTATCGGGTTGACAGCTCGAAGATCGCGAACACGCTTCCGCAGTTTCAACCGCAGTGGGACGCCCGGAAGGGTGCCCGGGAGCTCTACGACGCATACAGGAAGATCGGACTCCAGCTGGATGATTTCGAAGGTCCAAAATACAAGAGGATCGACCATATCAAACAGCTTATGAGTTCGGGGCGACTGGGATCAGATTTGCGGTGGAAACAGCAAGAACCGACGACATCACCTGTTGAGAAAGAGGCGTAATCCATGCTCCATTCGAAACCCTTTCAACCATGGGAGGACTCCGACCCGGAACTTATTCTGTCGTTTGGCCGAACCGCGCTCGCGGACCGCATCGTAACGGCTGACCAGCTTCGATTGCCAGAGATCACGGCCCCGCTGGACCTGGTGTTCAGCCCTTCCGGCTCGCTGGTCCATATCTCCGAAACAGTCTCACCGGAGATCCTCTTCGGTCCGGAGTACCCGTACTTTTCCTCGGTTTCTCCGTCCCTTCTGCAGCACTTCCGGGAGAGCGCCGAGGAGATCATAAAAACCCGCAGCCTTGGTCCGAACAGTCTCGTGGTGGAGGCCGCGAGCAACGATGGATACATGTTGAAGGTGTTCATGGAACGCGGCGTCCCGGTGCTCGGGGTCGACCCGGCCGAAGCACCGGTGAAGGCAGCTCAGGATGCCGGTGTTCCCACGCGCTGCACGTTTTTTGGCAAGGATCTCGCCTCGAAACTCCGGAACGAAGAGGGGAAGACGGCGGACGTGTTTCTGGCCAACAACGTTCTGGCGCACGTTCCCGATCTCCACGGGTTCGTGGAAGGGATCCGGATACTCTTGAAAGACACGGGGGTGGCGGTTATCGAGGCGCCGTATGTCGTTGATCTCGTGGACCATTGCGAGTTCGATACAATATACCATCAGCATCTCTGCTACTTCTCGATTACCGCGCTCGACAAGCTCTTCAGACGGCACGGGCTGTATCTCAACGACGTCAAGCGCACATCGGTTCACGGGGGCTCTCTCCGGCTGTTTGTCGAGCCGAAAGAAGCGGTCAGCCCGTATGTGCAACAGCTCCTGAAGGAAGAGGCGGATCGAAAGGTGGATACCATGGAGTATTATCGCGAATTCGCCGACCGGGTTTTTGCCTTCAGGCGGGAACTTCTGGAGATGCTCGAGGGTCTGAAACGTCAGGGGAAGCGGATCGCTTCCTACGGGGCGGCCGCCAAGGCAACGACGATGCTTGCGTATGTCGGGCTCGACAAACGCCTGCTTGATTATGTTGTCGATTTGAATCCCTTCAAGCACGGCAAGTATATGGGCGTCAATCATCTGCCGATCTACCCTCCGTCAAAACTCGTCGAGGATATGCCGGACTATGTGCTTATTCTCGCATGGAATTTCGCGGAGGAGATCATGAAGCAGCAGGAGGAGTACATCAAGCGGGGCGGGAAGTTCATAGTCCCGATCCCGAAGCCCGTCATTGTGTGATGGGGCAAGGAGCTGTCTGTCGCCCGGTGATGGGTATCACAAGAGGGTATTTTGGAATCCCATACGATACACTGTACTGCGAACCAAACATCTCATTCGAACTGCAATCCAGTCCGGATTTTGTTATATATACACATTGAAAGGAGGAAGAGCATGACCATGCTCAAGGAGACGATATCTCGCATGCGGTTCGTCCCGCTGGTGCTCATGCTGGCAGTCGCGTGGCAGCAGGCGGTGGCCGGGCCGACAACGTTTGTCTCTGACGACTTCAATTCGCACAACCTCAAGCGACCTCTCTGGACCTATACCGATCCAAACAACGACGCAACGGTTCAGATGATCGGGGTGAACTCAGGGGATGCCGATTTCCATCTCATGGTGCCGGCCGGGAGTTCGCATGATCTCTGGACGTCAGGGTATCTTGTTCCCCGAATCATGCAGAGTGCCGTGAACGAGGATTTCAATCTCGAAGCGAAGTTCAAATCGTCCCTTTCCGGGGTGATCTATGACACCTATCAGGCTCAGGGGGTGATCGTCGAAGCGGATGCCAGCAATCTCGTCCGATTCGATTTTACCACAGGCGATAATGATAGCACCAAGGTCTTTGCGGCGGTGTTTGCCGGTGGCTTTGCATCTCCCGACGTCAAGATCGACAAGAATGTTGCCCCGTACGGCGTCGCACCTCTCTACCTGAGGGTTCACCGCTCGGGAAACAACTGGACGATGCTCTATTCCTTCGACGGAAGCAGCTACGACACCGCGGGTACGTTTTCGCATACGCTCGCTGTGACGAAGGTCGGGACTTTTTCCGCCAACGCGGGCACCGACCCGTTGGCGCACACCTCGGTCGTGGACTACTTCTTCAACAGCGATTCCGTGATATCTCCCGAGGATGGAGACACGGGTGTGGTCGACAACCTCAGCCCGCTCATTCACAGGGTCAAAGTAAAGAGTGCGCCTGACGCGATTCAGGTGAATTGGGCAACCGACGAGCCCACCGACGGAATTCTCGAATTCGGAACAGGGACGGTCCCGCCGTACCCGAACAGCGTCAGTCATCCCGGTTACTTCTATGATCACCGCCTGACAGCAACGGGACTTGGCGACAATTCTCTCTACAACTACCGTGTCGGGGGTACGGATGCCGCGGCCAACTCAAATGTCACGGCGAACGCAACGGTCGCGACCGGTCTCTACGTGGATGACTCTTCCACGGTCTCTGACGATTTTCACGGTCCGACACTGGACGGATCGCTCTGGGACTTCGTGGATCCCCGGGGAGACGGCTCGCAAACGATGACAAACGGCCAGCTCAGCATCTCTGTCCCGGGCGGGATCGAACACGATCCCTGGGTCAACGGAAACTTCGCTCCTCGGGTGATGCAGGACCTGGACCCGACTACCAATGTGACAGACGTATCAGCGCGCTTCAATTCGACGTTCGTCGGGAGTGCAACCTCCATCCCGATCCAGGGGATCATGTTCATGGAGGACGAGCTCAACTTCCTGCGGTTTGACGTCAGCGCCACCGGGAGCGGGGTCACGATTTTTGCCGCTTCGTTTGTGGATGGGTTCGAGAACCCGGATGCCTTTATCAACAGCACGATTCCGTCCGGGGGTCCGCCGATCTTCCTTCGCGTTCAGAGAGGCGGGGCGTTGTGGACGATGTTCTACTCTTATGACGGGACCAACTGGACCCAGGCCGGGAGCTTCTTCCGGGTGCTTGACGCAACTCAGGTTGGCGTGTTTGGCGGGAACGCCGGGTCAAGCCCTCTGGCGTTTACCTGTCTGGTGGACTTCTTCCAGGGGCCTGTTCCCGCAAAGCCCATGCTGGTCTCTCCCGCAAACGGGGCGCCGGCTGTTGCGGTACCCGCTCTCCTGACGTGGGACACGGTTGCCGGAGCAACATCGTACCGGCTCCAGGTCTCGACGGTCGCGAATTTTGCGACGACCGTGTTTGATTCCATTGTTACCGCAACATCCAAGGCTGTGGACGGTCTCGCGAACACGACGCTGCACTACTGGAGAGTCCGAGGCCACAACAACGGAAAAACGGGCGAGTATTCGAATACGTTTAACTTCACCACGTCGGTGAATGCGCCGCTTCCACCCACGCTTCTTTCACCCGCGGCAAATGCATCGGACGTGAGCACCAATCCCACGTTCGGGTGGACCATGTCGGCAAGTGCGGCCACCTACAGATTGCAGGTTGCGACGGACTCGACGTTCGCGGGAGGGATCGCGTTTGATGATTCCACCATCACCGACACCACGAAGGCGGTAGCAGGTCTCGCCGGCCTGACGAAGTTCTTCTGGCGGGTGAACGCAAAGAACGCGGGCGGCACGAGCGCGTATTCCTCCGTTCGCAGCTTTACGACGGCTCCTCCGGCTCCTCCAGTCCCGACATTGCTGTCACCGGCAAACGGTTCGGTGGATCAGCCGGCGAGTCTGACGCTCCAGTGGAACGCCTCCACGAGCGCGCAGACGTACCATTTCCAGCTGGGAACCGATTCCCTCTTCACCGGCGGGCTCGTCGTCAACGATTCGACGATTGCTGACACCGTGAAGGCGGTGAGCGGTCTGGCATACACGACAACGTACTACTGGCGGGTGCGGGCCAAAAACGCAGGTGGATGGAGCACATATACCGGCGTCTGGGGATTCACGACAGCCGGGCCGCCGCCAGGTTCACCATCGCTGGTGGCACCGCCAAACGGCTCGGTGGATCAGCCGACCTCGCTTGCGTTCGTCTGGACCCGCCCCGCGGGGGCGACATCGTTCCGTCTGCAGGTGACGACCGACTCGACGTTCTCCGGGGGGTTTGTGGTTGATGACTCCACCCTCGTGGACACGTCCAGCGTCGTGAGCAGCCTGGCCTTCAACACGAAGTACTTCTGGCGGGTGAGCGCTCAGAACGCAGGTGGTGCAGGTCCCTATTCCACTGTCTGGAGCCTCTCCACGCTCACCAGCGATCCTTCGGTTCCTGTTCAGCTTGAACCGCTCAACGGTGCGTCAAACCAGCCGACCGACGTGACGTTCCGGTGGACCCGTCCTCCGGGGGCGACGTCATTCCGTCTGCAGGTGACGACCGACTCGACGTTTGCCGGAGGGTTTGTTATCGACGATCCAACGATCACCGATACCCTCAAAGCCGTTGCGGGTCTGGACTATATGACGACCTACTACTGGCGCGTGAATGCCGACAACGTCGGCGGCACAAGTCCGTGGTCATCGGTTTGGGGATTCACGGTCGGAATTCCGCTGCCGGATCCGGTGCAGCTCGTCTCTCCGGCCCCCTTCTCCACGAGCCCATCAGGAGATGTCTCGTTTGTCTGGCGCAAGAGCCAGCCGGCGGTTGACCGCTACTGGTTTGAGCTCTCGATAGACTCGGCGTTTGCCTTCCGGACGGTGGACTCCACGCTGACGGACACGCTAAAACTCATCTCCGGCCTCTCCAGCCAGACC
>JBATTW010000381.1:0-4824 GCA_049670805.1 Bacteroidota bacterium
GAATCTTGCGAGGCGGTCCGGGGGCTGCCGTATCTCTCGAGCGTAGAGAGGAAGGAACAGGATGTTCGTGACAGTGATAGCGGCCAGGCTCAGCGCCAACCATATCGTATCCGCCCCCTGTCGGGATACGCCGGTTGGCATCGTCGGTGCTTCGATGAGGGCGAATGCGAGCCAGAGGATCAGGCCGATCCCCACCGTTGCCACGACGGCCAGGGACGACCGTCTGCAATAGATCCTCCCCAGCCGGCGCGAGCTGAAAAGCGGGACAAGACCCACAAGCACGACAGCAATGTATTGCGGACCCAGCGTCCAGTTCAGCTCGAAGCGGGTGACAGCAGCGATTGTGATCCCGCCTACTATCGATGGTACCGCGGACCATGTCAGCGGCGTCCGGCTGATAAGGCCCGTGAGCAATGGGACTGTGACGGGAATCCCTATGAGCCCCAGCACAATGCTGCTGAAGGTGAAGATCCCGAACGGGCTGTGGACGATGATAAGCGCCATGATCACCGCAACGAACGCCAGTATGATCACGGTGATGCGTCCGACCCAGAGGAGCTCATGGTCAGATGCACCCGGGCGGAGGTGGCCCTTGTAGAGATCCACCGACACGACCGCTGAGAGAGTGTTCCAGACGCTGTCCAGTGCGGACATGGATGCGGCCATCATTGCCGCGAGAAAGAGCCCGACCACTCCGGCCGGCAGGTATTGCATGACAACCGCAATGAAAATGCTCTCGTCAGGTTTGGAGGTACCCGCAAAGGATGCAAGCTGGCTCAATTCAGGCCAGAGCACTCTGCCCACGAGAGGCGGCAGTCCAAACAGCAGCGGGGAGGTAAGGAAGAGAGCGAAAGCCAGCCATGCGGTTTTCCGGACGGCCCGCTCATCCCGCACCATAAAGAAGCGTTGCGCCTTGTCTCCCACGACAAAGCCCATGACGCCGGAGATGAGGAATCCCATCAGATACCACTCCGTATACTGGACGTTTCCCCGGATCGTGTGCTCAAACTCGAGTGCTGGTACTGCCTCCAGAAATGCGGAGGGCGAACCCATATCGCCGGACGCGAGAACGGCGATGAGAAGCACGACACAGACTGAGAAGAGAACCAGGAACTGCAGGGCATCGGTGATGCTGACGGCCCAGATGCCGCCCGCCACGGTATAGACGAGCACGAAGAGGCCGAAGAAGAGAATGAGACCATCAACTGCCCACGGTGTGCCCGGGAAGAGGGCGGGTGCGGAGATCTTCGCTACCGCTGCAAGGTGATGGCCAGGCCAGTACATCATGCTGACGACAAATGCCACACTCAACAGGAGTCGGGTGCTGTGGTTGTACCGCTCTTCCACGTATTCAATGGGGGAGGTGATACGTGCTCGCCGCCATTTCACAGCTGAAAGAAGAAAACCAATACCGAACGCCACCGGCTTGCAGGCAAGCCAGAGGACTCCAAACCAGCTGGTGTTGTAGATAAAGCTGGCGGCTCCGGTGAACATCCACGCGGAGAAGGTGGTCATGTAGAGTGAAATCCCCGCCGCCCACCACGGGATACGATTGCCACCCACGAAGAAATCACGGCCCGATTTCGTTATGCGGGAGAACCAGAATCCCGCAGCAAGTACGGCAGCCAAATAGAGGCCAACGATGATATAGTCAGGTGCCAGAAGGAGCTTGGACGGCATGGGGTGTCTCGCGAATCAATATCGAGCGTGAGGACTTTCCGTCCGACAGAATATACTGTATATTTCCTCTTGACTCAGGACGGAGAAGCACAAACCAATATAACGATCCCATCGAATTTCCCAAACATCTAAACTCGATGAACAGACCCTCGAGCAAGAACGGCGCTCTTCTCGCCCCATGGTCTTTTGTCCATGTCGCCGACATGCATGTCGGCACCCCGCGCTCATACCGCTTCCAGCCGGCCTGGAACGAGAACTGGGCGGTGGCCAGGGACCAGATCCTGGAGCTGGAGCCGGATCTCCTCCTGGTGGGGGGGGATATGACTCGGGACGGATCCACGCACCGGCTGGAGCTGGAAACCGTCAAGCATGATCTGGATCGCCTTCCGTTTCCGGCACACGTTATTCCGGGCAATCACGAGGTGGGGAACAAATTTGAACCAGACTCCCCCGTGGCGATACAGCCTGACCACCTTCGACTCTACCGTTCCGTGTTCGGGGCCAGTTGCTGGTCCTTCCTCCATAAGGGTGTCCGCTTCAGCGGGTTCGACGCGTTTCTCCTGGGGTCGGGCCTGCCGGAGGAGGCGCACCTGCGAGACTGGTTGCAGAGGCAAACGGAGGAGCCGCAGGAGCGGCACAACATCTGGATGATCCATCCCGCTCTCTTCGCAGACCGACCGGACGAACCTGACTGGGATCGGGTAACGCATCGAGTCGAATGGTATTTTGTGCTGGATGGAGACCATCGCAATACCCTGCTGGAAACATTCCGGCGGGCCGGAGCCACACATGTTATCACCTCGCATATCCATTGCAGGAGAGAGGCGGAACTTGACGGTTTGCAGATCAGCTTCTCCCCTGCAACTGCGTTTCCCCAGTGGGGAGAGCGCTGGCCTGACGGCGACCCCCGCCTTGGCTTTCTTCATTTTACGGTGAGCGAAAGCGGTATTGAGAAGAGATTCGTTCCTTTGCGAAGTCTCTCGACACGGAACGGGTACGGCCCGGGGGGCAATCCGGGACTCCGGGGGCGGGACTACTCCCATGCATGGGAGCAGCCACCCCTTGACGTCGAGGAAAATAGACTGCCGGCCGGCTCGCCGAAACGTCACTGAACCGGAGTGTCAAAGAGGAGCCAGTGTGGGGGGGCATGAAGAAAAGGGCCCCTCTCTATTCAAGAGGGACCCTGTCGGAGGCGGACGTTCCGTTTCTCGGGGGCTATTTCAGGACGATAGAATTGAGGAATGTCGAATACGCCGCGAGGTACTCTGACTGCTGTGGTTTGTACCAGTCGAGGGAAAGCCGGTGCACCTTGTCGTCCTTGACGATGAAGTAGAAGCGACGTTCCACCTGCCGCGTCGGCGAGTACGTGAAGTACGGCGCGGGAAGACCGCTCACCGTCGTTTGTCCCTTTGATGCCCTTCTGAACTTGCTGACGTTCTGCTCCAGCACCTTTTCAGCTGAGTTGCCCTGCGCGGAAAAGATGTCCAGCCGGATAGAACAATCCTGGCGCACGCCGCGAAGGCTAACGACGCTGTCAGTTGTCTGCTCGAAATTGAAGTTGTCCGGATAGCTGAAGCTGATCGTCTTGCCCTTGTACTGCGCCATCACTTCCGAAGGGAGTGTTGGATCCTTGCCGGGTTCCACCGGTTTGGGGAACCTGAAGCCAGTCAGGGCTGTGTCGAACAAAGCGCGATGCGCCTCATACGCAGTACCAAAACCCGCAAAGGTGATTTCGTATAACGCGGTATCAGTTGGGGCGTAGATGTGTTCACCGTGCAGCATGATCCCACCGCCGAAATTCCCCAGATAAGGGAACCTGGGGCACCGAACGCCGTCGACGGTGACGCTATCGTGTTCTTTCAGGACAAACCCGATGCCTGTCATCTCATCCAGAAGCGTCTTCATGACAGAATCGGCCGACTGCGTAGGCCTGATCTCCACATGAATGGCGGCTCCGTCGGGATATGCGCCGGTAGGATCAAGGAATCGCTCTTTGACGCCTTCGCCACTGAAGAAGCGGGCCCGTCGGCCGGCTTGGATATCGGGTATCCACCCCAGGGGGTGATAGACGTGGGCACGGAGGACAGGATCCACATACTCCGTCATCTCCCCGACGGCGACCGGCGTGACCTTTCTTTCACCGCCGCATCCCGCGAGGGAAAAAACGAGCACGGCCATGCCCCCTGCGCCGGCAAGCGTCCCAAGTATGCTGGTTTTCGTCTTCATGGCTCAGTCCCTATGAGGTTGTGATAGTGGCTTTCTCTGGCTGGAGGGTGAGGTAAGAACTGCGAGGGAAGATAGGGAAAAAACTGCATTTCATCAACTCCGTCGGATGCGAAGTCCCACTCAGACCCGATCCGGTGGCGGGATGCACGGGGAGGGAAAGAAAAAGGGATCGCCCGATCGGGGGCGATCCCTTTTTGCGGAGGGGTGGTGGGGCACCCGTGGTCCGGGTGTCTCCCGCGGCACTTCTCAGGTGAATACCTGCTCCAATTCCTTGCGCAGCTGGTCCCGAACCGTCTCCAGCTCTCTCTCGAGTCGCTCCCGCATGTGGTTCAGCTCGGATTTCAGCTCTCGGAAATGTCCCTTGAGCGTCTCTCTGGTTTTTTCGAGTTCCCGGATCTCCTCTGGTTCCCGAATTTCAATGTCCATATCTTCCAAACCTTCGAGATAGAAATCCAGTTCCCCCGGTTTTGATCTGAACCCCTCTCCATGATACCATCTGAGTCCGCTGATTTCCGACGGGTCCTTTGAGAGGGTCATCGTCCTCTGAGTGCCTTTGCGGAGGATGCCGAACTCCACACGGTCGCCCTCGTCGTACTCCTCCAGTGCCCACTGGATATCGTCAATGCGGCGCACGCTCTCATCACCCACCTTGACGATCACGTCTCCGGCCTTGAACCCAGCCTTTTCCGAGGCGCTTCCCTCGTCAACTTCCTGAACGAGAACGCCACGCCCCCTCGGGGCGCCGAAGTATTCGCCCAGCTGCTTGTTCAGGGTCATGAGGGTCAACCCGTACATACTGGACGAGGAGAAGACGTGCACACGCGGGCCTCGAAAGCTGAATGCTCGCACGTCGGGTCTCTTCTTCTTGCCGACCTGGACGGTCAGGGTCTTGCGCTGGTCGTTGCGCATGACCAGCAC
>JBATTW010000382.1:0-2745 GCA_049670805.1 Bacteroidota bacterium
ACCCTACTCCGTACGATTTCTACAACACCTTCAACCAGGTGACAGGTGAGGATCTGAATTGGTACTGGAAGCCCTGGTTCTTTGAGTTCGGTTACCCCGATCTTGCCATAAAGGAGCTGGAGGAAAAGTCTGGACAAAGAACGGTTGTAATAGAGAGGAAAGGTAGCATACCCGTTCCGGTGAAACTCACGGTGCGGTTCGCTGATGGTAGTGAAACCTCGATGTATGAGACCGCGCGTGTCTGGGAGAAGGGGAATCAAACGTATAGCGTTGCTTTGCCCCTCGACAGGAGGATTGTGAGCGTGGAGCTGGGAGACAGGGTAATTCCTGATGTGAACAGAAGCGATAACACGATCCGTGTCGAGTAGGGGGCAGGGGAACGCAATTTTCAAATATGGAGGAAAGCATGAAAAGGGTATTAGTTTCAGTACTCGTTCTCTTGACGGTTTCCGCTACTACATATTCTCAGCGTGAAGGTGGCCTGAAGGTCTTCATCTCCATTGACATGGAAGGGATAACCGGTGTCGTGAACTGGGAAGATGTCAGGAGAGACGGAAAGGACTACGAATATTTCCGCCGTATAATGACGAAAGAGGCGAACGCGGCGATCGAGGGTGCTCTGGAGGCGGGAGCCACCGATATCCTGGTGCGCGATTCTCATGGCAGCGCAAGAAACATTCTGCCGGAGATGTTGAACAAAAAGGCGAAACAATCTTTCGTCAGATCATGACTGAGCCAAGAATAAGTTAAACCCTCTCCAGCTCCTCCCTGCAAAGGTGGGTACGACAACTGGAACCGGGGGAGTGAAAAGCGCTATTGAACCAGGTAAAAAGGGGCTTCGCAGGACTTTTACACCGAGTGAAACAGATGACCGACCTCCGGAATCTGGGTTGTTCTTGACTTGCAAAGCCAGCTAACCTATATTGGCGAACAAGCCTGAGCTGCTCCCAGCTAATCTCCCGGTAATCTGGACTACGCCGGGTTAACTGCAATCATAGCCCTTAGAGACAACCAAGGAGGTTACCAGGATGCCGGAAAATCGGATTAGGATTGCCCCCAATACCACAGTAGCGTACGCTGACGAGGCGACACACAAGCTAGTGGTGGAGTTCGCCATCCCAGGAGCGCCAACGGATACCATCGATCTGAAGATCCTGGCAGACAGCGTCCACCTGACAGCGCCAGCAAGGGACATCGAGTATGTTTCAGCACTGGCTTTAGCTTGGCCGGTGAAACCTGACAAAGCCGAATCGTTCTACGAGCACGGTCTGCTCCGAATCGAGGTGCCCTTCAAAGATCCGATGGAAGATGCTGTGAAGGTCGCCATCAAGGCAGGTGGCGGGGAAACCAAGACCAAGAAAATCGAAACCTAACGACCCGTTAACTTGCGAGAGTCTCTTCTCGTCCTACCACGGATGACCCCGATTCATCAGGCCGGACACTTCCGGTGCAGGTGCCACCTGGGTTCGAGGGGTACGTTGCGTCCCAACGAAGGACTACGACCTCATTACCTAGCCTCAAGAAAAACTGGCTCACCCTAGGGGTTCACTCCAGTATGATGAAAACGTCAATTTTTATTGTCATTGCTGTTAAAAGACAGGACAGATATTTACGGTGAATTGTTATCTGTTCGGGATAGCACAATGATTTTATGCACAGAATATTCAGCCACAGAAGAAGAGTTGAGCGTTTTGCCAAGGACAGAGGCGGCTAACCTTACCTATCCGATTATTCCTATTCGAAATGGTGAAATTCAAGAGCTAACTATTGAAGGCAGCTACTATGTTTGGACAGGAATAGTTATAGGTGCACTGGTGGGTAGTGTAACAGGTTATTTACTTGGTCGCGCCAGTGAAGTGGGCAAAGAGAGAAAGCCCTAGCAGGATTTGCGGGAGGTACTTTCGGTTTCTCGTTGGGTCTTACTACGGGAGGGATTATAGGCTATGCGCTCTCTTCTGAAGAGTATATACTACAAGGAATTCCCCCATATTATGATTGGTCCATCTTGAAATCGCTTGCCCGTTATCCAGATGAAGAGCCAGAATATTTAAGAGCAATAGACTGAGAATGGTGTTGCTGCGGGGGTCTGCTCCCCGTATCGTGACGATTCAGATCCAATTGAGCAATGGAAAGCTGGTAAACTCTACGCGCACCCTGTGAACATTGAGATTTGAAACGTTCGGGTATGGAGGAATGTGTCAGCCAGCCTTTTTCCTGATCCCCTTCAAAACCCTGCTCACCCAGACCCTGCTTACGCCGAGGTGTCGTGCCAGTGCAGCCTGACTTGAGAAACCACCATCATTGAGCATTTTGTGGTAGGTTTGCCTGAGCGCCGTATGGTCGATACGATTTTTTTGGTGTGGTTTCTGGGGGCGGGGACGGATCAAGCCTCTCTCAGAAAGACTTAGGATATCATGATCGGCGAGTCCCAGTTCTGCTGGAAGTCGCCCACTGTCCATGCAGGTTAGCTTCTCTCCGTGTCCCAGATTGTGGATTTCGATGGGAATTTTGACCATTGTGAAGTTCGAGTTTTCAAACCTTTCGCGGAGCCAAGCAACTTGAAGACTCGAATCACCAGATGATGGTGGTTTCGGGTCTTCTCTTTTTTTGGCCTCTTCCCACTCCTTTTTGATCGATCCGTCCCCTCGGAGCTTGTAGACGATATCGCCTTTCCTTTCTCTCTTTTTCACCACGCACCGGATCTCTTCAATGATGATATTGAGGAGGCGGCGCTTGGTCTCAGCC
>JBATTW010000383.1:0-8498 GCA_049670805.1 Bacteroidota bacterium
GTTCAGAATTCTGCCCGACCAGTAGGGGTTGTGTCCATCCCAGTTGTACAACCATTGATGCTCGGGGTCGGAGGCGTCCCACTGATGCAGCGAACGAGAATACGAGGCGGCCCAGTAGTCGCTAAACCCTTCTCCGAGCGCTCTGGATTCTCCTCCTCCCCAGTTCGAGTTGATGTTTGCAATTATGGCGTGCCCGTACTCATGCCAGATGACATCGGCATCTTCGGCATCATCGACCCCCCCGGTCCCGAACGACATCCAGTTCCCGGTCGGGCTGTAGTGGGAGTTGTCTTTTCCCAGGTATCCGTGAGGATCCAACCGAAGAGTTCTGAGCGAAGGGATCTCGAACCCGAGAGAGAGAAGTCGTTTGTACGCCCTGGTTGCGTGGTAAAAGACCATGACGGCTTCAAAAACCGGTTCATTCCGCGTCGCGAAAAATGCATCGGGGCTGATCTCCCCGTAGAAGGGAGGATCCGTGGGAGCTTCAATATCTGTCACCATGCAATATGGGCCCGCAAGCCTGTATTCGCCCTCGCTGTAGGTCAGAGAATCGAGTGTGACGTATTCACGATAGGCTGTGAGGGAATCAGAATCCGCGTCATCAGCGTCGAGAAAGCCCTCTGTCCCGTATCCCTGGCGCGCTGCGCTGAGGGGATCTGAGAGATACAGATAAGCATGCCCCTGGACCCTCTCACCCTCTTCGTGGTCCACAAAGAGATCCTCGACATGAAGGACCTGGCCCGTGTGCGCGTCAACAATCACTTCCCAGTCGCCGTATGGTTCTTCGCAGGTCATCATCACCCGGAAGACGAGCCGATCATCTCTCGTTCCATTGCGATACACCAGCAGCTCAGCTGAGGCCGGCTGTCCCAGAACTGATCCCCTTACGTTCATATGTCGGGCCGCGCAGGCCATGGCGTCTTCGCGCGTAAGGTCCGGAGTGGCTGAGCGGATCTGGATCTCTTCAAGGAGGTTGTTCACGACCATGGTGACATGTGTGTTGCCTCTGATGCTTACGACGAGTCCGCCGCGGTACACCGGGATCCCGTGGTGGTGCTGCGAAAATGCAACATGGGACCCGCCCGGGACGAGATGGGCGACATCTGCCGTGATGTTTTCGGTGGGATCATCGATGCGCAGAAAGCGTACGTGCCTGCGAATGTAGTTGCTCGCAACCTGTTCGGGGTTTTCTCCAGATGCTTGATGAGAGATGTTGAATATGGACCGGGCGACCCCCATCGTATCAGTCTTGGAGTCGCGTCCATACCGGAAGAGAGGCGCTGAATCGCGCACTGCTCCATCTACCTGTCCAAGAGTCGGCGGAGGCAGACTGGCCGCGATGAATGCAATACAGAGAAATGTAGTGGTTCGCCGCGGCTGTGGTCTCATGGGTTGTCGAGACATGACAGCTCGGAGATGTGCAGTAAAAGGATGTTACCGACGTAGAGGAGGAGCTACTTCCGAAAGGAGATTCTTGTGTAATATAGGGAGGGGAAGAGGTTCCAGTGGGTGTTCCAGGTCACGTCACCCATCTTTGTTCGGTGTCGGGCGGAGGAATCGGTATCGTGTCCGATCCGGTAGCTGTCGACGATACGGACCGATCTGAAGCCCGATCCTGCCAACCGGTATCTTCTCGAACCGTATCGCATCGATTTCAGGGCCATATCGTAGATGCGGACCCGTGGAGGTGACTTCGATGATCTCCGGCTCCGATTCCAGGAGGTGGTTGCCGTGGAGGAGGGAGAGGGCGGCAGAATCCTTCATTGTGAGAAACTCGTAGCCTTCCAGCAGATCGATGTTGAGGTAGTAGGGGTCCCACCCCTGTGCTCCCGGTTTCCGGCGCCTGATCAGAATCGAATCAGCGATAACGTTGTCCCGGACTTCGACAACGGAGAAATCAAAAGCGTTGAAATCATAGATGTCCATCCATCTGCCGCCATAGGAGATGTTTCGCCTGATGCTGTTGTTCTTCGGAACAGCCGGTTCACCGTCGTAGATGGTCAGAAGCTCAGGGTATCGTTCACTATAGGGAGGCTCGGAGTACCGCATGTCATCCATCTTGGTGAACAGTTCCGGACGCGATCCATCAAAGTAGTACCCTGCCCATCCAAGACCCCGCGCATCTATGTGGACCGAGGGTGAGCATTCGACGTAGATGTTGTTTTCCACGATGTTGTCACGGCCACCCCCGATGAGTGTCGAACGGCCGGCCCTGTAGAACAGGTTCCCGTAGACGTGAAAGCCGCTCGCCCAGTCATCCAGATATACCCCCATGACTCCGTGTAGACCGGGCCCGAGAAGATGGTGAAAGTAGTTGTAGCGAATGACGTTTCCCTGCCAGGTCCAGTCCCTTCCGGTGTGGAGAGCGCCCGCGTCACCGGTTTCCTGTGTGACACTGTGAATCTCGTTGTACTCGATGAGATGGTCGTTCCCCTTCAGGTATATGGCCTCGAAGGGCGCATCATGAATCAGGTTGTGTGAAATGATATTCCCCACACCCGCAATTCTCACCGCCCGCTTTCCCGTTCTCAGCCACTGGCTGAAGTGATGTATGTGGTTGTTGGTGGCGAAGTTACCCGCAGGCGTGAGTTCGTGTCTGTCGCCGCCCTGGAGGACGATGGCACCGAGAGCTATTTCGAAGATATCACAGCCTCTCACCCCGTTATTGATCCCACCTTCGATCGTCACTGCCTGGTCTCCCAGATTGGTGAAGGTACAGGCGCCCACGAGATTGTCTCTCCCGCCCGTGATGACGATCCCTTCGCCTTGTGTGCATGCAAGGGTGAAACGCAGAAACGTAATGTGTGCGGCATCGGACATGGTAACCATCGGATCCGAAAGGACCGAAACAGAGACGGATCCGGGTTCGATCGTGCCGGGAGGCCAGAAGTATATGAGTCCATTCGAGCGATCCAGGTACCACTCACCCGGTCTGTCCAGCTCCTCGAGGATATTCAAGAAGTAGTAACGCTGATTCTTTGTGTATCCGTAGTGATGATGGGACGGTTCAATGGTAATCTCTGATAGTGTCGTATCGATCGACTCGACTCGCTGATACGAATCGCTCCAATCGAATGTCCAGTAACCGTGAAGGTAGACATCATTCTCCCGGGACCATCTGTTCGGCCGTTTCTCGGTATAGGATATTCTTCCGTAGTGTCGTCCGGCGGGTACGTCATCATACCGTTTCTCCCTGGCAAGTCCCTCCTTGTAGAGAGAATCCCCTGATTGCGGCACGTCGGCAATCCTGAGCCACCCATCATTCGGCCAGCGGGCAATCTGCATACGCTTGTTCTGAAAGAAGAGTTCCAGGCCAGGCCGTCCACGTTGTTCGATTGCACCGTAATCGGTCAGCCCCAGGCTCCGGAGGTCTGCATAGAGAATCTCCTCCCGGCCTTCCGGTGACATCCTCGCCCTCACTGCGGGGTCGGTGACAGGATTAAAATCATCGACGATCATCCCGCCACTCAGAACCACCCGTTCACCCGGATAGGCTCTCCAGACGATGGGACCTTCCTCGGTTCCCGAGTCTTTAGCAGTTAGTACCAGGGTGCTGGTCAATCTATATGTCCCACCGCGCACGGAAATAGTGACGCCGGCAGGACCCAGTTCTCCCTTCTCCCTCAACGCTCGCAGCGAAGCGCGACACGCATCAAATGAGGCAAATGGTCCATCTGTTCCTTCGGCGTTCGGGTCAGGAAGCCTGCCGGACCAGGCGTCGCTCCCATTCGTAGATATGAAGAAAGCGTTGTCGCCTGGCTGCCCTGTGGCGAGAGATATCTGAAAGAGAAGCACGAAAGGAACGAACAGAATGGAGTAGAGCCTCATGTCATGCACCATATGATGAGTTATCCAATCCTACACAGAGGGAATCGTTGCTCGAAAATACAGATTGGGCCTCAGATTTCCAAGACAAAGTTGACTTTTTCGTTTTCGAGGGGTACAATGAGCCGGAATGATGGATACACAGACTGCAGAGTACAGGATACGGACTCTTCGGCTCCGCAAGCATCCGGAGGAGGGATGCCACCGTGGGTTGCACAGAAGGAACGAGACAGTATCGTTAGCCGCGCTCACGGCCCACGAGACGGCGTGAGCAGCCATGACGCTGTCACACACGTGTCCGCGAGCAGTCCCGGTTACAAACGACATTAATGAAACACTCGAACAGGTAGGATGATGAGCGCACGATTGTTCGCCGCAGGACTGCTCCTTGCGCTGGTCCAACCAGCCTTGGGGCAGGAAGTGAGAGTCCAGCTGGGTGCGGACCTCCTCTTTTCAGAACGGATCGATCTCGTCAAGGGAAAGAAGATTGGCCTCCTCACGAACCACACGGCGCTCCTTTCCGACGGACGTCATCTGGCAGATGTTCTGACCGGTCGAGACGACATGGAGCTGGTCGCGCTCTTTGGCCCGGAGCATGGAATCCGGGGCGATACAACGGGTCCTATCAGGGACGGTGTCGATCCGGCAACAGGAGTCCCGGTATACTCCCTGTATGGCAAGACAAAGAAGCCAACGGCCCGGATGCTCGAGGGGCTAGACCTGATCCTCTTTGACGTACAGGATGTCGGAGCACGGTTCTACACATACATCTCCACAATGGGCCATGTGATGGGCGCCGCTGCCAAAAAGAAGATCCCGTTTGTGGTACTGGACAGACCAAATCCCATTACGGGTGCACGGGTCGAGGGTCCTGTCGCCGAGGATTCCATGCTCTCGATTATGGTGCCGGTCAAGCCAAAGCCTACTGCAGGCGCAACGGTGGAGGGTCCCGTCGCCGTCGATTCCACGCTTTCACTTGTCACATTTGCCCCCATTCCGATAATGCACGGGATGACGGTGGGCGAACTGGCGATGATGTACAATGGCCAGGGCTATCTGGAGGACAGTGTCCGCGCCCACCTGACGGTTGTTCGGATGAAGAACTGGACCCGCGACCTCTGGTACGACGAGACAGGCATCCAGTGGGTGAACCCATCCCCCAATATGCTGACTCTCCGCACCGCTCTTGTCTACCCTGGTACGTGCCTTTTCGAAGGGGTCAACGTATCGGAAGGGAGGGGGACCGACAAGCCGTTCGAGTATATCGGTGCGCCATGGCTGAATACCGTTCAGGTCATCGAGCTTCTGGAGAACGCTTCACTTCCCGGTGTGAAGTTTGAGCCGATACAGTTCACTCCAACAAAACGTCCGAAGAACGTGACGGCCCCCAAGTTTACCAAACAGGGCTGCAACGGGATTCGGATTGAAGTCACGGAGAGAGAGGAATACCAGGCGGTCAGAACCGGCATCGTGCTCCTCTGGGCAATACGCATGATTCATCCGGAGAGGCTGGAGTGGAAGGGAAAAACATTTGACCTTCTGGCCGGCACGACGATCGTCCGTTCAATGCTCGAACGTGGAAGAACTCCGGACCAGGTGATCGCGAGTTGGCACGAATCTCTCCAGGCGTTCAAAGAAGTGCGACAGAAATACCTCCTCTATCCTTGAGGTCCACTCATCCGACAACCTTCCGATCACCCACATTTCAAAGAGTGTCTTCGAGGAAACAGACTATGCGATCTCTGACAGCGGTCCTCATACTTTGCATCGTCGGGCAGATCCACGCTCAACCCGTGCCGATTGAATATCGATTATCGATGCCGGAACCCTGGACACATCTCTTTCACGTGGAGGTGGTTTTCGAGAATCTGCCTGCCGATTCGGATTTTCTGGATGTGCGTCTGCCAGTCTGGAGGTCAGGGCGCTACCGGGTGCTGGATTTCGCGGGCGGTATCGTTCAGTTCGCCGCCAAGGGAGAAGATAATCAGCCGCTCCTCTGGTCAAAATTGGACAAATCCACATGGCGCATCGAAAGGAATGAGAGCCGGTCTGTCCTTCTCCTTTACTCGGTATATGCCAATGAGTTCCAGCTACGAACGCGTGGCTTGAACGATGAGCATGGCTTCGTCGACGGTTCGGCGGTGTTCATGTATGCGGAGGAATATCGGAGTCTTCCCCTGATTCTCATGGTCTATCCGTTTGGCAACTGGCACGTGACCACAGGTCTGGATTCACTCCCGGGTGAGCGGTTCGTTTTCCAGGCGCCAAGTTACGACCACCTGATCGATTGTCCGGTGGAAATCGGCAATCAGACGGATGTCCGGTTCGATATCGATGGAATCCCTCACACCCTTAGCTTTGCGGGCGCTCCCCCGTGTGAAGTTGACACCCTCAAGGGAGACATCACCCGCGTTGTCACAATGAACCGGGACTTCTGGGGAGGATTGCCATACAAGCGATATGTTTTTCTCTTTCACGAATCTGGTCATGGTGGCGGAGCCACGGAACATATCAACTCGACAATCATTCTCCATCGACCAAAGACACCCGGGTTACCCTCTCCCTGTTCATCGATTCTAGGGATCATCTCACATGAGTTCTTCCATACCTGGAACGTCAAGAGATTCAGGCCCCGTGGAATGGACCCCTACGACTGGTCCGGTGAAAACTACTACCGGGAGCTCTGGATCGCGGAAGGGGCCACTTCGTATCTTCACAACCTTCTCATGTTGCGGGAAGGGTTTCGCCCGGTAGAGCAGTATCTCCGCGGGCTCTGCTCGGCTGTTGCATCGGACCGCGGAAGGCCGGGGAACCTGGAACAATCGCTAGCCGATTGCAGTTTTGACGCCTGGATAAAAGGGTCCGGTTCCGGCCAACGTACATTCAACTACGAGACTGATTTCTACTCCCGTGGTGCCAACGTCTGCCTGCATCTTGACCTGGAGATACGCCATCGGTCGGGAAACACCTCCTCGTTCGATGACGTGATGCGCACTCTCTACAGGAGGTTCCCAGTCGGGAGCGGAGGATACACCGTTGAAGATGTGGAACGGGCGGCAAGGGAGTTGGCGGGCGATGGCATGGCATACCTGTTCGATGCTTTTGTCTACGGGTCTGATCCTCTCCCGTGGGAGCAAACCCTGCAATACGCGGGGCTGGAGTTGACCGTGGTCGACACCATCAAACGACCGTGGCTTGGTCTGGAGGCGTCAGACAGGGAAGGAAGGTCAAAAGTAGTTTCCGTTGTGGCGGGTTCACCAGCACACAGAGCGGGTGTGAACGTGGGTGACGAACTCCTCGCGTTCAACGGGTATGAAGTGAAATCAGATGAGTTGGTCGAGCGCGTCAATCAGATGACCTACGGGGACGAGGCGCGGCTTGTCGTATTCAGAAGCCGGCGGCTCAAAACCTTTGTGTTCGCTCTGGATGTGCCTGAGCCACCTACCTACAATGTAAAACTGGTCCCCGATCCTACCGATCTGCAGAAGTCAATTTTCTCTGCGTGGCTGGGGGCCGAGTGGAAGGAAGAACTCAACGACGAACTCTAGCTTCCCCTCTCGTCAGTCCTGGGTGATCCGTTTTTCAGGATTGAGGGCCTTAACGACCTTCATGGCGATCTCGGCACCAACGCGCTGCTGCGCCTCCACCGTGGACCCGCCGATGTGGGGAGAGACGCTCAGACGCGGATGATCTATCAGAGCTCGCTGCGCTTCCGTCGGAGGTTCGTCCACAAAGACATCCAGTCCGGCTGCGGCTACCTTCCCGCTTTCGAGGGCTGCCAGGAGCGCCTTCTCGTCGATGACGCCTCCTCGTGAGCAGTTCACGACCACAACACCATTCTTCATCAAGGCGAATTCCCGTTCACCGATTGCGGGCCCTTTCTCCTTGTCGTAAGGTATGTGCAACGTGATGAAGTCAGCTGTGGAGAGCACCCTGTCACGCGTTGTGATCTCCACGAAGAAATCCATCGGCGCAAATGGAGGATCGTAGGCCATGACGTGCATCCCGAACCCCAGCGCACGCCTGGCCACCTCCTTTCCGATGCTTCCAAGACCGATGATACCGAGGTTCTTCTTATAGAGTTCGAATCCCTTTGAATACACCTTCTTTGGCCATTTTCCGGCTTTCATCTCCGAGCTGGAGACGTGGAGAAAGCGGGAGACCGCGAGCATATGCCCTAAGGTGAGCTCTGCTACAGAAACTGCTGATGCCGCAGGCGTGTTGAGTACTGCAATCCCCTTGCTCTCCGCGTGTTTGACATTGATGTTGTCAAGCCCGACACCGCCGCGCGCAATGACCTTCAGGTTCCTCCCCGCATCGATGACCTCCCTGGTGACCTTCGTGGCCGACCGGACGATGATGCTGTCATACTCTCCGATCTTCGAGAGCAGTTCTTCCGGGGAAAGCTTGGTCTGGTGAACTTCATGACCATTGTCGGTCAGGATACTGGCTCCTTCTTGTGAAATCCCGTCTGTGACAAGTATCTTCATGATTCCTCCGTGGGGTAGTGACAGAGTAAATTACGAAAAATCCGTAGAACCTTCAACGCGGGTGGTGCTCTCGCCGCATCTGCGCTAATCTTGATTGTTGGATCTGCATTCAGTAGATTCATCTCGTCTTTTCGATCGTTTTTTGTGGATGGGGAGTGCCGAGTCGCCACATGACATCAAAAG
>JBATTW010000384.1:0-2316 GCA_049670805.1 Bacteroidota bacterium
AGACCGATGAGAGCAAGCCATGCGGTGACTGACTCGGATTTCGAGACAATCGATTCAACGATCAACACAAAAAGAGCTGTTAGGCTAACGATGGTAATCGGAGCAGTCGCGAGCAGGTCGTGAACAGAGATGGGTATGTCCATGGGTGTGTTCGGAGGTAGCGTGGGACGAACCAGTGTGTCACAAAATTACGAAAAATCTGAGAGAATTCAAAGAACGCCACCTTCGAAGACAGCCACAGGGAAGCTCTCGAGAGCCTTCGCCGCGGGGAATTTCTCTCCCGTCTCTTCTTTTGCGCGTGTCAGAACGTTCCTCCAGACCCCGCGCAGGTCTGACGGAACCTCCAGGTCGGCGGACCTCCAGACCGATGGGCCTGTTGGGAACTGATCATCACGGATCAAGGGGACCAGATTCCGAGGGGCAATGACTATCACAAAGCGTTGCCCCAGCCGGCGTGCGAAGGAAATCAGGTGGTGGCGCTGCGACCCGCGAACGATGAGTGGAACATAATCGCCCCGGTCGAAAATGTCTCTTTCCTGACGACGAAGACCCAGCAGGGCCTGGATGACAAAGAGCTTTATTCTGCCGTCTTCCCTGTGGTGCAGCAATTCCCTGATCAATGTCGGGAGGTCCCGCGACTTGTGCTTGATTTCCTGCAACAGATTTCTCCGCAACTGGTAGTCCACGGGTCGCCGGTTGTCAGGGTCCACAAGACTCAGGTCCCACATCTCCGTTCCCTGGTAGAGGTCCGGGATCCCGGGACAGGTCAGTTTCAGGGTTGTCTGTGTCAGGGCGTTGAAGATCCCGTAGTGCGCTATGGTCTTCTGGAACGGGCGAAAGTCCCGGAGGAAATGGTTGTCTTCAGTAGGGTCGAGAACCCCGTCTATGAATGCAAGAAAACCGCTCTCGTACTCCTCGTCGGGTTTCAGCCAGGCCGTATGCACTTTCGCCTCCCGGACAGCCTTGATGATGTATTCCCTGATGCGATTTCTGAATTCCTCGGATGGTCTGCCGTCGAAAGGAAATGTTCCAACCAGTGTCTGGTAGAAGAAGTATTCATCGTTCGCATCCGGTGCCTCCACTCCCCCCGACGAGCGTCTGTGCCGCGTGTTCATTCGGCGCCACGTGTTGACCCTCCTGCCCCACTCGGTGGGAACTTCAGAAATCACGCTGATCCGTGCGCGGACGTCCTCGCCTCTTTTGGTGTCATGTGTCGACGTGGTATTCATGCTGAAGGGCCAGTTCGCCGCGCGCTGTTTGTTGAAGTAATGGAACTCGACGGGTGACACGCCGACCTTTTTCGCGTTCCCTCCTACTTCATTGAGGGAGAGCAGCTTGTTGTAGATGTAGAGTGCGGTGTCCTCCAGTCCTTTGGCCATGAGTGGTCCCGTGAACTGCTGAAAGCTCATTACAAAGCGGACCCATTCCAGCTTTTCCTCTGAGGAGAGAGTATGCCCGAATTGCAGTTTCAAGAACTTCTCAATAAAACGGAGCTCCAGCACGAGTGCCGGGTTCGATTCCGCTGCCTTCCGGAGTGCGTCATCGATGAACCCGCGATCACGATCATCGATATCAGGACCTGATATGTAGGTACGGTAGACCGGGAAGAGAGCGAGGATTTCCACCAGCGCTCGCCGAAGCCCGTAGAGAGTGATATCGCGAGCGTAACGGTCCTTGCTGGAGATTGATTTGAGAAGATGGGCGAGACGGTCGATGTCCCCTGCCATATGCCTCCCCAGGAACTGACGTTTCTTGTCCGCCACGAGGTTCTCATACGCGGTGACCCGCCCTATGAAGCGTGTGTAGATCTTCACAAGGCGGCTGTCGCTGTCCCTGTCACAGAGGATACCGTTTACGTGATTGAGGAAGTCATATCCTGTCGTCCCCTGGACAGGCCAGGAATGCGGGAGGTCTTCGTCGGCCTCCAGAATCTTTTCCACGACGATATAGGCCTCTGGCGCTCCGGCGCGCAAGCGTGACAGATAGCCGGTCGGATCGTAAAGACCGTCAACGTGGTCGACGCGGAGCCCGTCAATCAGATCCTGCCAGAGAAGCTTCAGAACAAATGCATGCGTTGCCCGGAAAACCTGCTCGTCTTCGACCCGGACAGAGATCAGCTGGTTGATGTTGAAGAAGCGCCGGTAGTTGATCTCTTCGGTCGCGACCTTCCAAAAGGCGAGGCGAAAGAGCTGTCTGGAGAGAAGCTCATCAAGTGCATCAAACGAGTCGGGGTTTCCGGGTTCCCCGTTTGTCTCGCGTATGGTCTCCTCCACGGCGGAGGCAACTTCCTTGTTGTCTCTCGAGAGAGCCCAGAGT
>JBATTW010000385.1:0-83657 GCA_049670805.1 Bacteroidota bacterium
GCCCAGGACCGGATAGAAGGGGATTCCTTCCGCGTTCAGACGCTCCACGAACGCGTCCACCCGTGCCCAGTCACGGTCCCAGAAGCCGAGCGACACAAGATCGCCACAGTGAAAGATCGCAGCCGGCCGCTCACGACGGATATCTCCCAGGATAAGCTCACGAGCTTCGCTGTTGCGACTCTCCGAAAGAAGAATCCGTTCCGGCAGCAACGGGCTCTGTGTATCGCTCAGGAAAACCAGACTCGTGTCCGTCGGAACAGATCCGGCGTACGTTGCAACGGTACCCCCTCCGCCGCCGCCGAAGAGAGAGAGGGTGACAGCGCTCGCCGCACCGGCGAGGACCAGCGCAGTCACTATCCAGAGCGCCGCAACCCATTTCTTCTGCACGTGTTTTAGTCTTTCGGTGTCTCGAAACAGCAGATGAAGCAATATCTCAATTTAGGGAAGTGGAGACAAAGAAACCACGAGTTGGTTTCCTGTTTGCAATTACTGCGGGAAGTTGGCACATTTGCGATACGTATGACAATTCACGTACCCATTTCAATGGAGATGTCTTTATGAAACACGTACACCGTTTTCTCATCGTCTTGCTCCTTGTGACTCTCTTCCTCTCTGTCCAGGCGGATGCGTCTTCCCCGGTAGTCCGGGGTCAGGCCGGTGCAACGCCGGACTCGGTCGAAAAACCGGTACAGGCCTATTCGCCTGTCTACTTTGGCGGTACACTCGGTTTCAATCTTTTCGGAGATGTCTTTAGCGTCAGCGTCCAACCGCTTGTGGGCTATAAGTTCACTCCGAAATTGTCGGGTGGTGTTACACTTACTTACCAATATGTGAGCGACAGCCGATTCGATCCTTCACGCAAGTACCACAATTATGGCGGGAGTGTTTTCTCCCGCTACCGGATCATTCCGCAGCTCTACGCCCATGCCGAGTTTGCCTATATAAGCTATGATTTGGTGACGGGAAGGGAAGCTGTCCCCTTCCTGCTGCTTGGCGGCGGATACAGCCAGCGCATTGCCCCAACGGCCTGGGCCTACGTGCAGGTTCTGTTTGATGTACTACAGGACTCCAACTCACCCTACCAGAACTGGGATCCCTGGATCAGTATTGGCGTGGCGGCGGGTTTCTAGTCCCACCGGGAACCTGGAGAGGGCAATCAAACGTTGGCTACCACATCAGAGGGTAGGCTTGCGACTTATCAGCCGTCTCCTCACAACGGGAGTGCTGGCGCTTACCACAGCCCTCGGTGCGCTCGGGCAGGATTCCCACTACTGGTCGAGTCAGTACGGAACACAGGCACAGCTCCTCGGGGGACTGGTCGTGGGGAGCAGCAACGATCTCAGCGCCACCTTCTACAACCCCGGTGCGCTTGCACTGACCAGGGATACTGCCCTCGTCCTTTCCACCCTCTCTCAACAGTTTACCAATATTACGTTTCGGTTTCTGAGCGAGCCGCCCATTGAAGCAGAGTCTGATGAGAGCGGGCCTTCTCCCGGCATTTTTGCACTCCAGCTTCCCCCGGATCTCATCGGCGGACAGGGACTTGCCTTCTCGTACCTGGTCAGACAGGACGTCGAGGTCGAACTCCACGGGAGGACGATTGCCAGCACCCCTCCTCTCTCCGTGGCAAACGACGCCCTCCTCTTTCAGGACGTCTCCGAAACGTGGGTTGGTCTTTCTTGGGCAAGCCGGATTGCAGATTCCATCGCTCTTGGTGCGACCTGGTATGTCGCTCCCATGTCACAACGACATCGGTCTCAGACGATTCAGCAGTCTGCAACTGATGATAGTGGGGGTAGTGCCGTTGTCCAGTTCCTTGATTTCTACTACAACAACTTTCGGACTCTCTTCAAAGTTGGTCTCTACTTCGATTACCGCCCCTTAAGTTTTGGCGTCACGCTGACGACACCCAGCATAAACCTCTTTAACACAAGCGGGTGGGTAATGGTGAACCGATCGGCGGTAATTGCCGACTCAGCCGGCGGATTCGCTCAACTGGCGAGCAACTATCAGAAGGACCTGACCTCCCGCTACCAGTCCCCCATTTTCATCGCTGTCGGTGCAGCATATGAATTCAACTCCACATCGTTGTATCTCTCGCTCGAGTGGTTTAACGGAGTCGATGAATACGATATCCTCAAAACGGAAGATTTCATGTCACAAACATCTGGTGAGCCGGTTTCCATCTCGCTCACACAGAAACGGTCTTCGGTTCTCAATTACGGAATAGGTGTTCACCATACGTTGAGCAGATTTTTTTCGTTGTACAAATCGTTTCTAGTTGACCGTTCATACATCCCCGGCGGCGGCACGTCCTCCGTGAACATCGCCGACTTCGATCTGAATCACCTCACGGGGGGAGTGTCTTTCATCGTGCCCACGCTGGAGTTAACGCTCGGAATAGCCTATGCCTTTGGCGGCGATACATATGCAACATCTCAACCTCTGCTCCGGTTCGAGCCGCGTCCGACACTTACTTCGAGCCAGGTCCCCGTAGAGACAGAATTCAACCGGCTCGGTTTCATCCTCGGGTTTACTCTACGTATGTAGTGAACAGCAACCGACACCCGAAAGGAGCCCACACAGCGTGACACTTTTCTGGATTGCAGTGGCTGCAGCGGCCGGTGCGTTGACACGATACGGTCTTTCCGGTCTCGTACACACGATCGCCGGGACCCGCCTTCCCAGGGGCACCCTCGCGGTAAATCTCCTGGGTTGCTTCCTCCTCGGCCTTGCAACAGAGGTTTCGGGTAGGACCGGATGGTTGCCACCTGAAGCCAGAATTGGAATTACCATCGGTTTTCTCGGCTCCTTTACTACCTTTTCCACGTTCGGCGTGGAAACATTCCGTGCCATAGAGTCCGCAGACTGGGTTGGGGGACTTTCCAACATTCTGCTCAACGTGGTCGGCGGTCTCTTATTTGTGCTTTTCGGGATCCTGGCTGCGCGCTGGATCCTTTACCTGCGAGGTGCACTATGAAAGCGATGGAAGGTGAACAGGTCCTGATGCGCATCTTCATTGGTGAGCGCGACCGCTGGCACGGCCGCCCGCTCACCGACACACTCGTGGAACTCTTCAAGAAGGAAGGCTTCGCCGGGGCCACGGTATTGCATGGCACATAGGGTTTTGGCGCACACTCGCGTTTTGTTCACCGCGACACCATCCTGCGCCTCTCCCAGGACCTCCCCATTGTTATCGAGGTTGTTGACAGTGAGGAGAAGATACGCAGCGTGTTGCCTACCCTCGAGAATATGTTGGGCGGGGGGTTGATCACCTTCGAAAAGGTGCATGTCATCCGCTACAGCACTCACAGAGAATAGCATACGAAATGAAGCTCTCTCCACTCCAGCTCTTCAGAGTATGCTATCCCCAGGTTGCAACGTTTATCTATGTCCGGGAAATGGCAAGGATTCTCTCCGATTGCCGGTCGTGCCTTGACATCGGGTGCGGAGCGGTGTCTCCCGTCCAATGGCTCGACTTCGACCACACGGTGGGACTCGAAGCGCATGCGCCCACCCTCGAGCGGGCCAGGGAAGCTCGTACCCACAGTGAATTCCGCTCCGGCAGAGCAGAGGAAATTGGCACCCTTTTCTCAGAAAACCAGTTCGACTGTGTCGTTGCGCTGGATCTCCTGGAACATCTCCAAAAGGAAGAAGGCCTCAATCTCATCGGTGCCATGGATCGCATTGCGTCAAAGCGTATTCTCTTCTTCACTCCGAACGGTTACTTGGAGCAGGAAAGCCACGACAACGATCTTCAGGAACACCTCTCGGGTTGGGACAGCGCAGAAATGCATCACCTGGGCTTCAAAGTGATTGGCATGCACGGACACAGAACGCTACGCGGAAGCGGCCACAAACAGCGCATCCGCCCTCGTGCCCTCGGTGGAGTGATCTCGGTCGCGTCCCACTACCTTTTCACACGCAATCACCCCGAGATGGCCGCGGCGCTGCTTTGCGTGAAAGATGTTCGTGGTAGTTGACTCCCTCTTGGGGGGTGTGAAGTCTTTGAATATATTCGTGAAGTTCAATGATCGGGAGATCGTTCCATGAAATCCATTATAGCGTTGATGCTGGTTGCTGTGGCCCTGGGACTCGCTGCATGTTCCTCAGTCTCCATCTCGTCCGACTATGACCCATCCACCGATTTCAGCAAATACAAAGACTATGCATGGTACTCAGGGAAGAACATCCCGGGGGACGCGCTCGCCGCTGATCCGTTGCTCCAGAGAAGTGTGATCGCTGCAATCGACAAAGCGCTGGCAGGCCGGGGATTCACGAAGGTTGACGAGCAGGAAGCGGACTTCATCGTCGTGACACATGCCGGCATGAAGGAGAAGATGCGCGTCACCGACTGGGGTTCTTATGGATGGTATGACCCATGGTGGGGACCGTACGGTGGTCGTGTGGATGTCAGCTATTACGACGAGGGAACTCTGGTCATCGACTTTGTCGACCCTCAGGAGAAACAGCTCAGGTGGCGGGGGTTAGCAAAGGGAACGGTACGAAACGAACCCAGCAGCAACGAACGCCAGAAGAATATAGAGAGACTCGTAACGGATATCCTCTCTGACTTTCCCCCGAAGTAATAGACCATGAGAAGCGCTCTGGTTCGCAAAAGGCCCGGATAAACACCTGGGCCTTCTTCATGTGGTCTGCAGAGTAAAATGGAGCGGCCTCAAGTCCCGTGTTGAAAGAAGGCCGCTGCAGCTCCCGCGGGATCCTGGATAACGCAGTACGATCCCTGGTCTCCCATCGACTTCGGTCCCGCGAGGAGTTTCCCGCCAAGCTCAACACACCGCTTGATGCTCCTGTTTATGTCTTCCACGACAATGTAGATAAGCCACTGCGGTGGGAGATCAGCGTTGGTACCGCGGGCATGGCAAATACCGGCAACCGGTGCGGTCCCCGCTGGTGTGTTCATGGTGAAATCGTCATACTCCCCCATCTATACGGGCTCCGGCTTCCAGCCGACAACGTCCTTGTAGAATTCCCTGATGGCTTTGGCGTCCTGAACAGTCAGGTCTACCCACGATATCATGCCGGTAGCAGGTTTGGTGTCGTTACTCATGCGGTCATCCTCCATCTGTTGTATATCGTGTCCACCCGGGCAGCCATAACCAGATCGGTCCGAAAAAAAAGCATCCCGGCCATGACCGGGATGCCTGATCCGAGGAGGTTCGGGTCAGACGTGTGAACTAGTCCATAATCTTTCGCAAAAAGGCCGGCTTTTCGGGATCATTTTTGTCGATCTTTTCACGGCTCTCTGGTTGATCTCCTTCGTCCCGGTAGGGGTTGACGTTGATGTCTATCCCCCGCCGAATGTAGGCGGGCTCGTCGAACTTCTGCAGATCTTCAACACCAGTCGGGATGCGATCCACGACACGCACGGGCTTGACCTGTCGCGCACCGGTTGGCGCGATCCCCGGACGGTTAAACCCGGTCGCAATCACCGTGACCATGAGGTCTTCGGACATGTCCCCATCCACAACGGCACCAAGGATGACGTTTGCATCGTCCCCGGCCGCTTCGTGTATGATCTGTGTGGCTTCCTCCACTTCAAACAGCGACATGGAAGCACCGCCCGTGATGTTCACAAGCACCCCCTGGGCCCCCGAGATGGAGACATCCTCAAGCAGCGGGCTTGAGATTGCGGCATGCGCGGCTTCCACCGCCCTGTTCTCACCGCTGGCCACGCCGGAACCCATCACCGCATCTCCCATCTCACGCATGACCGTGCGCACATCCGCAAAATCAACGTTGATAAGTCCGGGCACGGTAATCAACTCGGAGATTCCCCTGGTGGCACCGTAGAGAACCTGATTTGCAACATCAAAGGCTTCTTCGAGCGGCGTCCTCGGCTCGACAATAGAAAGAAGCTTCTGATTCGGAATCACTATGAGCGTGTCCACCTGCTTTTTCATCTCCTGGATGCCGGCGTCCGCCTGCGCCATCCGTTTCTTCCCCTCACACCGGAACGGGAGCGTCACGATGCCCACCACAAGGGCATCAAGACTCTTTGCGATATTCGCCACGATCGGGGCTCCTCCGGTTCCCGTTCCACCACCCATCCCCGCCGTGATGAAAACCATATCGCTTCCCGTCATTGCGCGTGTGATTTCGTCCCGGTCCTCCTCAACCGCACGATGGCCAATCGATGGATCAGCACCGGCCCCGAGCCCGCGTGTCAGGTTCTTCCCTATTTGAATCCTATTGGTAGCCACACTGCGTTCCAGCGCCTGGAGGTCGCAGTTAATAGCATAGAAATCTACACCGTGAAGCCCCTTGTCGATCATGCTGTTGAGGGCGTTCCCCCCACCACCACCTACCCCTACAACACGAATCTTTGCTCCACGATCGAAGCCGTTATCGAACTCGATCACTGGTATTCCTCCTTGGATATAACAAGATACACTCTTTAAAGATTTTTCCTATAGCTGATCAAACCATTCCTTCATTTTCTTGGCCACCCCGGACATGCTCTTTTCACGCTTGAGGCTACCGCCGGCATTGTAGTGCTCCCGGTGCCGGACCCCGTGATATACCAATCCCACGGCTGTCGCGTAGGCCGGATTGCTGATCTCCCGCACGAGTCCGCCGGAAAAGCCTGACGGAATCCCGATCTTCACCGGCATGCCGAGGATCTCCCGCGCAAGGTCGGCAGTACCCTTGATCAGAGCGCCGCCGCCAGTCAAGACGACGCCTCCCGAGAGGTGCCTGGAATAGCCGGAACGCTTGATTTCCAGCGCGGCGATTTCGAACACCTCCTCCATGCGCGGTTGGATAATCTGAGCCAGCAACCGCATGTCTATCTCTATCGGCGCACGCCCCCCCACCCCGGGAAGCACGATGGGTTCATTGTTGGCCACACCGGGTACATATGCATGTCCCTGGTCGCGCTTGAGTTTCTCCGCCTGGTCGTGGAGGATCCCCAGCCCCTTTCTGATATCGTCCGTTACTTTCCTCCCCGCAATACCGATGACCGCCGTATGACGAATCGTCCGCTCTTCAAAGATCGCAAGGTCCGTGGTCCCTCCGCCGACATCGATAAGGGCTATTCCGACCTCCTTCTCCTCCTCATCCAGAACTGCGTAGCTGGAGGCAAGCGGTTCGAGGACCATTTCGCTCACTTCCAGTCCCGCTCGCTGCACACACTTGTAGATGTTCTGCGCGGCACTCACCAGACCCGTAATGATGTGCACATTCACTTCCATGCGCACCCCTGACATCCCAAGGGGGTCGTAAATCCCGTCCTGGCCGTCGATGATAAACTCCTGGGGTATGACATGGATGATCTTCCTGTCCGAAGGGAGGGCAACACGTCTCGTATCGTCAACCAGCCTGTCAATATCAGCCTGGGTGACCTCGTGGTCGGGCCCGCTGATCCCGATCACCCCCCGGCTCTGGAAGCTCTGGATGTGATCGCCGGCGATTCCCACGATGACCGACTTCACTTTTACCCCTGACGAGGTCTGGGCTTCCTCGATTGCGTTCATGATGGAGTTGGTCGTCCTGTCAATGTGCGTCACCACACCACGGGTTATCCCATCGGAGGGGCTGCGACCAATACCGAGAATGTTTAGACGCCCCTGCTCATCCGTCCCCGCGACAATCGCGCACACCTTCGTGGTACCGATATCCAGACCTACAATGATGTTATCCATAACACGTCCTTTGTGGTAGTACGGTCAATTCCATCGAACAACAACCTGGTCCGTGAAGCGCACATCGACATACACAAGATCCTGAGGTCCGCGGCGGCTGACAATCTCCTTCCAGAACCCGTCCAGCTTGATCAACTTGTTCACCACTTCCCCCCTGCCGAAAAGAACCGGAATGCCTCTTTCCGACGTGAACAAAATCAGCTCACCATCCTTACGGAAATGAAGCTCGGAGATCCGTCGGTACGCGTCTTCTCCTATCTCCCGTGCAACAGCCAGAACAGACAGGGCCTCTCGCACAGTTTCGGACGAGAGGTGCCGGCCGGGTTTCAGATCGTGCCCAGACAGCAATCCCGTGAGTACAGGGAGGTCAAACGTGTACTCCGATGCCGTGTACGGAAGGACCATACCTTCGTCGTCGATGGTGAGCAGGTTTTCCCCGGGTAACACCGCAACCGGAGTTCTCTCGACCACAGCAATGGTAATGGCATCGGGTGCGTTCCTGTTCACCGAGACCGATCTGAAAAAGTGATTTTTCCGCACCCGCTCTTCGACGGCGAAGAGATCAACATCAAACAGCCGGGTGTCGCGCTTTATCGCGGCAGACCGGAGAATCTCTTCCGATGAGACAACGCGATTGCCGGCGGTTCTGACATACGCCACGCGGAGATCGTGTTTCCAGAGATTCGCGCCGAACGTCACGGCAATAACCACGGCCACGAGACCGGCCATCACTGCTCCACCAACCCACAGGCGTTGCCGCTTTTTTGGACGCGGTTGCTTCATCCCTCCGCCTCCAATCGAGTTACGAACTCTTCCCCATATCGCCAGACATCCCCGGCGCCCATCGTAATGATGATATCACCCTGGCGTTTCATGCTCATAAGGAAATCGGGTACATTTTTCTTGTCCGGAACATAGTGAACCTGTTTGTGGCCGAACTCCTTTGCCGCGTTGGCAACCAGCTCCCCACTCACCCCCTGGATAGGCTCCTCCCGTGCCGGATAGACATCGGTAATGACAAGGACGTCCGCATTGAAGAACGATCTGCCAAAATCGTCGTAGAAATCCCTGGTCCGTGAATAGAGATGCGGCTGAAACACGCAGACTACGCGCCGCCGCCAGCCGGCCTTGGCTCCCTCGAGAGTCGCCCGGATCTCAGTTGGGTGGTGCGCGTAGTCGTCGATGACGGTGACCCCCCGGATGTCCGCCTTCTGCTCCCAACGGCGGAACACGCCACTGAATTTCTCGATACCCGTCTTGACTTTCTCAAAAGGGACGTTGAGCTGCAATCCAACCGCAATCGCCGCTAGAGCATTCTGGACGTTGTGTTTCCCCGGAATCTCCAGCGTGATCTGGCCGAGATCTCTTCCCTCATGGACCACCAAAAAACGGGAGGTGCTCTCCTGGTGGAGGATATCCACAGCCTGTAGATCAGCCTGTTGATTGAAGCCGTACGTGATAATCTTCTTTTTCAGCTTGGGTATGATCTCCTGCAGGGCTGGCTCATCAAGACAGAGAACAACGAATCCGTAGAAGGGTACCTTGCGCGCGAACTGAATGAACGCGGACTTGATGTCTTCTAGGTCCCTGTAACAGTCGAGATGGTCGGTTTCCAGCGTCGTCAGCACGGCGATGGTCGGCGTGATGGAGAGAAACGACCGATCAAACTCGTCCGCCTCGACCACAATGAAGTCTCCCTGTCCCAGTCTGGCATTCGACCCGGCCAGTCCACGCAGTCTCCCGCCGACGATAACCGTCGGATCGATCCCTCCCTCGATCAGCACCAGGCTAACCATCGATGTGGTCGTCGTCTTCCCGTGTGTACCGGCAATACCGATACCATATTTCAGACGCATGACCTCAGCAAGCATTTCCGCCCTGCGTATCACCGGGATGTTTCGCTTCTGTGCTGCGACAAGTTCAGCGTTCTCGGGCGTAACGGCCGAGGAATAGACCAGAACGTCAACATCTGGACCCACATTTTCCGCATCGTGGCCGATCGCGATCTGCGCTCCAAGCGTGTGGAGCCGTTCTGTGTTGTCGCTCTCCGCTTTGTCCGATCCGGTAACGGCAAACCCCTGATCGAGCAAAATCTCGGCGATACCGCTCATTCCTATTCCGCCAATGCCAACGAAATGAAGCTTCTTGATTGATGAAAACATGCTCGCCTTACCTGTCCGTTACCTTCCGTCTGCGCCACCTGCGCGGTTTTCGCCGTGGCACCCTCTCTGACAGCCTGTTCATCTCCGCCACCAGCTCCTTTTCCCGTTCATACCGACCCACGCGGATGCGGAATATGCGACGCTTCCCCTTGAGCTTGAACATAATAACCTGAAAACGGCCGCTTGTCTGGACGCGAGCCTCGCGCCCGATGTGGAGCCATTCCATGAGGCTGACGGCGATCCGTCGTTCCGCCCACCGATGCTTGAAGACAAGTGCATCCCCGGTGATGATGAGACGGCGATCTCGCAAATAGTTGAGACCGAGTGTGGCAAATGACATCAACACGAAAAAGATGATTACGTACATCAACGGATCGTTCAGGACATATTCAAACTTTTTCTCGACGAAGTTACCCCGAATACCGCCGTAGAGAACCATTGTGACCAGATAGATCAGAGCCGACTGGTAATAAAAATCGAGTTTGTATTTGAATGATTTTCCTTGATCCGTCATGTTATGCTTTCGCTAGACGCTCCACAGCTGTGGCAAGCACTCCCGCAGCATTTGGACGAGACAGCCCGAGTGCATTCTCCGACATTCTCCGCAGCACCCCGGGGTCGCTCAGCAGGGTGCGCACTATCCCGGGCAACCGCACATCGAGCTCATCGTCCCTGCAGAGAACGGATGCTCCGGACTCTACCAGTGCCTTTGCGTTCTCCATCTGGTGGTCGGCTGCCGCGTGGGGGTATGGCACCAGCACCGACGGGACGGCCGCACGTGCCAGTTCCGCAAGCGTCGTTGCTCCTGCCCGAGTAACGGCAAGATCCGCCGCTGCATAGGCGTATTCCATCTCTGCAATGTACCGGTAGATATGCACCTGTCCTCTGGCACCGGGCTGAAGTCCTCGCACAGAGTTCTCCACCCGTTCATAATCGGAATCGCCCACCGCCCACACGATCTGCGTACCGTCAGCAACAAGGGTATGGAGAGCGCCCAGCATCGCACTGTTGATCGAGGCTGCCCCCTGACTTCCCCCCATCACCAGGAGCGTCTTCCCCGAGGGGTCAACCCCGAGATGCCGTGCCCCTTCGCTCCGGTTTGGTCTGCCGATCACGGCACGCGTCGGATTCCCCGAGAAATGAATGTTGTCCTTTCTCGAAAGATGTCGCGCCGACCGGTCAAATGTGAGATGGACCTCCCGCACGCGGGACGCCATGAAACGCGTTGTGATCCCTGGATAGCTATTCTGCTCTTGAATCATTGTCGGTACACCCAACAACCATGCAACAAACACCGGCGCCCCGCTGACATATCCACCTGTCCCTACGACGACATCGGGCCTGACGCTTCGTATGAGATGATACGACTGCCACATCGCAATCAGCACTCTGAAGGGAAACAACATCGTTGCCGTTGAGAATCTGCGTGACAGCCCGCTGATCCAGAGCGGCGCAAAGTCAAACCCCCTCTCCGGAACCTCCCGTTCCTCGATCTTTCCTCGTGCTCCCGCAAAGGTAATAGCCGCATCCGGGTTCCTTCGTCTGACCTCTTCCGCAATCGCCAGCGCGGGGTAGAGATGTCCACCCGTTCCTCCCCCGGCAAAGAGTATGCTCAGATGCTTTTCATTCAATACACTTTTCCCACGGCAGACTTGCTTGGTTCCATGGGCCGTACCCCGTCGGCAGTCGGAGCGAGCCGCGGATACATGTCTGTTTGGCTCGAGATGTTGAGCAGAACTCCGATGGCGATGGCAGAAAAGAATATTGAAGACCCACCATAGCTGACAAAAGGCATCGGAAGTCCGGTCGTTGGGAGAACCCCGAGTGCCACGCCCGCATTTACCAGACCATACAGCGTGATTGTCGACGTAATGCCAATCGCGAGGAACATGCCAAATTCATCCCGCGCATATCGCGCAATCTTCATCCCCCGGAGCATGACAATGAGAAAGAGGGCCACCACGAGCACCGTACCTATCAGGCCGTACTCTTCGCCTATGATGGAGTACACAAAATCGTCAAAGGGCTGAGGCAGAAACCCCTCCCGTTGCCGGCTGGCTCCCGGTCCAAGTCCGAAGATTCCCCCGTTCCCGAATCCTATGATCCCCTGCCAGACCTGGTAGTTCGCCTCGTCGCTGTCAGTCTCACTGCCGGCGAGAAAAGCCAGTATGCGGCGAAGCCGGTAGTCCGCCCCAACAGCAAAAACAAGCAGGAGCGGAATCAGGGTGCTCACTGTGAGGGCTACGTGGCGGAGTTTGGCTCGCCCGACAAAGAGCATAACGAAGCTGATTGCGATCGTCATTGCCGCGGTACTGAAATTCGGCTGAAGCAACACCAGAACCGTCACTGTTCCTATCCAGACGAGCATGGGTAGAAAGCCGCTATTGAAATCCCGAACGGCTTCCCCTTTTGCAGCCATCATCGCGCATAGATGAAACAGCAGTGCGTACTTCGCAAACTCCGACGGTTGAAACCCGACATCGCCCAACCGTAACCACCGCGAGGCACCCTTCACTTCACCTCCCATGGCGAGTGTCACCAGGAGAAGGAGGACAGCGCCAATCAGCACGGGCTTGGTGTACCTCTTGAAGGCCTTGTAGTCGATCCGCATAAACACGAAGATTGTCAGAAAGCTTATAAAGACTTTCGTCGCATGTTTTCCGAGGAGCCACTCACTTCCACCATGTCTTGTGAGCGCCCATGTCGAGCTCGCACTGTAAACAACGCCGAGACTGAGCACCAAGAGCGTCAACACCGCAAAGAGCGTTGGAAGATCAATATGATTTCTGTCTGTCTGCATATCCGGCACAGATTACATCGTGAGTTTCGAAACCAGGGACTTGAAGACACGACCCCGGTGCTCATAGTCTTCGAACCAGTCAAATGACGCGCATGCTGGCGAAAGGAGAACGGTGTCTCCCGGGTGCGCGTACCGCGCACACTTGTTTACAGCATCTCCCATGGTTATCGCCATGTGCACGGGAACCAGATGCTCGAATGATCCACGGACTTTTTCGGCTGATTCACCGATCGCAATGATCGCCCGGCAGCGGTCCCTTACCAAGTCGTGGAGACGGCTGTAGTCATTCCCTTTGTCCCGTCCGCCGAGCAGCAACACAATCGGCGAAACGAAGCTCTGTAGGGCGTACCAGACTGCTTCCACATTCGTTGCTTTGGAATCATTCACGAAGTGCACACCGTTGACCCTCCGTACCGACTCCAGCCGGTGCTCCACGCCCCTGAAGGCCTCGAGTGTCGCCCGGATGGACGTCCCGGAGATCCCCATAACCTGCCCAACGAGCGTTGCCGCCATAGCGTTGGAGAGGTTATGGTGCCCGGGAATGGCCACGTTTTCCGCCGGGATGATTTCCGTCGTTCTACCCGCCAGCGTCGTCACCACGAAACCGTCTTCGATGTAAGCCCCCTCTGTTACCCTTCGCTGCCGGCTGAACGGGAGCAACCGCAGGCCCAATGCTGCCCGGGCTGCAACATGCGTTCGAGTCACTGGATCATCGTCATTGTAGACCAGGACGCACCCCGAACTCTGGTTTTCAAAGATCCGGCACTTCGATGCAATGTACTTTTCAAACGAATGCTCATACCGATCAAGGTGGTCGGGAGTGATATTTAACAACACGGCCACATTCGGCCGAAACGTTCGGATATGGTCCAGCTGGAAGCTGCTGACCTCCAAAATTGCTGTTGCTCCCGGCGGCATCTCGTCAACGACCTCCGAGAAGGCCGTCCCGATGTTTCCGGCGACCGCCGAGGGTATGCCGGCATCGGAGAAGAGGTGGCCCGTCAGTGTTGTTGCGGTGGTCTTTCCGTTTGTCCCGGTGATCGCAACGACGGGGCCCCTGGAAAACCAGCTCGCCACCTCGAGTTCACTCACCAGGTCCCGGCCCTTCGCTTCCGCTTCCCGTACAATCGGTGCGTCTGACGGGACACCGGGGCTCAGAACGAGCGCATCAGCGTCGAAGACTCGGGAGGTGTGTCCACCGAATTCGAACTGGATCTCGCGCGTCTCAAGTTCAGTCCGCACCTCTGACAACTTTTCCAACGGGGCCAGTTCACTCAGAAACACGTCGGCACGATGCGCCTTGAGCAGAAGCGCCGCGGCCAGGCCGCTTCGTGCCCCGCCAATGACAGTAAACCGCTTCCCGCGAATGTCCTCCACACGCAAAGGAACCTACCGTACCTTAAACGTTGCCAGACTGAGAATCATCAGCAACACGGCAACAATGTAAAACCGCGTGACGATCTTCGGCTCAGGCCATCCCAACATTTCGAAGTGGTGATGTAGAGGAGCCATCTTGAAGATACGCCGACCCTCACCGTATTTTCGTTTGGTATACTTGAAGTAGAGTCGTTGCACTATCACCGAAACTGTCTCCGCAAGAAAAATCCCCCCGAGCGTCGGCAGGAGCAGTTCCTTCTTGATCAACACACAAAGTCCGCCGACCGCACCGCCGAGTGCCAGTGAACCCGTATCGCCCATAAACACCTGCGCGGGATAGGCATTGAACCAGAGGAACCCCAGCGCTGCCCCCGCAAGCGCTGCACAGTAGATCGCGAGTTCACCGTTTCCCCGGATAAACGGTATTGTCAGGTACTCGCTCAGAAGAGCGTTCCCCGAAATATAGCTGATCACCCCCAGAGTCAGCCCGACAATCCCCACAGTCCCGATCGCCAGACCGTCAAGACCATCCGTGAGGTTTACCGCATTCGATGTGGCGGTAATAACAAACACCACCATCGGGATATAGAGACGGCCAAAATCAAACTCCAGGTTCTTGACAAAAGGTACCGTCGTCGAAGAACTGATCTTCCAGAGATCCGCGTCAATCCAGTGGGGAAAGAAGTAGATGATTCCTCCCACCACCAGCCCGACCAGAACCTGACCGGCGATCTTGTACCTACCGATCAATCCGCTGGGCTTCTTCTTTACGACCTTGAGATAGTCATCCAGAAACCCAACGCCTCCCAGCGCAGCCGTCACGAACAAGATCAGGACAACATACATGTTCTCGATATTTGCCCAGAGAGCCGTTGGGATCAGCACCGACGCAAGGACGATCAACCCACCCATCGTCGGCGTACCGGCTTTTCTGCGATGAGTCTTCGGCGCCTCCAGTTTTGCGGCCTCTCCGACGTGACGTACGTTGAGCATGTGAATGATCTTCGGTCCCAGCCAGAAAGAGATAATCAGCGCTGTGACCGCCGCCGCCGCCGCCCGGAAAGTAATGAACCTTACAAGTCCGAACCCTGGTGGGTTGTACAGCACCTCGAGGCTGTCGAGTAGGTAGTAGAGCATCTTTCCTCAGCCCCGTGGTTTCCGCTGAACGCGGAGCAGTTCAACAACAAATATCACGATGTCTTCCATCTGTAAACCGCGTGAGCCTTTGACCAGCACGGCATCTCCCGGAGCAACGAGTTCCGCAAGGTACTCAGCCAGCATGTTCTTCCTCTCGTAGTGCGCAGCAAACCGGGTGTGTGCAGTGTTGCCGATATGTCTGGCGAGATCTCCATACGTCAGCAAGTACTCAATGCCGAGCCGCGTGATTTCCTCTCCTATGGAAGCATGTTCTTGCACCTGCTCGGCTCCCAGTTCACGCATATCGGCAAGGACGGCAATCCTCTTTCCCGATACCGCCGATCGGGCAAGCGTCTGTAGAGCAGCCCGCATGGAATCAGGGTTCGCGTTGTACGTATCATTGAAAATTGTTACTCCACCAGCTTTAATGACTTCCATCCTCTTTCCGACTGGCCGGGACGCTTCCAGCGCGCTCCGGATCTCCCCCGATGGCACCCTGAACGCGATCCCCACGGCCGCAGCTGCAAGAGCATTGATCGCATTGTGCCTGCCGGGCATCGCGAGTTCCACAGGAACGGGTTTCTTCAAACGTCCTCCCAGGAACCGGAACGTCGGGCATCCCCGTTCGTTCAACCGGAGGTCGCTCCCCCGTACATCCCGGCGCCTGTTGCTGAACCCAAAAACAAACCTCTTCGCTACTCTCCTCGAGCGCGCGACTACCCGTGTGTCGTCAACATTGACAAACGCCGTCGCACCGGGCTGGCCGGCCAGGCTATCAAAGAGGGCCCCTTCCTCTGCAGCAACACCCTCGAGCGAAGAGAGGAATTCCAGGTGTTCCTTGCCGACATTTGTGATCAGGCCGTGCGTCGGCTCGAGAATCCTGCACAGGTACTCAATCTCCCCCGGATGGTTTGTCCCGATCTCAATCACGGCGGCATCATGCCGTTTCTCGAGCCGGAAAAGCGTCAATGGAACGCCGATCTGGTTGTTCAGGTTCCCCTCTGTCCTGAGCACGGAGTACCGCCTCTGAAGAACGGACGCCACTAGCTCCTTGGTGGTGGTCTTGCCGTTGCTCCCAGCGATGGCAAGCACCGGGAGCGTGAACTTCTTTCGGTGACGCCGCCCCAGATCACCCAGAGCGTGAACAGTATCCTCTACAACCACCAGCGGGAAATCCTGCGGTCTTCCCTCCCGGGGTACCCTTTCCACGAGAGCTGCCGCTGCGCCTCTGGCTGCTGCATCGCCCAGAAACGCATGTCCATCAAACCGTTCACCCCTCAGGGCGACAAAAAGCTCTCCTGGCCGTGTCCTCCTTGAATCTGTGGATACACCGGCGAAGCGCTTCTTTGACAGACGGTGTCGGTGCAGAATCTCACCAGGATCGAGTGAGAGCAGATCGTTTGCCGTCAACCTCATAGCTCAGACCTGATAAATGTCTCAACCTCTTCTCGATCATCAAAATGAACCCTTCTGTCACCAACCACCTGATACCTCTCATGCCCCTTCCCCGCAATCAGAACAACGTCACCCTTTCCGGCCATTGAGAGCCCCAGCCTGATCGCCAGACGTCTATCCACTTCTCTCTGAACCCCTTTTCCCGGCACCACACCAGCTTCCACCTGCCGGATGATCTCAAGCGGGTCTTCTTGCCGGGGGTTGTCCGACGTTATTATGGTGAAATCGCTCAGCTCTGACACCACCCTTCCCATCATCGGCCGCTTCCCAGCGTCCCGATCACCGCCACACCCGAATACCGCAATGACCTTGCCTTCCCCTTCTGGCCGGAGGATATCACGAATTCCCCAAAGACAGTTTTGCAGCGCATCCGGTGTGTGTGCGTAATCAACGATGGCCGTCCACCCGATGGGTGATGGAATCTGCTCGAATCGTCCCGGGACCGATCCGAGCTGTCGGATTCCTTCACGAATATCTGGCCACGGTATTTCCAGCGCAGCACCGGTTGCACACGCTGCTAGAATGTTTAAAACGTTGAATCGGCCAGTTAGCCCGGTGACAAGACGCTCGCGCCCACCTCGATGGAGGATGGACAGCTCCATTCCCCGGATGCCCATCCGGATATCTTCCGCATGGAGATCAGCCCCGGGTCTGAGGCTATAGCTTACTTGCCGGGCCTTTGTCGTGCCGGTGACGGCAACAGCAAACGGATCGTCCATGTTCACAACACTCCACCCGTCTTCTGGAATGCTTTCGAAGAGGGTTCTCTTTGCCGCCGCGTACCGCTCCATGTTCTCGTGAAAATCAAGATGGTCCTGGCTGAGATTTGTGAAGACTCCCGCGGTGAATTCCAGACCGTGCACACGGTGTTGCACCAGCGAATGAGACGAGACCTCCATCGCAACTGATGTGCAACCACGATCTGCCATTCTCGCCAGGAGATCGTTCAGCTCCAGAGACTCCGGTGTCGTGTGTGTCGCCGGGAGAGCCTCGTCACCAACCCTGTACTCTATTGTACCGATCAGCCCCGCTTTCGTTTCCCCCCTGTCCAGGATTGATTTCAAAAGATGCGTAGTAGTCGTCTTGCCGTTCGTCCCGGTTACCCCGAGAAGTTTCATCTTCCGGGACGGGTGCCCGTAGAAATTTCCCGACAGCGTCGCCAGAGCAATCCGCGAATTCGGGACCACCACCTTTGTCACTCCCGCATGAACACACCGGGAATCGGATACGGAACCATCGTCCTCTACCACCACGACGACCGCACCGCGCTGAATTGCATTGTCAATGAACAGGTGGCCGTCAACGGCACCACCGCGAATAGCCACGAACAAATCGCCTTGTCGTACCTTCCGTGAGTCGTACTGGATGCCCTTCACGAGGAGATCGTGGGATTGAGGTTTCGCCCCGTATCCCGTTGAGAAGAGCTTCACCGCACGGAGGTCACCCAGAAGCTCTGCCAGGTGCATCACATCCGTACCAGCGAGAGGTTCTTTGGTTCGCACCGAACGACTATCCGTGTCCCCGATGCTACCTCCCGACCCGGCGACGGGCTTTGCGACACAACGACACCCGATCCCTTGACGCTTACATCCAGCCGGCAGACGGCAAGACTGTTGATCGCCCGACGCAGGGGTAGACCGCGCACATCCGGAATGATGGTGAACCCAGGACGCGACCGCGAATCATTCTCCTCGGTCTGGAGCCGCACATCCGCACCCCTCTCCTGGACTGTCCCGGGGGCGGGATCCTGATCCCGCACCATCGAACCCTCTCCCTGGACTTCTACATCAAAGCCCTGAGAGGTCAGCAGTTCTCGTGCGACATCTGTCTTCAGGCTCATTACATCCGGCACAGCGTGTCCTTTCCCGGTCTCTCCTGATGGATACCGGGCAAACCGCTGAGACATGGTATAAACTGTCCGAGCAATTTCTTTGAATATTGGAGCGCTGGCTGATCCACCGGTGTACGCTCCCGCGCGGGGTTTGTCGAGCATCACCAGACAAACAACCTTCGGATCCTCCGCGGGAAAGAAGCCAACGAACGATGCTGTGTAGCTTCCACGCTCATACTTCCCGGAGACAAACTTCCTCGCAGTACCTGTCTTCCCTGCAACTCGAAGACCCTGGACTCTCGCAGATTTCCCGGTGCCTTGCTCAACAACGCCTTCCAGAAAACCGGTGAGCGTGTGCGCTGTCTCTGCTGATACGACCTTCCGAATCTTCTGGGGGTGAACCTCGAAAATAACTTCGCCGCTCTGGTCAATGACCCGTTTGACAACAAACGGCCTCATCAATACACCGCCGTTTGCCACCGCGGCGTAGGCAGCCGCTATTTGAAGCGGTGTTACCCCCACTTCATAACCATACGCCATGCTGTTCAATGTTGTCCCCGACCATTCTGTCGGCTTCTTCAATTGGCCACCAACCTCACCGGGGAGCTCGATCCCCGTTTCGGAGCCGAACCCGAAGTTCCGAGCCATCGTGTACAGCCTCTCCGCACCCACCCGATCTGAAATCTTTGCCATCACGATGTTGCTCGAGAGTTCGATTGCCTCCCGGAACGAAATCATCCCGTAGGGGTGGATATCGTTTATCGTTCGCGGCTTCTCCCGGGGTAGACGGATAACGTACTCTCCCTGCTCTCCAGAGAACTTCTGCTCCGGTTTCACCAGCCCGTGTTCCAGAGCGGCCGCCGCCGTGACAAGTTTGAAGACCGAGCCGGGTTCGAACATATCGGTTATGACCCTGTTCTTCGAGGGCTCGCCGAGGCTCCTCGACACCAGCGCGGGGTTTAGCGAAGGGAAGTTTGCCAGCGCGAGTACTTCCCCGGTCACGGGGTCCATCATAATGGCAAGACCTCTCTCCGCTTTTGTCCGCTCGACCCCTCTTTCAAGTTCCTCCTCGACAATGGACTGGTACCCGATATCAATCGTCAAAACGACATCGTCCCCATCCGTGGGCTCCGTTCGCGGATAGTCCACCGAGGGCAGCCGCCGGCCTCGCACGTCCCGCTGCATGATGACGTGTCCATCCCTCCCCTTGAGGCGGTCATTTAGGAAAAGTTCTATTCCATCAAGGCCGTTGTTGTCAACGTCGGTGAATCCGATAATCTGACTCCCCAGCTGACCATAGTGGTAGAGGCGCTTTGGTTCCGTCATCTCAATGATACCTGCGAGCGACGACGCCTTAATGCGTTTGGAGTCCTCCGGGTGTACCCGTCGCTCAAGCCAGACAAACCGTCGGTCGGTCCCCGTGAGACGAGAGAGATACCACGACGATGCTTTGTTGAAGACAAACGCAAACCGACGCGCAACATCCCCGGCGGCGGGTCCCACGTTTTTCGGGTCCGCACCGTACGACACCAACAACGTGTTGGAAACGAGGAGTTTGGTAGACCGATCATATATCTTACCCCGCACAGCCGGGAGTACAACCACCGCCTCATGCTGACGGCGGGCAATCTCCTGATACCTGGACGCATCAACAACCTGAATTTGAACGAGCCGGGCAACAACCCCGAGAAAAAAAAGAAGGAACAGCACTTTCACCACACCAGCCCGGCGCAAGAAGAGCCTGCGCCGCATCGCCGGCCCATTCTTCTTATTTCCCGCACGGGGCTTTCTGTTTTCCTGTGTCACTGTTGTTTCCGTCTGTTGCGAAGATCTTTCGCGAGTTCATGGTCAATACGAAAATACGTCGCCGGTTCTGCGGGGTGCTGCAGCTGCAGCTCCTTGGCGGCAAATGCACTGATGCGACCGCGGGATGATTTCTTGCTCACTTCAGCGCGCAACACACCGTTTGCATGGGTCAGCGAGTCATGCCGCACTTCCAACCGGTTGATATCATACGCCAGCCGGTTCACCACGATGATGTTGTTGACGTAGTACACAATGGCAACACCGGCAATAACAAGAGCGAGCAGGAGACTAAACGTAGACTTTCGTCTTCCGGTGACCTTTTTGTTCGCGCGGGGAAGAAACCCGCCGGTGGCAATGCGTGGGTCACCGCCGTACACATACCGGTGTTCCCGGTATGGCTGACGATTCGGTCTGGTCAGCGTTTCCTGGTTCGGCTGTACATCCATCAATAGTGGTCCCCGGGTACCCGAAGACGTGTAGCTACCCGCATCTTGGCGCTACGCGCCCGTGGATTGCTCCGTATTTCCTCAGCGTCGGGAATGACGGGTTTCCGATGCAGAATCTGCAACGCGGGCAGCCGCTCCTCATCAGGCACATATACGTGAGGAGAGCGAACAACCCTTGCGGACTCCCTCTTCAAAAAGTTCTTGACTATCCTGTCCTCAAGCGAGTGGTAGGCAATGACAACCAGCCGCCCCCCGGGTTCGAGCTTTGCCATCGAGTCGAGGAGAACTCTAGAAAGGTTGGCAAGTTCCGCGTTCACCTCTATCCGCAGCGCCTGAAAGACGCGCGCCAAGGACTTTGTCAAAAACCGCCCACCGACAACTGAGGAAACCGCAGTACACAGCTCTCTACTCGTCAAGAGAGGTCTGCGCGCGATAATAGCCTTTGTAATCTTCCGGGAGTACCTCTCCTCACCGTACTCACGGATGATCCGCTCGAGAGCATCCTCCGCATATGCATTCACTACATCCCGGGCCGTCAGGTCTTGCCTGCGATCAAACCGCATGTCCAGCTGGCCGTCCGCCTGGAAGCTGAATCCTTTCTCAGGTCTGTCGATCTGGAACGATGACACACCGAGATCGAGCAGTATGCCGCTGACAGCACCGATCCCACGTCCATCAAGCTCTGCGGCCAGGCAACTGGCGTTCGCGTGTACGAAGGAGACAGCCCCGCCGTATTCTCTCAGACGCTTACGTGCATGATCGATTGCGTCGTCATCCGCATCAAAACATATCAATCGACCCCGTGGAACCAACCGCCTGCAGATTGCCTCGGCGTGACCACCGCCGCCGACGGTTCCATCCACATAGATCCCGCCGAGATCGGTTAGCAGATAGTCTACCGTCTTTTCGCAGAGAACCGGTTCATGAAAAGACACAGCTCTCACTCTACAGGACAATGACTGTGCACAGTGTGAACCACGAAGCTACTTTTGCAGAACTGTCTGTGCAACGTTTTCGTAGCTTTCAGACTGCGACTTCTGGTACTCACGATAGACTGACGGATTCCATACCTCGATCCGCTCGAGGACCCCGAGGATCAGCACCTCGTTCTCGATTCCGGCAAATTGGAGAAGCTCTTTCGGTATGGTAATGCGGGACTGGCCGTCGAGCTGACACTCTGTGGCCCGCTCAAGCAGGGTGCGCATAAAGAATCTGTGTTTCGGATTGGTAGTGCTGAGCTCACGGATGGATTGCTCGAGTGTATTCCACTCGTCCAGAGGATAGACAAACAAGCACTGCTCGTAGCCTCTTGTGACAACAAACGTATCCTTTGCATCCAGCGAGACGTAGCGTCGCAGTCTGGCCGGTATGTTGATTCGACCCTTGTTGTCAACAGAGTATTCGTATGAACCCTTGAAGGAGGACATATCGGCCTATACGAGCAAATTTCTACCCACCAGGTACCCACTTTTACCCACTGCGTGAAGTTAAGATACGGAATTGGGCTTGAATGTCAAGTGACACAGGCGAAAAATAGTCAAAATGAGGGGATTTGGGTTGGGGGGAGATTACAAACCGGGTTGGACTTACCCACCGGCGAGACTGTCAAGCAGTTGGAGAACCTCGATGGTCGGGTTCGGTGAGTCTGTGGAGATGGCCCGGGTCACTGTGAGCCGGAGAGACTCACCGTCCTTCTGCAGGCGAGCACCCTGTGCCTTGAGCCCTGGAATGGCAGACATGATCTGCTGAAAGCTCTCACCGTCATAGAAATTGGAATCTCCCTCCGGCGGGAATTCCAGCTCCACAGCATTTTCGGCGATGCGCACCTTCGAGAAGCCGATCCTTGCCGCTTCGATTCTTACCGCAATAGCACCAAAGAGGTTCTCTGCCTCCGCGGGATGTTTTCCAAACCGATCTTTCATTTCTTCCACGACCTCCGCAAGCTGAACGGAACTCGTCAGGTCATACAGCCGCCGGTAGAGTGTGAGCCGTTCCTGGTCGTTCTCGACATACGATTCCGGAATGTATGCATCACAGTCCACATCCACCACTGTCCCCTCGAGCCGTTGTGGACCCGGACGTTCACCACGGAACAGATCCTGAAACTCACCCTGCTTCACCTCCAGCACCGCCTCTTCGAGGATCTTCGTGTACGTCTCGAAACCCATGCTCTCGATAAAGCCGCTCTGTTCGCTTCCCAGAAGGTTTCCAGCACCGCGAATTTCCAGATCGCGCATGGCAAGATTGAATCCCGAGCCGAGCTCTGTGAATTCCTGCATTGCTCGCAATCGCTGCACTGTTGAATTCGGCATCATGGACACCGGCGGCGCGAGCAAATAGGCATAGGCCTGCACGTTCGATCTCCCAACCCTCCCACGCAGCTGATACAGTTCCGCCATGCCAAATCGGTCGGCTCTGTTTACGATAATGGTATTCACGTTCGGGATATCCAGACCCGATTCAATGATCTTCGTCGCAACCAAAACATCGACCTTCCGTTCCAGAAACTCCACCATAACCTCTTCCAGGTCTCGCGCACTCATCTGCCCGTGTGCGTACTGGATTCGCACACCTGGAAGGAGGTCCTGTACCCGCTCCGTTATTTCCTCGATGTTCCGTACACGATCGTGGACAAAATAGACCTGGCCTCCACGGTCAACCTCCCTCACCACCGCCTCTCTAATGAGCTCGTCGTCCCAGCCCCTGATCTCCGTCACAATGGGAAGTCGATTTCTCGGCGGCGTCCCAATAATTGACAGGTCGCGCGCACCCATAAGGGAAAAATGAAGCGTCCGGGGTATAGGGGTCGCTGTCAGCGCCAGCGTGTCGACATCGGCCCGCAGCTGTCGTAGCTTCTCCTTCGCAGCAACCCCAAACCGGTGCTCCTCATCAACAATCAGAAGGCCAAGGTTCTTAAAAACCACGTCTCGTGAGAGGAGCCGATGCGTCCCGATCACAATATCCACCGATCCCGCCTTGAGGCCATCGAGAGTAGCTGCCTGTGCTTTTTTTGTTTTGAACCGGGACAACACCTGAACGTTCACACCGTACCGCGAAATCCGGTCAACAAATGTCTTCTGGTGCTGCATCGCCAAGATTGTCGTTGGTACGAGCACGGCTGTTTGTTTTCCCCCGAGCACAGCCTTGAACGCCGCACGCACAGCCACCTCTGTCTTTCCAAACCCCACATCGCCGCAGATCAGTCTGTCCATGGGGAACGCTTCCTCCATGTCTTGCTTGACCTCATGTGTGGCCTTTGCCTGGTCGAACGTGTCCTCGTACATGAAGGATGCCTCCAGCTCTCTCTGCCACAGCGCATCCCCGGGGAAAACGAAGCCGGGCGACTGCTTCCGTTTCGCGTAGAGCGCAATCAGTTCGCGAGCAATATCTTTGACGCGTTTTTTTGCTCGCGATCTCAGCCGGTTCCAGTCGGGACTACCCAGTCGCGACAATCTCGGGGTATGACCTTCTTTTGAGGAATATTTTTGCAGCCTGCTAATGTAGTTCAGATTGACATAGAGAGTGTCGTCTCCCTCGTATCGGACCGTTATTACTTCCTGCTCGACATTATTGACTTTGATCTTCTTCAGCCGCTCGAATCTCCCGATGCCGTACTCCTCGTGAACAACGAAGTCACCCCTCCGAAGCTGATGAACATCCCGATCGGTGAAGCCTCTGAACGTCGGTCTTCTCCTCTTACCTCTCCGCTTCAACCGATTGAAGATCTGGTGTTCGGTGAAAAACGCCAGTCTTCCCTCCGGGATTACAAATCCTTCGTGCAATGTTTCACGGGAGAACTCTAGCCTTTCGAGGTCAACTGCATCATCGATCAGCCGCGCGGACCCGGGCTCCATGGTCTCGCCTTCGATCGAGCTCAGCAGTTCCTTGAGCCTCTGCTGTTCCGAAGGGCTGTCACACGAGATAATCACCGCATGTTGGTGCCGGAGTAGATCTGCAAGCGCTGCCCGGAGAAGCTTGACGCTGGCATTGAATGCCGGTTGAGGTGCGGAGCGGAAATCTACATCAACCCGCGAGCTGCCACCGGTGGGTCGGAAGTGAACCTGTGGAAGCTCGTCAACCCGACGGGCGATCGCCTCACGCGAGATCGTGAGGGAATGTTCTTCTGTATATGGATGTCCGGAGACCGTTTGAATTAGCTCCGGCTCCTCCAGAACGACGACTACGGTTCGCCCGGCGTAGTCAAAGAGGGTGGTCTGGCCCGACGATAGTGGTTCACCTGTTTCAGCATCCGGAAGGAGATCGGCTACAATGGTTGCAGCGGCAAGCTCCCGTATAGATCTCTGCGACAGCACATCGAATTCCCTGATAGACTCCAGAAGATCACCAAAGAACTCGAGTCGTACCGGATTCTCACCCGCGAAAGGATATATATCGAGAATACCTCCGCGCTGCGCGTAGTCTCCGTATTGTTCAACATAATCTTTCTTCTCAAAGCCCAGCGTCTCCAGCCTCGCGATCAGACGCGAGAAGGGTTCCTCACTCCCCTCCTCCACAGTGAAGAACCTTCCCGCAGCGGCAGCCGGAGGAGGTAGCGGAACAAGAAGGGCGCGGGGGTAGGTTACAATCACGGATGTCTGGTGAAGCAGCATTGAGCGGAGTGCCGCGGTGTCAGCGGTATCCCGCACATTGTCTCCGCCGCCACGCCGGTGGCCGGCGCCAAAGAACTGCACAGCGTCCTTCCCCAGGCACTGAGCACAGTCATCGCGCCAGCGTTCGGCAGTCTCCCTGTCGCGTGAGACGATAACGAATTGACGCTGGAGCCGCTCCTGGAGGCACGACAGCAGGACAGCAGACAGTGAACCGCTAACACCGCCGAGGACGACAGAACTCCCTGCCGTCATTCTCTTTGCACGATCCAGCAGCTGGGTGAATGCTGGGAGCCCTGTTACCGCTTCCTTGAGATGTTCAATCATAGCAGAGATAGTTGACGCACAACGCCCCCCCCCACCCCGTGTAATCGTACCTGAACACGCGGGCCGGGGAGACCTCCTATTGGGGCCACCGACAGCTACGATCGCTTGCGTCCGGCCAGTCTGACAAACCCATCGGCCTCTTCGATGAGGCGCCGGGCTTCGCCGGCCGATACTCCAGCCTGGATCATCACGAGCGCCGTCTTTACATGCCCTTCGGCTCCCCGCAGATGCTCCTCCGCGGTCGTGTAATCCACACCCGTTGCTAACATGATTATCCTTTTTGCCCGCTCCACAAGCTTGTTGTTGGTGAGCTGGAGATCCACCATCATGTTCTCATATACCTTCCCCAGTCTGACCATGGCCGTTGTCGTAACCATGTTGAGCACCAGTTTTTGTGCTGTGCCCGATTTCATTCGGGTCGATCCCATAAGGACCTCCGGGCCAACCTCCGGACAGATGGCCACATCGACCGCCAGATCGAACTCCGATCGCGGATTGGTTGTCACATAGATTGTCCGGGCACCCAGCTCACGCGCACGGGCCACCGCGGTAACCACATAGGGTGTTCTCCTGCTTGCCGCGATCCCGCACACCGTATCTCTTTCACACACCCCTTCTGCATCTACGTCTCTCCGGGCTTGGCTGATATCGTCCTCGGCACCTTCCTGTGAACGAAACATCGCTCTGTTACCCCCGGCTATCACCCCCCGAACAAGGTTTGCATCTGTTCCAAACGTCGGAGGACATTCCGACGCATCAACCACACCCAGTCTCCCGCTGGTTCCAGCACCAAAATAGAGAAGACGTCCACCCCCTCGTAGAGAAGCAACAACCAGATCCACCGCTCTCTCTATATATGGTATCTCTCGCTCTACAGCGATTGGAACGAGCTTGTCCTGCGAATTGATGAGCCGAAGAATACCCCGGGTGGAGAGAAGATCCAGATCCATCGAGTCGGGGTTTCGTTGTTCTGTCAGCAGTCGGGAGAGAGCGTCAGAAAGAGATGCCTTGGACATATCGCAATAACGGAAGTGTGGAATGAATGAAATTGACTGGAAGAAGATACGAAGCGTTCAGGACATCAGCACGTCGTCCCCCGCGCGGGGAAGAAGATCCGCCTCAAGGTCAGCTTCGACCGATCTAAACGGCAACCCTGCAGCTTCTCACTCAAACCTGACAACGACCAGCTGTTTCTTTTCAAAACCGGGCGAGTGACCTCCCTCGATGACAAGAGGGAGAACGTCAATCGTCTCCCGGTGAAACTTTCTGGACGCATGTTCGATTTCATCCTCCAGATCTCCTCCCTTCCATGCCAGAAGACAGGGTGCATCCAACAGTCTCTTTGGCGCCCGGTCTCTCTGCTCTCCGTTCCTGGTTGGCTCTCCCTCCTGCCTGCGCAGGAACGGTCTGGACCAGCGAATGAGATCGACCAACGGGGCAACTCCACGTGCCAGTACCGCAGAGAACCGCGACGCGTATTCCCCCTTGGTCCCAACGTCTTCAGCTCTGCCATTCAGCACTTGCACGTTCGGTAGCTCTAGCTCGGTACAGATTTCTGTCAGGGCTTTCGTCTTTTTCTGTATCGAATCCAGAAGCACAATGCTCAGGTCGGTCCGCAGGATGGCCAGGGGAATCCCGGGGAGTCCCCCGCCCGAACCGATATCCAGAATGGCCCAGCCGGAAGGTAGCCAAACATGGAACCAGGGTGCAAGAGAATGGAGGATGTGGCTGAACCAGATGTTCTCAACATCCCGCCGAGAGACAAGGTTGATTTTTGAGTTCCACGTGCTCAGCAGGTCAACATATTGACGAACCAGCTCGAATTGCCCGGCGTCAACCGGCAGACCGTTCTTCCGGCAGATCCTGAGAAACTCTTGAGGATGGTCCACTGGTCCTCCTGTTTCACGTGAAACATCAGCGCAGGAGATTAATCATCAAAACGGAGACATCGGAAACCGTTATCCCGCTGATACGCGACGCCTGCCCGATAGACCTTGGTCGAACCCTCTCCAACTTCTCCCTTCCCTCGTTGCTGATGGAGTTAAGAGAAGAAAAGTCAAAGTCGAGGGGAATTCGTATGTTTTCGTTCTTCTCAAACTGCCGAACCTGTATCTCCTGTCGTTTCAAGTATCCTTCATACTTTACCTCGATATTCACACGCTCGCTGGCCACGAGATCGTCCCGGAGCGTTATCAGACGCTTATCATGCTGCGCAGAGGGAAGGTCACAGATGTCATTTATATCAACTTCGGGCCGCTTCAGAAACTGGTAGAGCGATTCACTCTCCCGGATGGGACTTTCCCCCTTTTCTTCCATCAATTTCCTCACTTCCAAAGGTGAAACACGGTTTTCCCTGAGGAACGCTTTTGCATCATCAATGCGCCGCTCCTTTTGCTGGAGCCGCGCCAGAACTGAATCCGGTACCAGCCCTTTATCGTGGCCCAACCTCATGAGTCGCGAGTCTGCATTGTCTTGCCGTAGTTTCAGCCTGTACTCGGCCCGGGAGGTAAATATCCTGTATGGCTCCTCCGTACTCTTGTTTATTAGGTCATCAATCATAACACCAATGTACGCGTCGCTCCGCCGTAATACGAACGGATCACCCCCTCTCACCCTTATGGCGGCATTGATGCCGGCAATCAGGCCCTGTCCCGCCGCCTCCTCGTATCCGCTTGTGCCGTTGATCTGACCGGCGAAAAAGAGTCCCCTTATCCGCTTCGTCTCCAGCGTGTGCTCCAGCTGGTGGGGGGGGAAAAAATCGTACTCCACCGCATACCCGGGCCTGAGCATTTCTGCCCGCTCCAGGCCGGGTATGGTGGCAATGGCTCTACGTTGCACGTCTTCGGGCAGACTTGTGGAAAAACCGTTCACGTAGAGAATCTCGGATGCATACCCCTCTGGCTCCAAGAAGATCTGATGCCTCTCGCGCTCTGCAAACCTGTTGATCTTGTCCTCTATTGATGGACAGTATCTGGGACCTACACCTTTGATCCGACCCAGGAACAGCGGCGACCTATCAAAGCCGCTCCTCAGGATCCTGTGTGTCTCAGCTGTTGTATGTGTCAGATACATGGGAATCTGACGATTCAGAATGCGTTGACTCTGATAGGAAAACGGGCGGGCGGGTTCATCCGGCAACTGTTCTTCCGTCAGGCTGAAATCAACTGAGGCAATCCGCAGCCTGGGCGGCGTACCTGTTTTCAGCCTTCCGGTGGCAAAACCGAGCTGAGCAAACCGTTCCGTCAGCCCCGACGACGCCGGCTCCCCGTATCTGCCACCCACCAAGACCAGTTCCCCCGTGTGCATGACCGCATTCAGGAACGTCCCACCGCATAGAACCAAGCACTTGCACCCGATCCTCTCTCCACCCGTTGTCATGATCCCTGCGACCGACCCATTCTCAACAATGATATCGCTCAGGCTTTCCTGGATGATGGTTAGGTTTTCTTGGGTCTTAACTCTTCGCTTCGCTTCTCTACTGTACCACTCCCTATCACTCTGACACCGGGGCGACCAGACGGCCGGCCCCTTCGATCTGTTCAGCAATCTGAAGTGGATACCTGTTGAATCGGCCAGCTTCCCCATTTCACCCCCCAGTGCGTCTATCTCCCTCACCAGATGCCCCTTGGCTGTCCCACCAATAGCAGGATTGCAGGACATGCGACCGATTGCCTCAATATCCATGGTAATGAGGCCAGTCGCACACCCCATCCTCGCCCCAGCTAGAGACGCCTCGATGCCGGCGTGTCCACCACCCACAACAAGGATATCAAATCGTTGCTTTTCTCTCACATCCAGAATGTTTCACGTGAAACATTTTCCTATTTGCCAATGCAAAACCTGCCGAAAATGCTGTTCAAGATCTCCTCGTTGGTTACCTCACCGGTGATCTCTGAGAGCACCTCAATAGCCTCTCTGACATCAAAAGCGACGAATTCATTGGTTGCCCCAGCATTCACGGAATTCATTGCTGTCTCCAGACTACTCCTGGACCTATCGATAGCATCCTTGTGCCGCCGGTTTGTAAGGTAGAACCCTCCCTCTCCCGCATCCGGGCTTCCCACAAGCAGCAATACCAGTGCTTCTTTCATCCGCTCAACCCCTTCACCCGTTTTTGCTGAAATCCATACTTCCAGGCCCACGTTCTCTCCTATCCTGAACTGTCGGGGGCCCCTCGCTTTCCCAGGGAGCAAATCAATCTTGTTGTGCGCTACAAGACAAACTTGCCCCTTTCTCAACTTGCCTACCTGGGCCAGCACATCCTCCCTCTCCTCCCCTGCGGTTGCGTCAGCTACAACAATGAGAAGATGACTCCTCTTCACCACAGTCCGACTCCTCTCGACCCCCTCTGCTTCGACAACATCTTCGGACTTGCTCAGCCCTGCCGTGTCTGTCAAGCGAAAGAGGATTCCTGACAGAGTTATGCTCTCCTCAAGAGAATCGCGCGTCGTGCCGGGAATAGGGGTAACAATTGCTCTGTCAGACTTGAGAAGCAGATTGAAAAGGCTTGATTTGCCAACATTGGGTTTTCCCACAATTGCGGCCGGGACCCCTTCCCGGAAATGTCTCCCAACATCAAAAGAGCCTGCCATTTCCGACAATAATCGGATTACGCGAACCACCTCTTCTTTGATCCGCTCCCGGCTGATTACCTCGATCCCCTCTTCAGCGAAGTCAAGGTCAATTTCCAGCAGAGAACAGAGGTCGAGCAACGATGAACGCATCCTCTTCACGTGGGCCGCCAACCTCCCATCCAGCTGCTCGATGGAGGAGAGATGTGCTCTCCGGCTGCGTGCAGCAATGAGGTCAGCAACAGCCTCTGCCTGCGAGAGGTCAATTTTTCCGTTCAAAAATGCTCTTTTCGTGAATTCGCCCGGTTCTGCTTGGCGCGCGCCCGATTCCAGGAGGAGCTCAAGTACCTTGTGTGTGACCAGAATTCCCCCATGACAGGAAAACTCCACTGAATCTTCACCTGTGTAGGAACGAGGTGAGCGGAAAACAGTTGCAACAGCCTCATCCATGTGAGCGCCCCCGGCGTCGCAAATCCAGCCATGTTGTGCAGTGTATCCTTCGGTCTCGCAGAGGGGAGTGCCTCCAGTGAACACCCTGTCGGCAATCTGAAGAGCGGCGGGACCGCTGATGCGAACAACCGAGAGGGCTCCCTCTCCTATCGGCGTCGCAATTGCGGCAATCGTGTCCTCGCGGTGAAGCTCCATGGGGAACACAAGTTACACATTTCCGCTCGGAGTATCAACGAAGGCCACCTACAACATGGACAAAAAAAAGGCCCGCCGGTCTGGCGGGCCTTTGTCCCTCTACTGGAATTGTCTCTATCGAATCTTCGGGAGGTCTTTTGTAATCTTTCCCATAAACCCACCGCTCTTTTTCTTCCGATCGACTTTCCGCAGCGGCTCATCTCCGTGACTCTTTTTCAGCCACATCTGCTGCACGATAGAGAGCAGGTTGAAGACGAAGTAGTAGAGATTAAGCCCGGATGGAAGGCTATTGAATATCAGTGTCAGCATGATCGGCATAAGCCACACCATTGCTTTCTGTCGCGGATCTGTAACGGTCATCTTCTGTTGGACAAACATCGTCGCCCCCATTGCCAGAGCGACGCCGCTTATCTCGGATATCCCGACAACAGGGATTTCAAAGGGAAGGGTAAAAACTACGTCCGGCACCGAGAGATCATCAATCCACAACGCAAAGCTCGCCTGGCGCAGCTCTATGGAAGACCGGAGAACGGACCAGAGAGCAAAGAGGATGGGCATCTGCAATAACAGAGGTAAACAGCCGGCGGCTGGATTGACCCCGTACTCCTTGTAGAGATTCATGATCTGCTGATTCATCTTCTCCGGGTTGTCTTTCTGCTTCTCCCGGATCTCGGCCATCATTGGCTGAAGCGCTTGCATTCGACGCATGGACTTCATGCTGGTCTTGCTCAGCGGATGAAGAACTATCTTGATAATGAACGAAAAGACGATGATTACCACCCCGTAATTCGGTATCAGCATCTTCAAGAACGAGAAGAGCGGAATCATGACGTATTCCGCAATCGGCCTGATGACCCAGGCTGCCCCCAGATTCATCATCTCCTCAAGCCCCTTTTCGTAGGACTTCACAATGTCATAATCGAGGGGGCCCAGATAGACGGTTATGCCGGCTGATTCCCGACCCACCCCCTTGAACGGCATTTTCAAGGCAAGCAGGTAGCCCTCTTTTACACCCTTATTCGGAAGTTGTGTCCGGGCCCCTTCAACATACGCTCCCTGGGGTAGGCCGTCCCGGCCCAGAAGCGCAACCGTAAAATACTTGTTCCGCGTTGCCACCCATGCTGTCGATCCTGTGATGTCTCGACTTTCGACCTCCCCGATGCTCGACGCGTCAACCTCGGTAATCTCTCCTCCCGAGTATGCATATCCCATAGCGTAGTTGGATTCATCGACGCTGTTTCGTTCCGCATAGCGCACACCATGTTCCCAGACCACCTGAAACTCATAGTTGGTGATGACGTCGCCCAAGTTGACGAACTCCCAGTCGACATCAAAGGAGTAGCTCCCATTTGTAAACGTCATCCTCTTGATCAACCGCCTTCTCTCGTCAATCCGCAGCTCTAGCTCAACGATCAATTGGTCATCACCCCACAACTCGCGCCTCTCCCAGGGTGCAAATGCACCCTCGAAATAGAGTTCTCGCGTGTTGACCAGCTTCCCGTCGCTGGAGGTGAACAGCAGGCTGAGCTCGCCTCCGCTATCATACTCGATCAGCTGTACCGGGTACTTGTCCCAGGTCTTGAAATTCTCAAGCTCCCATTTTCTCAGAAGACCACCCCTCGTCGTGATCTCGGCAGTATACAGATCCGTCTTCACAACGAGAACTTTCTCCGCTCCGCTCTGCAGGTGCGTGAAAAAACGGCCAAGCGAGTCGGGTTGACTCGCCGCCGGAAGTGCAGATACGATCGGCTCCCTCTCAACTTCTGCCCTTTCAGCCGTGTCACTTGCCCGTCTGTCAGATTGCTCCAGTGTGTCTGCGCCGGCAGTCTGTTTTTCCTCCGGCGGCGGCGCCTGAACCCACATCCAGACGATCAGCACCAGGCCGATGAGTATGAAACCAAATGTTGTTTGCTTATCCATCTTTCTACGCTCTTTTCATGTTGGGGTCTCACGCAGGATCGTAGCCGCCCGGATGGAACGGGTGGCACCGGCCCACCCGCCTAGCAGCGCGCCACATTCCCTTCCACGGCCCATACTTTCTAACGGCATCGACAGCGTATGTCGAACAACTGGGATAGAATCTGCAGGTGTTTGGAGGGAAGATAGGAGATACGAGAATCTGATACGCCCGCAGGAAAACCAGAACAACCGATTTCATGATGTGCCTATTACAGCTTTCGTGAAACGGCCAGGCAGACCTCCGCTATATCGGTACGCACCGGACCTAGCCCGAGCCGTCGTACATCCACCGTGGTAGCCGGTCTGAATATAAAAAGGAGGGAAGCAGATAGCTCCGACCGCTGCAGTCTGTCGGCGAGAATCCCCTGCTCCCACATAAAGGCCTCCCGCATTAACCTCTTCACCCGATTCCGCTGTACGGCATTCAGTTTCCTTCGCGGAACCACGAAGCCGGCCCGCACACGGGAGCCGGACTCAACAAGAGCGTAACACCTCACCAACCGTCCGTCAAAACGGCGCCCCCCTCGGAACACCTTCTCGAAAGCCGTCCGGCCTCGGAGTGTCTGCTCTCTCTTCAACTACCGTTCATCACTTACGCTGAGTTTATGGCGTCCCCTTGCCCGTCTCCGTGCAAGGACCCTTCGGCCACTCTTTGTTGACATCCGTTCCCGGAAGCCGTGTGTGTTTTTCCTCTTCCGCTTGTGGGGCTGGTATGTTCGCTTCATTGACCCGGGCCTCCTCTCGATACATTTTGCCCTGCCCCGAAAGACCGCGAAAAAAAGAGGGTTGCCCCATCGGGGACAATCCTCGGCGTATGCGATCCTCAGGTAGGAGGGCGAACAAAAATCTACAAAAAATGCGCCACACATTCAACTCCGGGTTAAGAATCCGGCGCTACTTTCTGCTTGCGCGGGCCCCCGCCAGGTGTTATACTTCAGCTACCGCAGAAAGCCAAATGTGGTGTTGATAACATGTGAAGAGGTGTCTTCTTCTCGAACGATCTCTTGTTGGAAGGTACTTCCCAGGCTTGGCGCTTCTGTTGACAACTGCCTCCGAAGACATCAACTTCTTCTGAATCAAGCAGTTATGGCGACCAACATCTTGTGGATAACTGTTGATCATGCTGACAGCGGTTTTGCTGATATTCATCGCCATGTGCATATCCTCGTGAATAACCCACTTTCGGGTGTTGATAACTCCCGTATTGGTTGATATAACTATGGATACACCCCTTCACTCAACACAAGAGCAGACCGAAACACAGGAAGCTGGGGATGCCTGGGCTGCGTCCCTGGAACTGATCCGCGAACGTGTCAATACCCAAAGCTTCAAAACGTGGTTTGAGCCTATCGTGCCGCTCCACCTCCGAGGCGGAACTCTGACCGTCCAGGTACCAAGTCAGTTCTTCTACGACTGGCTCGAGGAGCATTACTACAATATCATTACCTCTACGATCAACAAGGTCCTCGGTAATGATGCGAAACTCGAGTACTCTCTCCGCAAAGAGGAGCCGGCCGTTGATCTGGAATACCACGTGTCTCAACCTGCACCGGTCAGGCGGGACCAGCCGTACTACTCGCCCCACCTGAATTCCATCAGCATCCCAACGCGCACCGCACAGCCGTCTCGGAGACGCGATATTTATACGAGCGCCTTCCAGAGCTACCTCAACCCCCGGTACACGTTTGACACCTTTATCAAGGGAGATAGCAATCAACTCGCAAGAGCCGCTGCATCGGCGGTTGCCAACAACCCGGGAGGGACCTCCTTCAACCCGCTGGTAATCTACGGCGGCACCGGTCTGGGAAAAACTCATCTTATTCAGGCCATCGGAAATTCGGCTCTGGCGCACAGGAAGGCTCAGCGGGTAATGTACGTCTCCAGCGAGAAGTTCACGGTCGAGTTCGTAGATGCCATCCAGAGCGACCGCATATCCGACTTTTCGAACTTCTACCGAAGCATGGACATTCTCATTGTGGATGATATCCAGTTCTTTTCCGGAAAGGAGAAGACGCAGGACAACTTCTTCCATACCTTCAACGAGCTACATCAAATCGGAAAACAAATCGTGTTATCGTCCGATAGACCCCCAAAGGAGCTCAAGGGTCTCGACGATCGCCTCCTCTCCAGATTCCAGTGGGGTTTGACTGCAGATATTCAGCTCCCCGACCTGGAGACCCGCATCGCCATTCTGAAGGCAAAGAGTGAAGCAGACGGAATCGATCTTCCACAGGACGTTATTGAGTGTATTGCGGCCAATGTGACATCCAATGTTCGGGAGCTCGAGGGATGCCTTATCGGTCTTCTGGCAAAAGCGTCGCTCGAGGGTCGGGACATTTCCGTTGATCTGGCGCGCGAGGTTCTGAAAGTCGTTGTGGGTGATGTACGTTCCCCACTTACCATAGAGACCATCCAGCAGACGGTATGCGAGTATTTCAACCTCCCCGAGGACCTGATCCGGGCAAAAACAAGGAAGCAGGAAGTCGTAAACGCCCGCCAGATCGCCATGTATCTTGCCAAAGAACTCACCAATTGTTCGCTAAAAACCATTGGCCTCCATTTTGGCGGGAGGGATCATAGCACGGTCATCCATGCATATCAGTCGGTTGAAGATCAGATGCGTCTTGACTCTAAGTTCCAGGGTAACGTCCAGCAGATTCAACGAAGACTGCAGATGCTGAGTCACGTTTAGCACTTCAGCAATACAATCTTTGTTCCACAACCTTTCAACTCTCCCAGCAGTTCTACCACTACGTAGTGTCCCGATATTCCGCTGCTTCGCGCGTATGCATTCCTGTGTACTATTCTCTGTTGCACACTAGCTTCTGATACATTGTGGAAAGGAGTGGGGAAAGTCTGTGAGTTCATGTTACCTGCCTGTGAATAGAGTCCCTCTTGCAGGGTTCCCCATGAATGGTTGCTGGAGTGTGTGGGCAGTTCATGCAGTTATCCACCCGGTTCACCCTGAGAAATTATGTAATACAAATACTACCCACTATTAGCCACTCAATAACTTAGCAACAAGATCTACCCGTTATCCACAATTCCACACTATTATTACTAATCTCTTTACTACATAAGAGAACTTATTGTATTAATAGCAGCCCCACGCTCGGTGGATTATTTCACAAAAATTTGGTAAATTAGTAAGGTTTTGAAGCTCTTTCTGAAACGCTGCAGCCATCTCACTAGAGGAGATAGCCATGAAATTTGCCGCCGGTAGCACCGATCTCCAGCGTACACTAAGTAAACTCAGCGGGGTGCTTCCCTCTAGGTCGACAATGCCAATCCTCGAGAATATCCTCTTTGATCTTACCGGCAACAACCTCACAATGACTGCCACGGATCTTTCTCTCACGCTTACGGTTGGAATGGAGGTTCAGGGGATAGAGGACGGAAAAGTAGCAGTTCCTGCAAAAAGACTCGTGGATACCATACGTTCGCTTCCGGACATAAATGCAACCTTTTCCGTTGATTCCGGCGCTGACAGGGTGATGATCAGTACTTCCAACGGCGAATATACGCTCGTTGGAGAAAGTGCGAAGGATTATCCCCAGGTTCCTCCGTTTCAGGCGGCTGGGTCATTGGAGTTTGAGACGGACGTACTGAGAGGTATAATATACCGAACGGTCTTTGCTGTGAGTAGCGATGAACTACGTCCCGCAATGATGGGAGTACTCTTCCAGTCTTATGAGGGAGCACTACGAGTTGTTTCCACGGACGGCCACCGGTTGGTACGGCTGGTATACCAAGGTGTGGATCTTACCGCGCTGAAGAAAGACATCATCATCCCAGCAAAGGCCCTTTCGGTTCTTGCGCGCTCCACCGATGGGAGGAAGATAGACTGTAGTTTTAGCACCACTCATGCTCGCTTTGAATTCGAGAACTCTGTTCTTGTGACGCGCTTGATCGATGAAACCTACCCAAATTACGAGAGCGTGATTCCCGCCGAAAACGACAAGACGCTTCGGATAGATCGAGAACAACTTATTGGAGCTATTCGACGCGTCGCTCTTTACGCAAGTGCTGCCACACACCAGGTTAGGCTGACTGTCAGTCCGGCCTCTCTCGTTATTACGGCACAAGATGTTGACTTTGGCGGAGAGGCAAAAGAGAATGTGTCCTGTGAATACTCGGCAGAGGAAATGGACATCGGGTTCAATTCGGTCTACCTGACGGACATCCTTTCACACCTCGAGGGCAGCGAAGTTCAGATCAAGTTCAGCTCACCGACGCGGGCTGCAATCGTTGCACCGGTGGAAGGTGCCGGCGAAGAAGATGTTCTGATGCTTGTTATGCCTGTGCGGCTAAATACGTGAGCGATGCCGAGCATGCCGTAGTGCAGAAAGCCTCGTCCGTGGCGGGGCTACTGTATTCTAGTGGAGTAATACTGACCGATGGTAGTCACGGAGCTGAGACTGAAAAACTTTCGGAACCACGTTATGACACGGCTGGAATTCGGTGAAGGTGTCAACGCGCTGGTTGGGGGTAACGGTCAGGGCAAGACAAACGTTCTGGAAGCGTTATCGTATCTTAGTTTGACGAAGAGCTTCTTTGCCGCAAACGATGCGACCGTTATACAGATCGGGAAAGAATCCTTTGAAGTTGATGGAACCATACAGGACACGACGGGCTCCAATCATGAGGTTATGGTGAGCTACTCACGGACGAGCCGTGAGAAGGTCGTACGGGTTGACCGGAGCAAACCAGAGACGCTTGCATCGGTTGTGGGAAAGTTTCCCGTTGTTATTCTGTCGCCGGATCATGGCTCTATTTCTGCGGGAGGACCGTCGGAACGCAGAAAGTTCATGGACATTCTGCTTTCTCAGACGAGCCGATCGTACCTGGAAGATCTGCTGGAGTACCGGAGGGCGCTGCGGCAGAAGAACCGACTTCTCATGCGGGCAAAGATGGAAGGCGTCCGTCCAGGCGCGTCGCTCGAACCGTGGAGTATCAGTCTGGCAAGGCACGGAGGGAGGATCATGCGGCGCAGGCGGGATTTTGCGAAGGAATTTCAGCCGTTTGTGAGGCGTGCATATACCGCACTTGCTGAAGAGAAAGAACAACCGGAAGTGACGTATGTACCGACGGTGGCTGTTTCTCCAGACGCGCCATCGGGCGAAATTGAGAGGGTCCTGGCACAGCGTATGGAGGCGTCCCGTAGGGAGGAGGAACGGCGGGGATTGAGTCTGACAGGACCTCACCGGGATGAGTTGAAATTGTGTATTGACAGCAGGAGGGTGCAAGAGTATGCATCGCAGGGGCAACACAAGACGCTTCTGGTTGCTCTCAAGGTTGCAGAATTCTGGTTTATGAAGGAGCGGATTACAGAAACACCGGCACTTCTGCTTGATGACGTCTTTGGCGAGCTGGATCCACAGCGTTCACGTAGAATGCTCAGCCTCGTGCCGGAAATGGGGCAGACTGTTGTGACGACGACCGACGAACGATTCTTCGAAAATGCGGTGCAGTGGAACGGTCGGAACAAGAGATACTTTGTGGAAAAGGGAGTCTGTCGCAATGGGTAAACGGGTCGCGTCGGCCGGGAGGCGGGGTCCCGTGTCTGCGGGAGCTGCACTGCGCGACCTCGTGAGACAGCTGGGGATCGGGCGCACCCTGGCCGAGTACGATGTGCTCACGTCGTGGGAGAGTTTAGTGGGAGGACAGATCGCGAGGGTGACGACGCCGCAGCGATTTGAAAACGGCGTCCTCTTCATCAGTGTGGCGACCGCCCCCTGGAGAGCTGAGCTCTCTCTGCGAAGGTTGGAGATCAAGCAGAGAATCAACGCCCGCGCCGGGAGGGACATAGTAAAGGACATTCGATTTCGATAGAAGGGCGCACAAGAACAATCCAATGGCAAAGACAAAAACACAAGATGTGGAACGTATCGGCAGTCCCGGGGCGTACACAGCCCAGGACATCACCGTCTTAAAGGGACTTGAAGCTGTCCGGCGCCGCCCGGCGATGTATATCGGCGATATCAGCACGAGGGGGCTTCACCATCTGGTCTATGAAGTGGTGGACAACTCGATTGACGAGGCCCTCGCCGGGTATGCAAGAAATATCCAGGTAAGCCTGAACAAAGACGGATCGGTAACGGTTGTTGATGATGGTCGTGGAATTCCCACCGACGTGCACAAGGATCAAAAACGCTCTGCGCTCGAAGTGGTCATGACTGTTCTTCATGCCGGCGGCAAGTTTGACAAGAGCAGCTACAAGGTTTCCGGCGGTCTTCACGGTGTAGGGGTCTCAGTTGTCAACGCATTGAGCGAATGGCTCGAAGCGGAGGTCTACAGGGACGGCGTCGTACACCGCCAGAAATACAAACGCGGTGAGCCACAGGGAGCTGTCAAAGCAGTGGGGAAGGCGCCAAAAGGGAAGACAGGAACACAAATAACCTTTGTACCAGACGGGAAAATCTTTAAGAACAGAACGTTCAAGTTTGACACCATTGCGGAACGGCTACGGGAACTTGCCTTTCTCAATCCCGAAGTGACGCTAGGAATCGTTGACCGGCGGAACAAGACAGATCACGAAGAATCTTTCCGGTTCAAGGGCGGGCTGGTCGAGTTCGTGAAGTATATTGATGCGACAAGGCCGTCGATCATCCGGCGGGCGTTCACGACAAGCGGATCAGACAAGGATGATTCGGGGGGAACAGTAGAGGTTGAGGCGGCATTCCTCTACAATTCGCAGTACAGTGAGAACATCTTCACCTACGTGAACAACATCAACACGCATGAGGGTGGTACCCATCTTGTTGGTTTCAGGAGTGCCCTGACGAGGACACTCAACACGTATGGATACAAGAACGGTTTGCTAAAAGAAGGCAAAATTGTGCTGACGGGCGATGATTTCCGCGAAGGCTTCACGGCTGTTTTGAGCGTGAAGGTCCCTGAGCCACAATTTGAAGGACAGACAAAGACGAAGCTTGGAAATAGTGAGGTGAAAAGCATTGTCGAGGGGATCATCGGGAGCGGTCTGGCTTCGTGGCTGGAGTCAAACCCTCGTGATGCAAAGCGCATTATCGAAAAGTCCATTCGCGCCGCTGAGGCGAGAGAGGCAGCGCGGAAGGCGAGAGATATCACACGACGGAAGAACGCTCTCAGCTCCGGGGGGCTGCCGGGAAAACTGGCGGACTGCTCGATAAACGACCCCGAACATTGCGAGCTCTATCTGGTAGAGGGAGACTCTGCCGGAGGCAGTGCGAAGCAGGGCAGAGACAGGCGTTTTCAGGCCATCCTTCCTCTCAAAGGGAAGATCCTCAACGTGGAAAAGGCACGGCTCCACAAGATCCTGGAAAACGAGGAGATTCGAAACATCTTTACTGCGATCGGAACTGGCGTAGGAGAGGAATTCAATTCTGATAGGTTGCGGTATGGAAAGATCATTCTCATGTGCGACGCGGATGTGGACGGCTCCCATATACGGACGCTGTTGCTCACATTGCTGTTCCGACACATGAAGGATCTCATCGAGCTGGGCCACGTCTACATTGCACAGCCGCCGCTTTACAAGGTCAAGAGGGGAAAGCAGGAATTATACGCCTATGATGACGATGAACGCGACGAAGTCGTCAAGCGGATAAAGTCAGAGCGGGGGAAGAAGGCCGTTCGCGTTGACGTGGAGGGAACCCAGGAGCTGCTGGAAGAAGGAGCCACCGTTGTGGGCAACGGAATTGCGATTTCCCGGTTCAAAGGATTGGGCGAAATGAACCCGGAACAGCTCTGGGCAACAACAATGAATCCGGACACACGCACGATCCTGCAAGTTACGATTGAGAATGCTGCAGATGCCGACCGGACATTTTCCATCCTCATGGGTGATAATGTTGAGCCGCGCCGCGCGTTCATTGAGAAAAATGCAAAGTATGTACGGAATCTGGACGTGTAGATTTTTTTCGCAGTGACAGGAAGAACATGGCGAGCATAAACGAGAAGATCGTTCCGGTAGACATCGAAGACGAAATGCGAGGATCGTACATCGATTACTCGATGTCGGTCATTGTGGCACGGGCCCTCCCCGATGTCCGTGATGGGCTGAAGCCCGTACATCGACGTGTGCTCTACGGCATGCAGGGGCTCGGGCTTGCTGCCGGCCGGGCGTACAAGAAATCGGCACGCATTGTAGGCGAGGTACTCGGCAAGTATCATCCGCACGGAGATACGGCCGTGTACGATACGATGGTGCGTATGGCGCAGGATTTTTCGATGCGCTATCCGCTGGTGGATGGTCAGGGGAATTTCGGGTCTGTGGACGGTGATTCTCCCGCGGCCATGCGGTACACAGAGGCTCGACTTTCCCGGCTCGCTGAAGAGATGTTGAGGGATCTGCAGAAAGGCACCGTGGATTTTACGCCGAATTTCGATGAGACGCTTGCAGAGCCCTCGGTTCTTCCGGCCCTGGTCCCCAACCTGCTGGTCAATGGCGCAAGCGGGATCGCGGTGGGGATGGCGACGAACATTCCACCCCACAATCTCACCGAAGTGATCGACGGGTGTGTCGCGTTTATCAAGAATCCGGAGATCACCACCGAAAAGTTGATGAAGCATGTTACCGCACCTGATTTCCCCACGGGGGGAATCATTTACGGGTACGAAGGCGTTCGGGAGGCCTACAAGACAGGGCGGGGCCGTGTTGTGGTACGCGCGCGGGCGACTATCGAGACCGGAAAGAATGATCGACAGCGCATCATCATTTCGGAAATCCCGTACCAGGTCAACAAAGCAAACCTGATTGAGAAGATTGCAGACCTCGTCAACGACAAGAAACTGGAAGACATTTCCGACATACGTGATGAATCTGACCGCGACGGTCTCAGGGCGGTCATCGAGCTGAAACGAGACGCGAACGCCAGCGTCGTGCTGAACAATCTCTACAAACACACCCAGATGCAGGTAACATTCGGTGTGAACATGCTTGCCCTCGTGGACGGGCGTCCGAAGGTGCTTACCCTGAAGGAAATGACTCAGCGCTTTGTAGAGCATCGGAACGAAGTGGTCGTTCGGCGTTCCAGATACGAGCTGGAAGAAGCGGAGAAACGAGCGCATATCCTCGAGGGATACATCATCGCACTCGATAATATTGATGCGATTGTCAGGCTCATCAAGAAATCGAGGGACGTTGAGACCGCAAAAATCGGTCTCATGAAGAGGTTCAAACTGTCGGAGATCCAGGCGAAGGCTATTCTTGATATGCGGCTTCAGAGGCTGACCGGCTTGGAGCGCAAGAAGATCGAACACGAATACCGTGAAACGATAAAGCTCATAGAACGGCTAAAAGCGATTTTGAAGAGCAAGCAACTCCAGATGGAGATCATAAAGGAGGAGTTGCTCGACATCAAAACGAAATACGGGGACGACCGCCGGACGGAGATCGTGTACAAAGCGGAGGAGTTCAGTATCGAGGACATGATCGCCGAAGAGCAGGTGGTTGTGACCATAAGCCATAACGGGTTCATCAAACGGTTCCCCGTGAGTGGGTACAGACGTCAGTCGCGTGGTGGACGGGGTAGCACGGGGGCAGCGACGCGGTCGGATGATTTCATCGAGCATGTGTTCGTGGCAAGTTCACATGACTACCTTCTGCTCTTTGCCAACAAAGGACGATGTTACTGGCTCAAGGTTTTTGAGATTCCGGAGGCAGGGAGAACGTCCCGAGGGAAGTCGATCGCGCATCTGATTGCGAAGCGCCCCGACGAGCTTCTTGCGTCTTTTGTACCAGTGAAGAATTTCGAGGATCCCCTCTTTATCCTGATGATGACAGAGAGGGGTATTATCAAGAAGACATCGCTGGGAGAGTTCAGCAACCCCAGAAAAGCAGGGATCACGGCAATCGGGCTGGGGACGCACGACCGCCTCATTGACGTGCGGGTCACGGACGGCAGTCAGGATGTGGTCTTAGGAACCCGCGAAGGCCTGGCCGTCCGGTTCGATGAGAGCGAGGTTCGATCGATGGGTCGGACGGCAGCCGGCGTGCGCGCGATGAAGCTCGGTCGATCCGACAAGGTAGTTGGGGCCGTCGCACTCCGTCGCAGCGGAACAAGTATCCTCGTGGTGACAGAGAGGGGTTTTGGGAAGAGGAGTGAGACCGACGAGTACAGAGTCAGCCACAGGGGTGGAAAGGGGATTATCACCGTCCGTACGACCGACAAGACCGGGAAGATGGTCGCCATCAAAGAAGTTGTGGATGGTGACGACGTTGTCATTGTGACCAGCGGGGGGAAGGCCATCCGGCACCATGTGTCGGAAATCAGAGTTGCCGGGAGGAACACGCAAGGCGTCCACCTGATCAGACTGAGTGGCGATGATTTGGTGGCGGATGTGGCAGCCGTAGTGTCAGAGGAACGGGAAGTACCCGCCGTCAAAGCGGACGAGGGGGAAGGAGAAGGTCTGGACAGCCGGCCAGCAGCTGCGACGGATGAGATCGGGAAACAGAAAACGGTGCATTGGCCTGCAGATCAGAAGGCAACCCGGGGAGAGCAAAAGTCTTCCAGAGAAACAGGCCGAAAAGACCTGGTTGCCGTGAAGAAGCGGCGTGGCCGTACTCAGCAGACCCGGCGCTCCAGGACAGCCCGTCCTCCGGCAAAGAAGCGAGGTAGAAGGAAGTGAGAGTAACGGGGGGAGAGCTTACAGCATCCCGCTTCTCTTTCTGAGGAACCATTCGAGGGAGAGAAATACGAGGAGCAGGGCAAGCGTGTAGTGCCAGTTCCACAGCGCCAGCGATCGAACGCTCGTCTCTTTCCGCGGTGTGAACGCAGGCAACTCCAGCAGGGCAGGAGCCAGGCTGTCGATTTCGGCCGGGGCGATGTAACCGCCCCCGGTGACATGTGCAAGCTCCCTCAGGAGCTGCCTGTTCGCAGGTGTTTCCAGAAATTCTAGGTTCGTTTCTCCCACAGTGAATCTACCAGAATCCTCTCCCACCACAATCCCGTCGACCTCTGCCGAAGCGTTGTAGGAGTAGTCCCCCTGGGCGAGGCTTCTGAGCTCACCATCATACCTGCCGTTTCCCATCGGTTTGAGATCCGCTTCTCGAACGTCATCCTCACGTTCAACCGCCACGGTGATGTGCGCTCGATCTACCGGGTGTGACGTGGCGTCGTACACCTGTGCGAAAAAAGCAACCGATTCTCCTTCGTGAAAGAACGGCTTGGCGGGCTTAACTCTTACCTGTCGGCTCTCTTCACGGGATGAAAGCCACTGAATGGAGGAGGTGAGGAAGCGAGAGAGAAACGGGACAGTTTGTGGATTTCCCTGTCCCATTAATCTCCAGCGCCAGATTCCGTGGCCAAGAATGGCAAGCGACTTTTGCCCACCGACGGCGCGGACGAGCAGAAAGGGACCGATGCCGCCCGAACTTGTGCGGCTGTGTCCGAGGACAACGGTTCCCGATTTTGTCCGGTATGTCGTCACTGTGGCAAAGAGCGGTGGGAGCTTCCCCCAGGTACCGAAACCATCGGGGGAGCCGAAAGAGAGAAGATAGTGTGATCGGTGTGCATCGGCAGGTTGGAAGTACACAAGCCGTTCTACCGAGGAGGAGACCTCAACTGTGAAAGGGATGGAGCTCGAAATCGATGCAAGTCGGCCGTAGTCAATGTGGGGGCTGCCAACGAAGAGGATGGGTGAAGAATTCCGTTGCAGCGCTTTGTTGAGTCTATCCACGGTGGCATGTGGTGTTGATGGGGTGGGGAACCCCACAAAGACGTAGCAGTCTGCCGAGTCGATAAGCGATAACCCCAGCGCGCCTTCGTACCACCCCGACGGTTGTCGTTGGGTGAAAGAACGGACGCTGAGGTTCTGATCTTCTGTGAGGGTTTGCCGGATCGCGGAAAGATCCGGTGAGGGCATACCGGCGATAACCAGAACCCGAACTTTGGTTCGCAGGACCTTTGTGTAAAAGTCTTGCGCATTATTCTTCCCCGTCAACTCGCCCCGTAGGCGGGAAACGGAGACACGGTACTTCTGGGTCCCTTCGCTCTCTGGGGTGTAAGAAAGACGCACGTCGTAGTTGCGCGTTCCCTCACCGAAAGTAACGAGCTTGCGATCTAAGAGCTTGCCGTCCTTCTGGAGCGATACCTCAACACGGTGGTTGAGAAATCCCGAGCTTCGGAGGGTGACATCAACAGGTGTCGGTTTTCCCGCGTATACCAGCTCGTTTGCCGCTACCCTGGAGACGAGGATATCACGTTGTTCAACGGTGTCTCCGATTCCAACGGCGAATATCGGGAGGGCAAGGCGCTCCGCGGCGTGAACGGGATTTTTGCCTACCGTGAAGATACCGTCAGTCAGCAGGAGGGCAGCCTGCAGCTTATCACGGTCTTTCCTGAGCATGTTCAGTGCAAGCGCGATGTCCGTTCCCTTCTCGTCGAGTGCGAGAGTATCGTTTCCTGTCGGCCCATTCGGGAGGAGGGTCGTACCAAAAGTGTAGTAACGAAGTTCGACATCGTCGGTGAGACGCTCCAACGCATCCGACTGAAGCACCCCCCGCAGGATATCGGCGCGGGGTTGACCCGGATCATCGATCTGCATGCTTTCGCTGTTGTCAATCAGGACGGCGAGCGCAGGGGGATTTGTGGTGGACGAGATGATCCTCAGGAGCGGCTCGAACAGGAGGAGGGCCATCAGGCAAAGGGACCCCGCACGAAGCAGAGAGAGGACGATGCGCTTTCTGCGCGTCACCGGAGGTACAGTATATCGGTAGAAGAGGATGGCCAGGAGACACCCGATGAGCACCAGCAGGATCAGAATCAGCGCAGGGCCGCCAAATATGATTTCGAAGTGGGGCATGGGCTCAATCACCGGGGAGAAAGGTGTACGGTAGACGTGCCGGGATCAGGCAGAAGAGGAGGAGGGTTGGTGCGTGTCCTGCACCAGCCGCTGTATGATCTCAATGCTACTTATCCCGTCCGCTTCCGCATTGAAATTCGGCACAATTCTATGGCGGAGAACCGGACCGGCCATTTCGCGAACATCATCGATGTCAGGCGTATGTCTTCCCGTCAGCAGCGCCCTTGTCTTTGCGCCCAGAATCATGTACTGGGATGCCCTGGGGCCTGCACCCCAGCTCAGCCATTCCTTGATGAACTCGGGAGCGTGATCCGTCTTTGGACGGGTCTGACGTGCAAGGGTCACCGCGTACTCGATAACGTTGTCCGCGACGGGAACACGCCGGACAAGGTTCTGAAACAAACTAATTTGCTCCCCGCTCAGAATATGACGGATGTCCGGCGAAAAAAGGCTGGTTGTCGATTTGACAATCTGTACCTCCTCAGCCGGCGAGGGATAGTCAAGCCACAGGTTGAACATGAAGCGGTCCAACTGAGCTTCAGGCAGAGGATAGGTTCCCTCCTGTTCGATGGGGTTCTGTGTTGCGAGGACAAAAAAGGGCTCCTGGAGTGTGTACGTCTGACCCGCAGCGGTGACTCTGTGTTCCTGCATGGCCTCCAGAAGCGCAGCCTGTGTCTTTGGAGGTGTTCGGTTGATCTCATCGGCGAGCACGATGTTGGCAAATACCGGCCCATGAATGAACTTGAACACCTTCGCCCCCGTCGACGGCTTTTCTTCGATGATTTCTGTTCCGGTTATGTCGCTTGGCATCAGATCGGGTGTGAACTGGATCCTGCTGAATTTCAGGTCGAGGACCTGCGCAAGGGTGCGGATGAGGAGCGTCTTGGCGAGTCCAGGTACACCGATCAGGAGGCAATGACCCCGCGCGAGAAGAGCTATGAGCAATTGCTCGACAACAGTCTCCTGTCCCACGATGATCTTGGCGATTTCCCCACGCAGGGCGGCATATGCGTCCCGGAGCGCGCTGGCTGACTCGGTATCACTTCTGGCGTTTTGTGTCTTTCCCACGCGTACGCCCCCTACCCCCTTTCCTTGGTCACAGATACACCTTCCAGTAAATGTCCTGTTTCAACTCGTCAATCCACTCCTCGTAGTCACGTACTTTCTTGTAGTTGAGGGCCAGTGCTTCCAGCTTGCGATAGTCCTGCTCGAGTGTCATGTCGTGTGCGGGAATCCGTTCTCTTACAGAGACGATGTGATAGCCGTAGGAAGTTCCAGCCGTCAGTTTCGTTACCGGACTGATCTCTCCCGCCTTCAAAGGCGAAACGGTGTCGAGGATATTCTTGTCCAGGTTTTCGAGCTCGAACGTTCCGAGCTGTCCACCGACGAGGTTTGTCTCGGTATCCTCGGAGTATTTGCGGGCGAGCTCTGCGAAATTTTCTCCGGCCAGAGCGCGTTCGCGGAGGCGCCCCAGAAGTGCCATGGTGGAATCGTCGTCCGCCTGCGTACGTTCCATTCGGAGGAGAATATGTCTGGCGCGGACGGCGTCACCACGGCGTTCGAGGAGCTGAACGACATGGAGTCCAAACTGTGTCTCGACGATGTTGGACATCTCCCCTTCCGTAAGGGAAAAAACCGCGCTTTCGAATTCTTTGACAAACAGTCCTCGCCGAACAAGCCCCAGATCTCCGCCCTCGGCAGCGGAGCCCGGGTCTTCAGAATTTCTGCGAGCGATGTCTGCGAAATCGGCTCCGGCTTTGATGCTGTCCAGCAACAGTTCCATTCTGGCGCGTGTGGCGGATCGGGCATCCTCACTGACCTGCGGACGCATGAAGATGTGTGCAAGCTCGACCTCCTCCGATACGCGCGGGAGGCTGTCTTTGTAGACCTGGTAGAACTGTTCAACTTCATGACGACCTACGCTCGCTTGACCAAACCGCTCCTGTTGCAGGCGCTGTGCAAGGAGGTTCTTTCGCATCTCCTCCCGGAACTCCCTACGGATACGTGAAAGCGACATGCCGTAAAGTTCCTCGAGTCGGGCTTCTGAGCCGACCTGCTGGATGCGTTGCTGGAGAACCGCGTCCAGCTGGTGCTGGACTTCTTCGTCTGAGACCGTAATACTGTCCTCGATTGCCTTGGCAATGAGGAGCTTCTCGCTGACCATGGATTCCAGCACCCGCTCCTGGAGGCCGGGCGTGTTGGGATCGACACGGTTGTTGAGAGCAAAGAAGTCGAGTTGCGCATTTAACTCCGACTGCAGGATGATTTCATCATCAACAACCGCAACGACTCTGTCAAGAGTTTGTGATGATGCCGTCCCTACAAGGACCAGGGCGACTGCTCCAATTGTGCTGAGTCTGGCGATCACCGGTAAAAGCACCTCAATTCGTTCCTTCTGTTCCCATGTCCGCGTCAAGGGGAGTCATCCTGATGTCGATGCGCTGGCGTGAGCGGAGGGCGGCAACAAGTTCTTCATATTTGATACGGCGACGTTCAATGAGGATGCGATCACGTATTTCCTCACGAACATAATCCAGCTCGGGGACCTCTCCGCTTCGTTTCGTACCGTGATGTTTGATGACATAGTACCTCTGCTGACGTCGCAGGACGAACGATATCTCTTCCTCTCCCAGAGATCGGGCGAGTCTCCAGAGTTCTTCCGGATAGAGCGCGCCCCGGGTGAAGTAAAGCCGATCAACGAGCTGCAGGATATGGGGTGCCAGGTTTGTATCGGACCGCGCCTGGGTGACAGCTTCAGGCCATGGTGTTCCATTGAGCACCGTGGAGCGGAATGTGCGCGTGGCGTCGCGTGTGTCAAAACAGACGTAACTCACACGCACAACATCGTCGGGCAACGCAAACTCGCTTGCAGCTGAGTCAAGATACGCCCTCAGGACATCCTCGGTGATGGCAAGCGTGTCGAGTTCTGAGTACAGTTCCCTTTCGAGCAACGCGGCAATGACGAGTCTCTTTTTGGTTGACTTGAGCTGTCGCTGGACCTCTTCTGATTCGGAGAGGTCTCGCCGCAGCGCCTCCTGGTACAGCAGCTCGGTGATGATCCAGTCGTTGACATATGTTTGCGCTTGCTGGTGCCATTCGCCGGCGGTATCAACAGCAGCTTTGATGTCAGCTTCGGTGAGCTCTGACCTTCCCACGCGGGCCACATACGGGCTCTTCTGCGCATCGCGGGCACAGGAAACGAGCACAAGAAGAAGTGGCAGAAACACTAGCAAGGACGCCAGCCAACGGACCATTCTACCGGACTTCCGCAAAGGCAATGTTGAGCACCTCGTTGTGTCGGACGACAGGGTACTTTTTGCGCAGCTTCTCCAACCAGAGGGCTTCGATGCGCTTGGATTCATAGTCCTGAAACGCAGTCGAGACCTCGGGGCCTGCCTCTTCAAACGTCTTGAGGCGGGCGGGGGTACGTCCATCCAGTCGTACGATGACGTAGTTTCCCTTCAGGTGAAACGGCTCACCAAACTCTCCTGTCGCAAGCGAGTCGGCTCGGTGTGCGCGCTCATCCGCCTCCGGTGCGAGTGTCGCGGATGTAACGGCACCGATAACGAGCGGTCTGCGGCCCGTCAGACCAAGCGAGATCGTGTGTTGATTGTTGGCTGCAGGTGAGCCCTGTGGCTTCGAGAGGGTATCGATCCGCGATGGGTCGATACCGAGTGCCTTGACCAGCTGGGAATGCAGAGAGACCAGACGGCGTGAGGCCATCCGCAAGGTCTGAGACTTGCGCTGTGTTGTGTCCGGCTGCGCCAATATCCGCACTCTGAGTGTGCTGTCTTTCCTCAGGTCGGCTGCAACGGATGATAGCAGCGTGATCGTTGTCCGGTTGAGGCGCGACGAGCGGCGGGCGAAAGAAGCCTCGAACTTTGTCAGGGCGGCCATCCGGACGGAGTCCTGCTCTGCGACATCTGCAGGAGATAGACCGGATACCAGCTTTGTGTGGATCGCACGACCACCCGCTTCGCTGGAGGACCGAATCTCGGTGAATATCACCCTCTCTGGATAACGAAACTTCTCACGGTTTGCCACAAAGTAGTCGTGCAGGAGGGAATCGGTGGCCTGAACTTTTTCCCATACATTCTCCTGTTCGGCCTGATAGAGGAGCACTCCCTCCGTGTACTCGTGGACAATTGAGGCAAACTCCGGATCCGTCTTTTTGAGCCGTTCGGCCTTTGCTGCGAAAAGGAGCTGTTCAGCTATCTTGTCCAGAACCGTAAAGAGGTTGCTCGCCGTTAGGCGGACGGTTCCGAGATCGCGTCTGCCTTCGATAAGGGCTACAACAGTGTCAACAGGAAATCGCTCTCCGGCGAGAGAGAGGATGGTTGACGCTCCGAGTGACGGAGAAATCATTGAAGCCCAGGCACTGTCTCGCGTTGTTTTCGATGAATCGAGCGACACGAAGAATTGAGCAACAACAGTGTCATTTCGACTGTACTGCAGCTCTTGCTTGAGACCCTCGAGGTACTCCCGATAGTCATCCTGAAACCGAAGGCGTCTGTAGAGGGTCTTTATTTCCTCTTGAGATTCTTCGAACGATTTCCACGGACGTCGTTCATAGCATTTGATGATATGATATCCAAACGGCGTGCGCACGATTCCGGAGAGCTCTCCCGGCTGCAACGACAGGGCAACTTCATCGAAGGGTTGTATCCAGCGTCTCCGGGCGAACCAGCCGAGATCACCGCCCTTGGATGCGCTGCCGTGGTCGTCAGAGTTCCGTCTTGCGAGCCCCGCAAAATCCTCACCGTTCGCTATGCTGTCGCGGATGGCGCTGATGCGTGTATGGGCGGAACCGGTGTCATCGGGCGTGGGTGCCGGACGGGCAAAGCGCTTCATGATGTGGCCGCAGTGGACTTCACCGGAGGCCGGTCGTCGGTCTGTGATGCGTATTACGTGAAGACCGTACTGGGTCCGGACAGGCGTCTGGGAGAGATCACCTTTTTGCATGGCATAGGCGGCATCTTCGAAGGGGCGAACCATTTGTCCCGCGGTAAAGTAGTACAGGTCACCCTTGTTCTCCTTGGCGGTGGGGTCGGTTGAGAACTGCTCGGCGAGCAGGCCGAAATCGGTACCGGCCTGTGCCTGGGTAATGATCTCATAGATCTTGGTATACGCTTCCGTCGATTCAACAGCGGTAGGGTTAGGCTTGAGACCGATGAGAATATGGCTTGCACGAATCTCCTCGGATTTGCGGTCATAGAGTTCCCGCACACCCGGAGAGACGATCTCCCGCCCGGTGATAAATGATTGGGCGAGGCTGCCCTCGTATTGCGCGATTTCCTCCTGAACGTCTCGGCGCAGATGCATTCCCCGGTCATGGGCCTCTGCGAGTTTGAGGCGATAGTTGATCATCAGGTCCAGAAAGTGTTCACGGTCCTCGAGGCCAGCCTTTTCGCCGTGTTCCCGGCTGCCGTTGCTTTTGATATAAAGCGCTTCGTATTCGCCGAGCGTAATGTCTTCGTTGCCCACGCTGGCGACAACCGTATCGTGTGCCTTTGGCGAACAACCCTGCAAAACGAGCAGCAACCCCAGCAAGAGTACGGGTGGCGCAACAAGGCCCCGAAAGCATGAAGCTCCGGACTGCATCACGATGTTTCTCCATCGAACTGTTCTACATAAAGAACCTGCAAGTTGATAGTCTACCGAAAAACAGGTTGAAAATCAAGATTTTGAGCGGTTCAAGAGCCCTCGTATGCTCACAATCGGGAAATGGCCTGGTTGAAGTCGTGCTTCAGGTCTGCAATGTCTTCCACGCCGACCGAAATACGAACCATCCCCGGCGTCACACCATGTTGTGCAAGTTCCTCTCGGCTCATATGCACGTGCGAGGAGTAGACGGGTATGCTTACGAGAGTCTCCGCGCCGCCGAGCGACATTGCGTTGACCGCAACACAGAGGGAATTGCAGAGCTTTGCCGCAGCCCGGGCTCCGCCTCGAACTTCGATGGTCAGCATTCCCCCAAAACCATTTCCGCCCGCTCCGACCATCTGCTTCGCCGCAATTGCGTGGTGTGGATGAGAGGGGAGACCCGGGTAGAGAACTCGCTTGACCCGGGGCAACGACTCGAGATATCGTGCAAGAGTAAACGCATTGGAGTTTTGTTTCTCTACCCGGAGCGTAAAGGTCTTGAGGCTCCGCAAAAGGAGAAACGCGGCAAACGGATCAGCACATCCTCCGTAGTATTTCAGCTGAGTATGAACGTCCCGAATAAACCGATCTGTACCGGCAACAATGCCGGCAACAAGATCTGAGTGACCTCCGAGGTACTTTGTACAGCTTTCTAAGAGAACATCAACGCCGTACTGAAACGGGTTCTGGTTCAGAATGGTTGCGAATGTATTGTCAGCCATTATTACGATACGCTTCCCGATTCTGCGTTCTGCTGCCCGCGCGCGGGAAACAAGGTCTTCGATGTCAACTATGTCAAGGACAGGATTTGTCGGGGTCTCAAAGTACACGATCCGTGTTTTCTTCGTGGTGAGACGGGGGAGGTCCCCGAGTCTGTCGGGGGCAACGTAGGATACGGTCACCCCGTGACGCGGAAGAATGTCGCGGAAGAACCTGTATGTACCACCATAGAGCGACGGTGTGCTGATGATATGGTCACCGGCCTTGACGACAGAGAGAATCGCCGTTGTAACGGCTGCCATGCCGGAGGAGAAGAGCAATGACCGTTCCGATCCCATCATCAGTGAGAGCCGTTCCTGTACTTGCTCGACGGTGGGATTGTGATAGCGGGTGTAGACGAAGACATCAGGATCGCCCTGTGCATACCGGATCGCATCCGATGAATCTGCGAAGCGGTATGTTGATGTCTGCACGATTGGTGGGGCGACCGGTCCCCGGAATGCGTACAATTCTTTGCCGTGTATCGCCTTTGTCGCAATGGCTACGTTCGCAGGGTTCACAGGGGAGCGTTTCCCAGGGTTCAGGCGTTTGGATCGTGATGCTCGGTTCATGTTCGTGAGGACCTCGCTGGTGATTGGCTGGATGTCAGTGTGTCAACCCGGTTGCGTGTTGGGTAAGACAGGTGTGGCAAAGATGACCTTCTCTCTCTCGATGTGAACCGTACCGGGTGGAGCGCCTCTTGGTTTGCGCACGTACTTTCGATAGGTTACGGAAACAGGAACATGCTTGGCTTTCCTCATTTTGCTGTAGTAGGCTGCAATACCGGCGGCCTGCTCCTTGGCCTTCTTACCGGGCTCACCCTTGGCCGAGGCAACACGGAGTACGACATGGGAGCCTCCCGAGCCCCGTGCATGAAACCAGAGGTCGTTCGGTCCGGCGTGCCGGAGCGTCAAGAGGTCATTGTTGGCGCTGCTCTTTCCGGCCCAAACTTCGAAACCCCCGTCGACAAGAAAGACACGAAAGGGGATCTCTTGATGCGCCTTGCTCTTCGATCTGATCCCCAACCGTCCAAGCTCTTCTCTGTGTTCGTCCATGGTTCTCCGGAGCTGTTCCCTGGTGAAGACCGTGCGGAGGAGGCGGAGCAGTTCTTCGCCGGTTCTGACCCGATATTGCAGTTGCAGAAACCGTCGTGCCGATTCCTCTTCGGATCGTCGCGTTCGTTTTCCCTTTTCAAAGTAGCGCTGTGCCGATTTGCTGAGTGGAACCCGGGGGTCGAGTGGAATGCGGTACGAGCCGCTGTCATCATGCAATTCCACCTCCTCAGTTCCCGGGGGGATACTGTGGAGATGGGACAGAATCAACGTGCCATAGCGCTCATACTCTCTTGAGCGATGGTCTGCGGTCGGCTCAGGAGTCATAGCTGCAAGAGCCCGGTGAGCTCTCTCGACAGCCTGTCTGAGCTTTGCCATGATCTCGCGCTTGTCGGCCTCGAGGGCAACCGAGGCGCGCTTGCGATAAACGAAGGCGCGCAATGCCTGATGGGCGTCAGAAAAGGGAATCTCGGTGAGGTTCTTCGCGTGGCGCAGAGCTATGATGGAGAAGAGAACCGGGACACCGCTCTCCGACTGGTACACCCGGGGTTGAGGGGACTCGATTTCGTGCAAGATCTCCGTGATGGAAGCACCCACGGCAGTAATCAGGGGATTCGTGATTTCGGTCGCGTGTGAGTCACCGGATGCCTCTGCACGGAAGAGAGCCTCGCTGATGAGAGTAGATCCAAGATGGGGAAAGCTCCTCCGAAGCACCTGTCGAAGCGTTCCGGTGTGCCGTCCGAGTGCTTCTGTGAGCAGCACAACCGGGTCGTCTGGAAGATCGCTTTTCCGGAAAACAAATCTCTGACCGCTCAGGGCTCGTGAATTGCGAAAGGAGTTTCTAATGTGGCAGCGATCGTCTACCAGCAGGACGTTGGACGCGGAGCCAAACATCTGAATAAGCAAGCTCAGGTTCTGTTCAAACGACAGGGTGATGATCCTGTCGGAGGTGTGCATGGAGACAGCCAGGATTCGCAAACCCCAGACCGACGGCATGATATCCGCCACATTTGTCTTTGCTCTTGTGTAGCCGGGGTGCAGGAAGAGGGTCTGTTCCCCTATCCTGCAGGAGACAACCAGCGCTTCATCCAGGCCCTCGGTCTCTACGACAAGCTCGTCCTTTTCCTGGGAGAACAATCTTTGCAGCCGCCTGCCGGACAGGCGAGGCACAAGGGACTCGGCCAGGAATCTGAATGTGTAGAAATTGCTGAGCATACCGTTATCAACAAATATACCCAAAACCGCTCATCTTCCCAATGAAACAGCATTTTTCTGTGGAAAACCTGTGGAAAACTGCGTGCAGAGACTGTTCGAAACAAAGAATTGCAAATCCTGCCCGTTTTTCGTAAAATACCAAGCCTGGGATAGAATTGCTGAGGAGAGCATGGTTACAAGCATGACGGGGTTTGGCAGAAGCGAGGCCAGCGAAGGCGGGATTACGGTTGCCGTGGAGCTGCGGAGCGTGAACAGCCGGTTTCTCGAGGTCTCGGCCAGGCTCCCCAGGTCCCTCTCATCCCGGGAAACCGAGATCAAGGAATTGGTTCGGAAGAGGGTTTCTCGAGGCAAGATTAACATGCTCGTAAATCTGGAAAGAGAAGGCAACGGGACAATTCCCCTCAAAGTCGATCCTCTTGCTGCGAAGGCCTACTACAAGCTTCTGAATGAACTCAGGAGGACGGTGCGGCTGAAGGAGTCCGTGAAGCTCATTCACCTGTTAGAGTTCTCTGATATTTTTGAAAGCCTTGACGACGAGAGCAGCGAGGAGAAGGAATGGGTTGTTGCCCGGAAGAGCATTCTTGCTGCACTCGAACAACTCAAGACGATGCGTATTCAGGAGGGTAGAGAGCTGGAGGAGGATTTCCGCCACCGAATTGGACTTCTCCAGGGACACGTTGATGCTGTCGATCGCCTTTCGCGGGAGCAGATACCGGTGGAACGGGAACGGTTGCGCGAGAGGATCAAGCAGCTCCTGGAGTCCGAGACGATTGACGAAGGCCGGCTGGAGATGGAAATTGCCGTCCTGGCCGACAAGCTTGATGTCACCGAGGAATGCGTGCGCTTTCGAAGCCATAACAAGTTCTTTCTCGAAGCGCTCGATACGCCGGAGCCTGTGGGGCGGAAGCTGAATTTCCTCCTGCAGGAGATGCACAGAGAGGCGAACACCCTTGGCTCAAAGTCGAGCTCAACCGAAATTGCGCATATTGTCATCCACGTGAAAGAAGAACTGGAGAGGATCCGCGAGCAGCTGCAAAACATCGAGTGAGATATGAAGGGGAAACTCATAGTTGTCTCAGGGCCCAGCGGGTCGGGCAAGACAACCATTGCGCGGAGGATGATGGTCCAGTTCCCCTCTCTCGAGTTTTCCGTCTCGGCAACGACCCGTCCGAAACGTCCCAGTGAGGTGGATGGGCGTGACTACTACTTTCTGACGAAAGCCGCATTTCGGCAGCGGGTCGAAAGCGGAGAATTTGTGGAGTGGGAAGAACTGTTCGGGAACTTCTACGGAACACTCCAGACGGAAATCGATAGGAAGTTGGAAGGGGGGAAACATCTTCTTTTTGATGTAGACGTCAAGGGGGCCCTCTCCATCAAACGACGTTATCCGGAATCGTTTCTGGTCTTTGTTCGACCGCCGAGCATAGAAGTTCTGCACCAGAGGCTTTGTGACCGACACACAGAAGATGAGGACGCGCTGAGACTCCGGTTTGACCGGGCTGCAATGGAGCTCGACATGAGGAACAGTTTTGATTGTCAGGTTCTGAACGAGAACCTCGAACAGGCTGTTGCCAGCGTGAGTGAATTTGTCAAGAACCATATCCATATATCAGGAGAGGAGTTGAATCCATGCCGCTGAAACCGATCGATCTGGAGCTGTTCCATCGGGAGGGGATGAATCTTCATGAATCCGTCGTCATTGCATCGAAACGCGCTCGCCAGGTCAACGAAGAAATAAAGATAGAATTCAACCAGCGCGTTGAGATGATCACCACGAAGACGGAGACGGAGATGGAGGAGAACGACATCAATCCCGATCAGCTGAGGATCAGCATTGAGTTCGAGAAACTGCCCAAGCCCACCGATACCGCGCTGAAAGAGCTGATGAGCAATGAACTAGAGTGGCGGTACAAGGAAAAAGAGGAGATCGGGCCGCAGATCGAAGAGGACGAAGAAGAGTAACTTCCAGCAGTACTGCACCAATCAGAATGTCGACCCCCATGCTCAGCGGGAAACATATCATTCTTGGCGTGACGGGGGGGATTGCGGCGTACAAGAGCGCCCTCCTGGTTCGGGACATCGTCAGGGCCGGTGCGGATGTCCAGGTGGTGATGACAAAGGCCGCCACGCACTTCATCACGCCGCTGACACTTTCGACACTCTCGAGGCGGGAAGTTGTCCTGGAGATGTTTCCGGTTGCGCCCGAAGAACCCACCACGCAGTGGACGACACACATTGACCTCGGGGTGTGGGCTGATCTGATGCTGATTGCTCCCGCGTCCGCCAACACCATTGCCAAGATTGCTCACGGTTTCTCGGATAACTTCCTGACAACACTTGTTCTGGCACTCCGTGGTCCGCTGGTCCTCTCTCCCTCGATGGATGTGGACATGTGGCAGAACGAGACAACACAGAAGAATATTGACAGGCTCCGACAGTCGGGCTGTCACATCATCCCGCCGGAAGCGGGGGAACTCGCGAGTGGTCTGAACGGGCCGGGTCGCCTCCCGGATACGGAAAGCATCGTGCGGTTTGTTGATGGGGTGCTCGAGCGGGTGCATCAAGACCTTCGCGGAAAGAGGGTTCTGGTGACCGCCGGACCCACGCAGGAGCCGATTGATCCCGTTCGGTACGTGGGGAACAGGTCGTCGGGCAAAATGGGTTTTGCACTTGCAGGTGCAGCTGCGCAGCGGGGAGCCGAGGTAACGCTGGTCAGCGGGCCGGTGTCGCTCCATACCCCTCGCAATACGCGCAGAATTGATGTAACCACCACAGAAGAGATGTCCGAGGCGGTGCAGAGGGAGTTTTCATCGGTTGATCTGGTTCTGATGGCGGCAGCAGTGGCGGACTTCACACCCGTGAAGCCCTTCGCCTCAAAGGTCAAACGTGAAGCACTGGAGGGCGATGTCCTTACGCTCCAGCTCCGGAAGAACCCGGACATTCTCAAAGGTGTCGCGGAGAGGAAGACAAACCAGATTCTTGTCGGCTTCGCGCTCGAAACGGAGAACGAAGTTGATAACGCTCGAAGAAAGCTAAAAGAAAAAAAACTCGACATGGTGGCTCTAAACAATCCCCATGAGGCAGGAGCGGGGTTTGGATCCGACACCAACGTGGTGACGATCCTCTCTGCCAATGGCGATGTCGAAAAGCTTTCCCGCATGGCGAAGTTTGACGTTGCCAACGAGATCCTGAATCGCGTTGCGCTCCTTCTCAGCTCGTAAGGCCGAATCGGTTACCGTCATTTCGGGAGAGCCACCGTGAATGTTATTGCCGAAATTGAGGAGCTGATCCGTCTGGAACGTACGCTGTTTGGCGATACACTTCTTGTGGAGGCAGCATCCTCAAAGGAGGATGACGTGACACGGCGTCCCAAGCCGGCAGGTGCAGATGATCCTTCCCTGTTTGATGTTTCACAGTCAGGGAAACCGGCAATAACCACTGAACCATGGGGAACAACCGAGACCCTTGAGGAACTGAATGCTCAGATTTGCAGCTGCCTCAAGTGCCCTCTCGGAGAGACGAGAACAAATTTCGTTTTTGGCGTCGGCAATCCGCACGCGACACTTCTAATCGTTGGCGAAGCACCTGGAGTGGATGAAGATGCGCAGGGCGAACCGTTTGTGGGGAGGGCGGGCCAGCTGCTGAACAAGATCCTTGCGGCGATAGGTTTTCGACGTGAAGATGTTTACATCTGCAACATACTCAAGTGCCGCCCACCCGGAAACAGAAAGCCCGCTGAGGACGAGGTGAGCCACTGTATCCCCTACTTGAAAAAGCAGATTGATATCATAAAGCCAAAACTCATTCTGTGTCTCGGGCTGACGGCGGCGGAGAATCTTCTCAAGATGAGCGAAAGTCTTACGAAACTGCGAGGTCGGCTGTTGGAGTACGAAGGCACACCTCTTATGGTAACGTACCACCCTGCGGCGCTCTTGAGGAACCCGAACTGGAAACGACCGGCCTGGGAAGACGTTCAGGCTGCGAGGAAACTCCATGATGAGCTTGTTGCGAAGGAAGTGAGGTGAGGGACTGATGGCAGAGACATCTGCGCGGCGGGATCTTGATGTCATCCTCGACAACAGACCGGTGGAAGGACGGCTTCCCCCGCATGCCGTGGAGATCGAGGAGCAGATTCTCGGGGCAATGCTGCTGGAGAAAGAGGCGATTTCGAGAGTACTCGAAGTTCTCGATCCCGATGTCTTCTACTCGGAGCGGAGTAGAAAGGTGTTTCAGGCGATAGTTGCTCTTTTCGAGCGGAGCGAACCCGCAGACGTAATCACCGTAGCAGAAGAGCTGCGTCGACGAGGGCATTTGGACGCGGCGGGTGGGGAAAGTGCGCTCATGGAACTGACGCTGAAAGTGACCTCCGGGGCACACGTCGAGTACCACGCCCGTATCGTGCTGGAGAAGGCGCTCATGCGGAGGTTGATCTCCGAGAGTAACGCGATAGCAGCGCGAGCATTTACCCAGACGGAAGACGCGTTCGACCTGCTGGATATGGCCGAACAGGCTATCTTCAAGATATCCGAGTCGAGGTTGAAGAGGAGCTTTATCTCCATGGACAAGGCGGTCCATGATACGCTCGAAATGCTGGAGGGAATACACGGAAAACACGAAGGTGTGACGGGCGTGCCGACCGGCTTTCGCGATCTCGACACGCTCACCGGGGGCTGGCAGAAGGCCGACCTCATCATTGTTGCAGGGAGACCGAGTTCGGGGAAGACAGCGCTCGCACTCTCGCTGGTATCCAATGCAACGCTTCACCGGAGCAAGCCCACCACGGCAGGGATCTTTTCTCTGGAGATGTCTACCCAGCAACTTATCATGCGTTTGCTCTGCGCGGAGGCCCGGGTTGACGCCCACGCGGTTCGTACCGGGCGGCTGCCCGAGGATGATTGGAAACGGTTAAGCATTGCCGCTGGCAGACTTGCGAAGGCGAACATCTTTGTGGATGATTCGGCAAGCCTCGGTATCCTCGAGTTGCGGGCGAAATCGCGCCGCCTGAAGGCGGAGCACAACGCCGGTTTGATCATTGTTGACTACCTCCAGCTCATGCAGGGTCCGCGCAAGGCCGAAAACCGTGAAAAAGAGATCTCCGCAATTTCACGATCACTCAAGGCACTCGCGAAAGAGCTGGATATTCCGGTCATCGCACTTTCCCAGTTGAGCCGGGCGGTGGAGGGGCGCACCGACAAACGTCCCATCCTCTCCGATCTGCGTGAATCCGGCGCAATTGAACAGGATGCTGATGTCGTGATGTTTGTTCATCGGCCGGAGATGTATGTGGACCCGAAATCGGAGAGGGCACCGGAGGTACAGGGAAGAGCGGAGATCATCGTTGGCAAGCAGCGTAACGGGCCGATTGACGACGTGACGCTTGCTTTTGTGCATCGATACGCTCGCTTCGAGAATCTTGCTCCTCCCAGCCTCGAAACGATACCCGCAGGTCCGGAAGAGCCACCCTTTTAAATGAAAAGGTCTACCGGTATGATGTTCTCTCGCACACGTCGTGAAGCACTCGGCCGGCTGTTCTGGCTCGGTGGATCCTCCCTCTTTTTTTCGTGGCAGGTGGCCAGCTGTCGGTCTGCCACGGAAATGGATGAAGACGATGAGCAGATCTTCCGGCGGAAGTTCTCGGAGGCCGCAGCCCTTCCGCTTGGCGGGAAGCCGTTTGGCGACCTTATTGCGGCTGTTGCCCTCTCGTTCAAGGGATCACCGTATGTGGCCCATTCTCTCGAAGTCTCGGGTCCGGAACGGCTGGTAGTCAATCTGCGCGCGTTCGACTGCCTGACGTTCGTGGAAAGCTCGCTTTCGATAGCCCGGTGCGTCAGACTCAAGAAGAGCTCGTTCGGTGACTACGGGGAGCAACTCCAACAGATACGGTACCGGTCTGGAATAATCGATACATACCCGAGCAGACTGCACTACTTTACCGACTGGGTCGCGGACAACCAGCGAAAGGGTATCGTGAGGGACATGACAGCCACACTCGGGGGTGTGGTGAGGGCGGGCAAAATAGACTTCATGTCAAAGCACCGCGGATCCTACCGCCAGCTGGAGAATGACGAGTACTTTGCCGAAATCAGCGGGATGGAGGAGCGACTCTGGAGCGCCACGTGGTACTATATTTCCCAGGATCAAGCCGAAACTGCGCTTGATAAGGTTCGGACCGGCGATATTGTCGGGATGACCTCAACTGTCAAGGGACTTGATATTGCACACACCGGGCTTGCCTATCGTTCTGGAGGCACTGTGAAGCTGCTTCATGCATCATCCTCTGGTAGAGCTGTTGAAGTGACGGAGGGTTCGCTTGCAGACTACCTCGGAGCCCAGAGGAAGCAGGACGGTCTCATCGTGGTCCGGGCTATGGACCCCGCCTGATCTGGAATCTGCTTACCAAATACCAATAACTCACACTATTCTGGAGAGGACGTATTAATGAGAACACGCTTGACGCGGCGGTGGCTGGGCATTGGTGTTGCTGCCCTCATTGCGGCGGTGGCATATGGCCAGGGTATCTACTGGGAGAGCATGAGCTCGAGTGGTGGGGAGACTCCGCAGAAGTCATTTGCCATACCCAAGATGTTCAAACATGTCGACGACAATGAGGACCATGTCATGATAGTTCGACTGGACAGGGAGATGATGTATGCCGTCGATATGCAGAAGAAGACATACTGGCAGATGACCTTTGCTGAAATGGAAGCAATGATGAGGGAGGCCAGCGCAAAGATGGATGCCGCGATGGCTGAGATGCAAGAGTCGTTGAAGAACATGCCGCCCGAGCAGCGCAAAGCGGTGGAACAGATGATGGGGAAGCAGATGATGGGTCTGGCAAATGGAGGAAAGGTTGACGTCACAGCTACCGGTGAGATGAAAGCTGTCGTGGGCTACGCGTGCAGAAAGTATGTGGCAACACGTGATGGGGAGGAACTGGTGACTGTGTGGGCGACAAAGGATCTGAAGTCGTTCCAGAATCTGCAAAAAGATTGGAAGGCGTTCAACAAGCGGCTCCTTTCCATGAACATGTCGGTTGGAAAACCACTCATGGAAGCATTTCAGAGATTTGATGGTTTTCCGATGGAAACCACGATTGCAGGGGTCAATACTGTGGTGACCAAGGTGCAGGAACGATCCATCCCAGAGGCCGAATTCGAGGTCCCAGCGGGTTTCAAGAAGGAAGACCCACCCAGGATGGACGGGGAGAGGTAGCGAATCCTTCTGAGGGAGATGAAAATCGAGAGAGGCAGTTCGGATTTCGAGCTGCCTCTTTATCTTTATTTTCTCCCGTTTACGCTAGGCGAGTCTTTCGAGTCCACAAGAACAACGCGGTTCCCGGCTCTCTTGGACGTCTTCAAACCGCTTACGGCAGGCCTGGGACACGCTGGTCGCAGGGTGATGGAGATGGTAGAGGATTGCCAGGTTGCGCATTGACTTACCGGTAACGCCGATGAGTGACAGCCGGTACTGGATATCAGAATCCTCCCCACAGCCGGGGCCGTGATACAGCTCGTCGAATCCATTTACCGCGACCAGATCCTTCTTGAAGACGGAAAAGTTGCTTCCCAGCATACCCCGCACATTTCGCATCAGGAGATTTCTCACGAGTCGGCTCCTGATCCGGACACTGTCCTCCAGCCTGAGAGCGTCACCCCTCAGGCCGTCCATGAGTCCGCGCCACCCCAGGTTCTCAAAACCACCGTTCTGAACTTCTTGCAGTGTTAGTTTCTCGGACCACCGCTTGCTTGTCTCGACACGCCGGCCGAGAAGAACCCTGCCCAGCTCTCGCTGGCTCCAATGGTCTTCGAGGAAATACCTGGATGGTAGACAGTCTCCGTCGATGAAGACCATGTACTCACTCCGGGCAGCGCGAATAGCATTGTTGAGCATAATGTTCTTCCGCCACCCTCTGTCTTCATGCCATAGATGGAGTATCGGGTAGGGATACCGGTTCTCACCTTCCCGAACGACGTTTGCGACGGCCGGGCCGGACCCGTCATCGGTAACGATCACCTCGAAGTCTGTAAGCGATTGACGTGCGCATGCGGCAAGCAGAAAACTCAGCACGTCGGGTTTGTTGTAGACCGCCACAACGAGCGAGACACCGGGAGAGGTCAGCCCGGGGAGAGGTTTTAGTGCCATACGCCTGGGATGGGGGTGGCACATGCCGGGCACGCGCCGTTCGTCAGCTTGTTGTCCAGTACCCGGAACCCGACCCGCTCAACGACCACTTCACCACACGACGGGCACGCGGTGCTCTCCAACCCCTTGGTCATGCCGGGAAGATTCCCCGCATAGACAAATCGCAGCCCTGCCTCCTTCCCGATTTCTGCGGCGCGGACCAGCGTGTGCGCGGGTGTTGGAGCAGGTTCTGTCATCCTGTAGTCCTGGTGGAAGGCGGTTACGTGCCACGGTATGTCAGGTGATACGGAGACGAGGAACGAAGCAATTTCCCTCAGTTCTTCATCGCTGTCGTTGAAGGTTGGTATGAGCAGGGTGACGACCTCCACCCAGACCCCCATCGTGTGGAGCGTCCGGATGGTGTCGAGGACGTTTTGGAGTTTGCCACCGAGCTGCTGATAATTCTTCTGGCGGAAACTCTTTAGGTCGATTTTGAAAAAGTCGATGTATGGTTGAAGAAACTCCAGCACCTCCGGAGTACCGTTGCCGTTGGAGACGTACGAGCATTTGAGGTGGTATCTCTTTGCCAGCTTGAACACCTCCACGGCCCACTCGGTGGTGATGAGAGGCTCATTGTACGTGCTGGTGATTACGGGTGCGGAATGCTCCAGGGCGAGGCCGACCAGTTTCTCAGCAGCGACGACTTCCGGCGTTGTTCCGGCAACGGGATCACGAAGGGCTTGAGAGGTCAACCAGTTCTGGCAATAGGCACAGTGGTAATCGCAACCAAGCATTCCGAAGCTGAGAGCTTTGCTTCCCGGCATTGCGTGGAAAAACGGCTTCTTCTCGATCGGGTCAACCGCAACACCCGCGACATAGCCCGACGGCACATACAGGGTCCCGTTTCTGTTGGTTCGCACCTTGCAGATCCCATCCCGGCCCGGCGGGATCTTACACCGGTGTCCACAGGCATAGCAGAGGACCCAGCTGTCCTCCTTTTTCTCGTACAGCTCGCCCTCTTTGGTATGCCGGGCAATTACGTCACGCAATGTAGAGGTCTCTGGCATAGATCACACAGTGTGGAGATAGGTTCAGGTCTATTGTACACTGAATTCGGTCTGATGTCAAGAAGCGGCAACGCGTTTCACACCGGGTGAGAACACTGATGTGCCACACGGTTGCCGGACCTATCTGTCGCGTATGAGGTGAATCAGCCATGCACCCATCAGAACGACTGAAGCGACCGCGATGCTTGCGGGGGACGATGGAAGGTCAAGGAGAAACGCAAGGAAGAGCCCGACAGCTGGCGCAGCCACACCAATGAGCAGGGCGACAAGGAAGATCCGCCACACTCGCCGTGTGAGCAAGATCGCGGCGAAGCCGGGAACAACAAGGAAACCGAAGACAAAGATATCGCCAACCATATGTGTGGCCAGCGCAATGACCGCTCCCGTAGTTCCGTAGAAGAGCATCTCCCAGAAGCCGGCCTGGAAACCCTGCGTGCGGGCAGTCTCCGCATCAAAAGAGATGTATTGAAACTCCTTGAAAAACACGAGGTGTAGCCCCATCACCAGCAGAAATACTACCAGCATCGGAAAGAATAACTCTGGTGTAACAAACAAGATGTCGCCACGAAGCAGATGTTCGATTTCGGCAACTTCCACTGTCGGAGTAACCTGGAGGACAAGGATTCGCAGCGCAATCGCCGCGACAAACACGATTCCGAGCACAGCATCTTTTGGAAACTTCTTACCGGTGAGCATACGGGAAACGCCGAGCGCAAACGCCAGCGTCAGCAAGAGGGAGGTAACAGTATGCGACATGGCGACAAAAGGGAGAAACGATATTGCCAGTCCGAGGACGGATATCTGTGTCAGGACGGCGCCGAAAAACACAATTCGCTTTGCCACAACATACACGCCCAGAAAGGCGCACAGGGCTCCGACAATCATGCTCCCGAAGAGTGCGAGGGGAAAATCTTCGAGAATAGTGATCAGGACTTCATGTGATGCCATGTCTCGTTCCAGCCAGAATGATCGTCTTGCCGTGGATACGTTCCACGGAGACAGGTCGTTGATAGAGCGTGGAGAGGTTCTCCCCGGTCAGGACGTTGTCGACGGTGTCGACCTGGAAGAGGTCCCGCTCAACAAGCGCAAGTCTCTGAACGTGATCCGCGACATCGTCCAGAAGGTGACTTACCATTATAACTGTAAGTTTGTCATCATGATGAAGCGTATCGATCAGCGAGAGGATTGCAGCACGTGACGAGAGGTCCATCCCGTTGGTGGGTTCATCGAGGATGAGAACGTCCGGCTGCATCGCCAGGGCACGGGCGATCAGAACACGCTGTTTTTGTCCACCCGAAAGATCACTGAAACAGCTGCTCCGCAGGTCCTCGATTTCGGTATGGGCCAAGCTCTCCTGCGCGATCTGTCTGTCGTTTGTGCCTGGCCTGCGGAGAAAACCGATGCGACGGTAACGACCCATCATGACAACCTCCTCCACAGTATAGGGGAGGATATCAACGATGGTATCGCGCTGCGGCACATATCCGAAACAGACGGGCTGCTGATGTAAACTCTGAGTTGTCACTTGTCCTGCAAGTGGCTTCAAGGCGCCCAGGATTGCACGCAAGATAGTTGTCTTGCCTGCACCGTTTGGTCCGACCAATCCGAAGAACTCACCAGGATAGATGTCGAAGGAGACCTCACTGATGACGACAGTCCGGCCGTACCCCAGCGTGACATTTCGGAACCGTACGATCGGTTTCATCGCTGGATTGCCTCGTAAAGAGCTCTTACGTTGTAGTCCATCATCGACATATAGTTATCGGTCCCATCGACACCCCCAACCGACGTTGACAATATGACCACTCGAGCTGTTGTTTCTTGGGCGATTTTTGCCGGCGCGCTGAGATCGTAGAATGGCGCGACCACGATTGCCCTGATCTCACCCTCGTTGACGAGATCAATCAATTCTGCGGTATGGCTGGGGCTTGGAGGGATTCCGGGTTTGGGCTCTACCTGATCGGACACAGTAATGTTGAGCCAGCGAGCGAAATACGACCAGCTACTGTGAAACGTGATGATTTTTGCGCCCGCCAGCGGCGCTATGAGCTCTTCCCATTGAGCGATCTTCGTCTCAAGGGTTGCCAGGTATGCCGCCATGTTTTCTCGGAAGTAGGGTTCATCGTCGGGTGCAGCCTTTACCAGAGCGTGAAGAATAGCCTCGGCAATGAGAGGAATATTCCGTGGATCCAGCCAGTAGTGCGGGTTTCCAAAACGGTGGACGTCGCCCTGGCTCCGGTCGACTCTCGTGGGAACCTCCAGTTTCTCGATATCGGTCGTGGAGAGATCCACAATGTCCAGTCGGTCGTTCCGGGAACCATCGATGATCTGAAGTGCCCAGAGCTCGAGTTCCATCCCCACCATGATGAAGATGTCCGCGCGCCTTACTTTCATCATATAGCTGGGTTTCACCTCTATGAAGTGGGGGTTCTGATTACCCCGAACGATGTTGTCGACGTTGACGCGCTCACCGCCAATCGCGTTTGTAATGTCAGCCAGGTCCGGCAGCGTTGTGACAACACGTACGGTTGCCTGGGACACGAACGGGAGCAAGATGACGATGAACAGTATGCTGATGCGAAACATGGTGACGTCCCTTCTCATCGATGTCTCTAGAATGGATGAGCCTTGTGTGCGCCAAGCGAAAATAGTACCTGGAGGCCGATGAAGTTTACCGATCGGCTGTCGTCCTGCGTTTCCGCCCGCGAGTGCTGGTAGTGCAATCGTATGCCCAGCGTTTCTTCGACGGGGTAGTATCCGAGGAAGAGGGAGATGGCCTGAGCCTTGTCGTCTGTACTGTACGGCGTCTGGCTCCAATCGTAGCGGGCTCCGATGGCATAGATCCCCGACCATTGAAAATTGGCGAAGAGAAAGAGGCCGGATGATCTGATGGTTACTTCGACCGGGTTGTCGTCAGGGTCGAGAAAAGGCTCGAAATCCTGGTTCTGGTGGACCTTTCGTGTGTTGTACAGATACTCTCCCTGGAGAGTCAGTGATGTATAGGCGCTGGGGCGGTATTTGTACTTGAAGTCAAGGTTCAGATAGAGGAAGTGGTCTTTGTAGTAGGGATCATGGATGCCGGAGTACCCGCTGAGACCCAGCTCGAGGTCACTGTCGTCTCCGACCGGAAGGAAGCTCATTAGACGGGCGGTGGCGGAGTAGTAGGGAGCCCGGTCGGTAGTGTCCTCGATACCGGCCGCTTCCCCTACTGCCGCCCCGCTCAAGATGTCAGCAGTAAGTGCGGTGTAGAGATCACCGGTGGGGAGCAGGATGCTTACAGAGATTCCAAGGGCGTTGAGTCCTTCCTCCCCGAGAAACGCGCGTTGAGATATTGGTTGGGTGGCGAAGGGCCATTGGTGGGGATGGAGACGGTTGAATTTGCCGTATTCGACACGATACCTTCCAAGCCGGAGGTTGAGATCCAGGGGAAGACCCCGCAATATGCTTGCATACACCTCTTCGATTCCAACCCTGGCTTCCTCTACGTCGGGACCGGGTACTGTCAGAAATATGTCTGCCCTGGCATAGGGATTGAGATACCCCTGAAGCGCGATTTCCAGTTCCTGAAACGTGAACTGGGGTCGGCTGAACTTGCGTTTCCCTTCGTCTAGCTTTTCACCGTCACTGGTTTCCAGAATGAACCGGGGAATAGCGCTGATGTCGGGATTGAGCGAAAGCTGGGCGAATCCGTGGAGCGGGAGGGTAATACAAGTCAGCCCGACCGCTAAGAAGAGTTTTGCTGGAGAATCCATGAAGCCCTCTGACGAAATAAGAACATCGTGAATCGTCGGTTGAATGTGCAGAAAGACTATGCGAACGGAGGGCTGCGTGAACTGGCGTATGTAATATCAGGAAAAGGGGGCAGCGCAGAATCCCGAGTTGGTATAGCGAAGCCATCGGGATCTGGGCGGGTTGGTGCGAAGATAGAAGTGACACTCGGTGTGTGTTGGACTGAATGCACACAGGCAGAGCAGAGGTGTGGATGTGCGGCAATCATGCGGAACGGACCCTCTTCGCACTCATGGGTAACAAGGAGGGGCGGATCGTCCAGGCTGATGGTGAATTCGTGCTTGTGAGAAAGCTCCAGGAAAAGTATGGTGAAGAGGTATGAAAAGAGGAGGAGAGAGTGGATTCGTCTGTCCTGTATCGGCATGTGTTCGTACCAGGTAATACAGGGGACAATATAGCTCCGGAGAGAGTGATGTGCAAGCCAGCGGAGCTGGAATGCTATGCTCGAGACAAAAACGAAGAAGCCGAACGCCCAAACGTTCGGCTTCCTGGAGTGTATGAATCAGAAGCTAGTTGTTGAGAATGATTTGTGCCCCCAGCGCCTGGCTGCCCGCCCCGCCCACGAAACCCTTTGCAAAGACTGTATAGATCTTTCCAGCCTGAAGGGTGATGTTTGGAAGAGGCAGGACGACAGTGGGGCTATTCGCCAACCGGACCTCCAGGTTGTACGTTCCTGCATCAAGCGGTGTGAACGCAGTGGACTGCTTAAAGGCCTTGTTGCCGAAGACTACTGCGCCACCCTGCAATGCAACATCCACCGCCGGGGCGTCCGGGGAGAGATGAATAAAACGAACATGTGCCTTGCCGTCTGCCAGAGCCGCAAGGTTATCAACGAGAATAAGAGTATCGATTGCCGTAAGTGCGCCGACCGCAAAGATGGAGTAGTTTACATCAGCCGAAATCGGCAGAGTGAGGTCGAAAACGCTCATGCTTGTTGATGTCACATTTACCTTGACATTCCTGGTTCCGGCAGGTACAGCAAGATACTGTGTGTTCGCCGGGAACATCAGATTTGTTCCTGCTACCGTGTTGTCAACCAGAAGGTCGACTCCCGGTGCGTCGGGTGAAGCATGAATCGCCATCACGTTCCCCGTTTGAGTTGAACTTTTGCCGACGGGAGTTGTGTCGTCATCGCTGCATCCGTAGAGGGTAGTAAGCCCCAGAGCTGCGGTGAGCATCGGAACAAACAGAGCCTTCTTCATATTGCCTCCTTGTTTGTATGGTGTTAGTTGCATCTCAGCTACGAATCAAGAACACCTCCGATACAGACGATAGTTCCGTTTTGTACGATTATTCATTGCTTGTCTGTTTCCGCTTTTTTCGGGGGTTTTCGTGGTGAAACTTGTGCGTTTCTAAGTGAGGAGCCCGGGCGTCTGCCTGGAGATCAGAGGTTGTGGGCTGGAATCAGGTTCTGGTGGGTCAAGTGTGTGGGGTTCAGCCCGGTAAAGGTATACGGCCTGCCTAAGGATTGCAGACCTTGCCCAGCACAACCCTCTTTCTGGCTCCGGTGACTGATGGAAGGTTTGCGGGTCGCCCCGCAACGGTTTCGTTTGCCAGAACGGCAAAACAGACCGCTTCCTTTGAATCTGCCGAAATCCCAAAGTCGCCAATATTGCATATCAGGGAATCGGAGAAGTATCTGCTGAGCTCGTCCAAGAAAAACCGATTCTTCGCACCTCCGCCGCTTACGATGATTTCATCTACCGACATCTTCTTTGCGACAAAGCGTCTGTATGCATCATAGACAGCATATGCAGTGAATTGTGACGCGGTTGCCACGATATCCTCCTGATCATACCCTTTGCCGTGCCGCAGCAGTTGTCGGACAAACTCCTGGCCGAATTCTTCACGGCCTGTTGATTTCGGCGGACCTGTTTTGAGGTAGGGGTGACGGGCCATTCGGTCAAAGAGATCAAGTGAGACCGCCCCGCGTGCCGCGGTCTTGCCGGAATGGTCGTACGGTTTCCCGTAGAATTCATGCATAAGGGAATCCACGACCATGTTTCCGGGTCCCGTATCAAATGCAATGACTCTGGCGGCGGAACAGCTCTTTGGGATAGCCGTGATATTGGCGATGCCCCCTATATTGAGAAGGAGCCGATTTGCCCGGCTGGACCTGAAGACCAGCCAATCGAAGTAGGGAACCAGCGGAGCTCCCTGGCCACCCACTGCCATGTCTGCGAGTCGAAAGTCACCAACGGTCATTATCCCGGTAATTGCTGCAAGGACCGAAGGATCGCCGATCTGGAGTGTTGCGCGAACGGTCTTGCCGTACATCCTGCGCGGCTTCGGGAGGTGATGGATTGTCTGACCGTGCGACCCGATCAGGTCAATGCGGCCCGGCTTCACATTCGCTTTTCGCGCTACGGCAGCTACGGCGTCGGCGTAGAGTTCGGCCAACAAAACGTTGAGTTGTGCTATCTCGTCCACCCTGCTTGTCTCCGGAACGGAATTCCGAAGGAGCTCTTTCCGTAATCCCGGCGGGAATCGCTGCTCGAGAAACGCCAGTTGTTTGAAACGGGTGCCCGGGCCGCTTCCGCGGATTCTGAGAAGGACTGCGTCAATTCCATCCAGCGAGGTGCCGGACATCAGTCCCACCACGAGCTTTGTCTGTTTCATCGAACCCTCCCCGGTACGGGATCTATCACAGTGAGTTGCCTGCTTCAGCACTCTTCCCTATCTTCGGTGTATGAAAGGCGATCTTCTCCTCGGAGCTCACATGTCCGTGAGCGGCGGTCTACACAGAGCATTCGAACGAGGGACCAGCATTGGCTGTAGAACAATGCAGCTGTTCACAAAGAACAGCAATCAGTGGGAAGGCAAACCGCTGGAAGATGAGGATATTCAAAAATACAAAACAGCGGCAGCTAAATCAAGCATTGCGCCGGTTGTCGCCCACGCTGCGTATCTTATTAATCTTTGCGCGGTCACGCAGGTCCTACTTCTGAAATCTAGAAGAGCTCTGGAAAACGAGCTCCATCGCTCTGAGACGCTGGGACTCCTGGGTTTGATCCTTCACCCCGGTTCCCACAGGGGTGCCGGCGAGACAGCCGGGTTAGAGGGGATCGCGGCTTCCATCAATTCTGTGCACCAGCGGACCGCGGGATTTCGGACCTTGACGATTCTGGAGACGACCGCAGGGCAGGGGACAGCCCTGGGGTACAGGTTTGAACAGCTTCGCGACATCATCGATCTAGTGGCGGACCAGAGCAGAATGGCTGTCTGCATCGACACGTGTCACCTCTTCGCGTCAGGCTATCCCGTTGATACAGAAGAGGGATGGGAACAGACGATCCAGGATCTGGATGCCATTCTTGGTCTGGGGCGCGTTGTGGCGGTCCATGTGAACGATTCGAAACGGGAAAGAGGGAGCAGAGTTGACAGACACGAGCAGATTGGTAAAGGCAAGATAGGAGAAACGGGGTTTCGGATGCTGATGAACGACCGGCGATTGGCGCACCTTCCGAAGATCCTCGAGACGGAGAAGAGTGAAGATATGCACGAAGATGTGGAGAATATGGCACGTCTCCGGTCGCTCCTCAGACGGAAGCCATAGGGCGATTCCTTCCCCGGGAGCAGGCCGGCGCCGCCCAAAAGCGGAACGTATTGACATTCCGTTTCACCTGGCGTAATTTAGCTGGGCTTTTCCTTCCGGACCGATTGGAGGAACATGTTACAACGGGTTGTGGATTTTCTGAGGGCCGGTGCAGGGGAGCCTGCTGAGGCAGGCCGTCCCAATGATACGTATGACACTACGCTGGCTGTCTGCGCGCTCTTTATCGAGATGGCGGTTATCGACGGGGAATTCTCAGAGGAAGAACGTGCTCATATCATCTCGATCCTGGAGGATGAATACCAGCTCTCGGAAGATGATATTTCGCGTCTGCTGGAAGAGGCGAGTGCCGAGGTCCGATCCAGCACGGACTACTGGCAGTTCACCAACATGATCAATGAGAACTACACCCCCGAAGAAAAGGTCCGTATTATCGAGCTGCTCTGGAAAATCATCTATGCGGACGGAACTGTCGAGAAGCACGAGGACTACCTCATCAGAAAACTTGCCAGGTTGCTTGGTGTCCCGCATGGGGAGCTCATTGCCACGAAACTCAGAATGCGACCATGATGCTTTGATTTCGCACCCGGTTGAGGGCGAACGACGCAGCGAGAATCTCTTGTTACATACGAATCGGTGAAGGAGAGCAATGAAGATTTCAAAAGGCCGTGCCGTAGTCTACTCGTTGCTTTTCTTTCTGGTCTTTCTGATGCCCCTTCAGGGGTGTACCCGGCAGAGTGGTCCCGAGAAGCTACAAATTGCCGGAATGGTGTTCCAGGAGGATCAGTTCTTCCGGTTGGTGATCTTCGGGATGCGGGATGCGGCAGAGAAGCGGGGAGTAGAGCTTTTGGAAGCGAACAGTGCAGGTAGACCGGACAAGGAGATCCAGCTCGTAAACACATACATTGCGCGAGGCGTGGACGCGATTGTGATTTCACCCATGAGCGCACGTGCATCCATCAGTGCGCTCCAGCGGGCCCACGACAGAGGTATAACCGTGGTCACTTACAACACCACGGTTGAGACCGATCTGCCCGTTTCGTATATCGAGAGCGACCAGTATGACCTTGGTGCTTCCACGGGTAAAGCTGCCCGGAGGTATATAGAGACCGCCCTGGGTGGTGAAGCCAACATTGCGATTGCAGCCTTTCTCTCCCAGGCTCCCGAGCAGAGCATTCAGCGGACAAACGGCTTCAAGGACCAGGTGACCACACTGGAGGGTGTGAAGATCGTCGCCGAACAGGATGCATGGCTTGCGGCACAGGCCGTCAAGAAGATTGGTGATATCCTCACAGCGAACCCCGATCTGGATATTGTTTGGGCGGCAAACGAGGGAGGCACGGTTGGCGCAGTTATGGCGGTGAGGAACGCTGGCAAAGCGGGGAAGGTGGTTGTGTACGGGACCGACACCAGCGAACAGCTTGCCAGTTTTCTGCTCTCCGATGACGGGGTTCTTCAGGCGATCACAGGTCAGCAACCGTTTGAAATAGGGTCAATGGCGGTCGACGCCGCGGTTCGTGTTCTCCTGGGAGAATCTGTGGAGAAAAGGGTCTCGCTACCGGGCGTTCTGCTCTCACGGGACCGGCCCGACGAAGTACAAGATTTCAAGCTGCGTCTTGCCGAATTGAGCAAATAGGTATGCAACGTTCGAGCCTGGAAACCGTTTCTCTCTGCAAAGACTATCCTGGCACACGAGCCTTAGACGATGTTTCGATCCGGTTTGACGGTGGCCGGGTTCATGCCCTCGTAGGAAAGAACGGCGCGGGAAAAAGTACACTTGTAAAGATCTTTGCCGGGGCCATCCCACCCACATCCGGGAGCGTCGCGATCAATGGCGCTTCCGCGACCTTCTCTTCACCCCGAGATGCACTCCGCCAGGGTATCGTGGCGGTCTATCAGGAACTGAGCCTTGTTCCCGAACTCACCGTGGCTGAAAACATCCTGCTGGGCCGTATGCCGCATCGGTCCGGGCCGTGGAATTTTGCTATCGACCGGGAAGAGGCATACTCTGCGGCTCAGGCAGCTCTCTCTCGGCTGGGAGTGGACCTGGATGTGAAGAAGAAAGCCCGTACACTCGGACTCGCGCAGCAACAATTTGTGGAAATCGCCAAGGCGATGTCCTACAAACCGGCGGTGCTCATGCTGGATGAACCGACATCGGCTCTCTCGCACAAGGAAGCCGAGCACCTATTTGACATCATACGGACACTCGCATCCCAGGGCGTCGTGCTCCTCTACATTACACATAGACTTCAGGAGATCTACCGGATTGCTGACACGGTATCGGTGCTGCGGGACGGGAAGCTTGTGGGGAGCGTAAGCAAGGCGGATGTTACGCCGGAGAATCTGGCCAAAATGATGTTTGGGGACGTAGTCAAAATCTCACGATCGGCAGAAGCACTCCCCGCCCTGGAGCCCCTGTTGAAAGTGGAACACCTCTCCCGGCATGCGGCGTTCAGGGATGTTAGCTTCACGTTGTACAAGGGTGAAGTGCTCGGGATCGCGGGCTTGCTCGGATCAGGCCGTACCGAACTGCTTCGATCCCTCTTTGGTGCCGACCCTCCTCAAAGGGGCCATCTGATGCTTGATGGTAAACGGATCCAGCCCGAAAACCCTGCAATGATGAAAAGCCTCGGGGTGGTCCTCACGCCGGAGAACCGAAAAGAGGAAGGTTTGATTCAGATCTTGAGTACCAGGGCAAACATCTGTTTGGCCAGCCTGCAACGCGTGGCACGGGGAGGATTTACCACTCGAACACGAGAACGGGTTTGGGCAGGACCGCTGATGCAGACGGTCGGTCTTGTTGCTCGGGACATCGAGGCTCCTGTCTCCTCCCTGAGTGGGGGGAACCAGCAGAAGGTGGTGGTGGGTAAGTGGGTGGGTACAGAACCTCGTGTCATTCTGATGGACGAGCCGACCCGCGGGATCGATGTCCAGGCGAAGCGACAGATGTTCGAGATTATCTGGGCTTTGAGCAAGCGAGGAATTAGCTCTCTGGTTGTGTCCAGCGAGCTCGAAGAGCTGCTCGAGGTATGTCATCGCATACTGATCATGAAGAAGGGACAAATTGCCTCGGACGTTCTTCCTTCAGAAACATCTCTGGAAAGACTCTTTAGCCTATGTCTCCAATGAAGTTCTTGAGATCACATCTCGGATCTGTCGTCCTGGAAGCTGTTCTCCTCCTCATCTGTGTCATTCTGGCGATAAGCGCGCCCCGGTTTTTCACCACGGAGAACCTCTTGAATGTTCTGCGCAATGTCTCGATGCAGGGACTCATTGCACTCGGGATGACCATGGTCATTATCTCCGGCGAGATTGATTTGAGCGTTGGCTCGGCCGTCGCGTTTGCCGGCTGCCTGACGGCCTTTTCCACCGGGTGGATGATGGGTCCCGCACTCGGTCTTCCGGCGGAGCTTGCGGTTCCTCTGGCGGTCATGATTGCCCTTACGGCGGGTTTCCTCCTGGGCAGCTTCAGTGGGGTAATGCGAACGCGCTATCAGGTTCCGACATTCATTACGACGCTTGCGCTCATGACCGGATTCTCCGGTGCCGCCGAGCTGATCACCGATGGATTTCCACTGACACCGTTCCCGGAGTGGTACAGCTTCATCGGCGGTGGATACCTCTTCGGAGTCCCTTTTCCCGCTCTCGTCTTCCTGGCCGCGTTCGGGATTTTCCAGGTGGTCATGAACCAGACCACGTTCGGGAGATCCGTCTACGCGATTGGCGGAAATGCCGAAGCCGCCAGGCTGAGCGGAATAGAGGTCAAGAAGATAAAAACACTCGTTCTCGGCACCACGGGTGCGCTGGCGGCGTTGAGCGGTGTTATGGTCTCATCGGAAATCATGTCAGGAACCGCAACCACAGCCAAAGGATGGGAGTTGGATATTATTGCCGCGGTGATTATCGGTGGAACGAGTCTTATGGGAGGGGTTGGAAGGATCTGGGGGACGATGATCGGGGTGATCTTCCTTGGAGTCATCATCAACGGAATGACCCTTCTGAACATCAGCGAGTACTGGCAGCATGTCGTGCGCGGTGTGCTTATCCTGGCTGCTGTTTTGCTCAATCGGCTGCAAGAGAAGGTCTAGAGGAGAGACGAAGGTGAACGGCTACGAACGCATCATGGCTGCATTTGAGGGCGAACAACCTGACGCCGTTCCCGTGATGCTGCATAACTTCATGATGGCGGCCCGGGAGGCTGGGCTCACGATGGAGCAGTTCCGGAGCGACCCGAAAGAGCTGGCCCGCTCTTTCATCGAGGCCGTTGAGAAGTATGGCTACGATGGCGTTCTGGTTGACGTCGACACGGTGACACTGGCAGGTGCGGTGGGCGTCCCCATTGATCTTCCGGCTGACGCCCCCGCCCGTGTCAAGGGAAGCAGAATCCGGTCGCTTGCGGAAGTGCCAGACCTGGAGCCGGTGGATATCAGTTCATACCGCAGTGTTCAGGTGTGGCTCGAGGCGACCGTTCTGCTCAAGGAGCATTTCGGAGACGAGGTGTTGGTCCGCGGAAATTGCGACCAGTCTCCTTTCACACTTGCAGCTATGGTCCGGGGGATGAACGACTGGATGCTCGACCTGATGGATCCCGGCCTGGAGGAAGCCGCGCACCGACTCCTTGACTGGGCAAAGGAGGCGACTCTTCAGTTCATTTCGCTGATGGCTGAGACAGGTGCACATATGGTTTCCAATGGTGATAGTGGCGCGGGACCGGAGCTCGTCTCCCCCGCCGTGTATCGTGCGTATGCGCTCCCCTACGAAAGGAAGGCTGTGGAGCTGTCACATGCAGCGGGACTCCCGTACGTTCTCCACATCTGTGGAAAGACCGAGCCGATTCTGGACGCGATGATTACCACCGGCGCTGATGGGCTGGATCTTGATTACAAGACCGACCCGTCCGTGGCACGTCGGAAAATGAAGAATCGAACGGTGTACATCGGGAACATCGATCCAAGCGGCATTCTCGCGAGGGGAACGCCACAATTAGTGGAGCAGAAGACCAGAGAGCTGCTTACCGTTTTTGCCGACACGCCGAGATTTGTTCTCAATGCCGGCTGCGCGATCCCGCCCAGCACACCGCCTGAGAACCTGAAGGCAATGATCCGGGCCGCAAGGAGCTTCCGGGGATAAGATGAGGAACGAGGAATGACACTCGATGCCCTGGGATGGAACCGGTTCTTTGCAGAAGCGTTTCAGCCGTTTGTCGGGGAAGGACATGAGCCCGCGCGTGTTGCTGTACCACGCAGAAAGCACTTCTTGCTTTACAGTGCAGGGGGTGAGGTCCGAGGCAAAATCACGGGCAGAATGCTCTACCAGGCTGCGGGGCCTGAGGATCTGCCTGCTGTCGGTGACTGGGTGGTAATCCAGAGATGGCCGGACAGAGAAGAGGTTTCTATCCTGGATCTGCTTCCGCGTAAGAGCGAGTTCGTGAGGAAGGTTGCAGGAAGAAGAACCGATCAGCAGGTGGTGGCGGCCAACTCGGATATCGTCTTCCTCGTAAGCGCTCTTGATCAGAGACTCACTCTGCGGGGATTGGAACGGTATCTCGTTGTGGCTGCGGAGAGTGGAGCAACGCCCGTGGTTCTGTTGAACAAGGCAGATCTCTGTGACGAAGTCGAAGAGATACTCGAGGAGGTCCGGACGGCAACTCGTGATGTCCCTGTTCATGTTATTAGCGCCAAGCTCGGAGAGGGGATGGAAGCGATACGCTCCTACATGACCGAAGGCGTCACCGGCACAATGCTTGGACCCTCCGGCGCAGGAAAGTCAACCATCATCAACACCCTTCTTGGGTCCGATTACCTTCGGACACGGGAAGTGCGTGACGTTGATGACCGGGGTCGGCATGTGACGACACAACGCGAACTCGTTGTTCTCCCAGAGGGGGGGCTCCTGATAGACACCCCCGGGATGCGGGAACTCCAGTTGTTTGCGGGTCAGGAAGGGATAGCGGCAACCTTTGACGACGTTGAGGAGCTGGGGACCCGGTGTCAGTTCCGAGATTGTCAACATGAGGTGGAACCGGGTTGCGCGGTTCTGAGAGCGATTGCTGAGGGTGGGCTGGACGTGGGACGGTTTGAGAGCTACAAGAAACTGCTTCGTGAGGCGGCGCACCAGAAACGGAAAGTTAGCAACGTGGACGAGCGAAAGCACAAAGAACACTGGAAAAAGATCACTGCCAAGTACCGGAGAGAGAATCGACAACGGTAAACAAGGTCGTGGATTCGGTCGAGGCCTACATTCGAGCCGAAGTACCCTGAAGGAGACGTGATGGCAATACAATGAGTGCCCGCAGGAGGGCAAACGCCCCTTCCACGGCAATGCCGATCAGCCGGAACGGCAAGAGAAGCAGCCAGATAAGAGGGTAGAGAATGAGCGCCAGTATAGCCAGAGGCCAGCAGAGAATCAGGAGAATGAGCCAGAAAAAGAATTTTGCCATGAGATGAGCCTCAATTACTCGATTCGCGCAAGAGTTGTTTGTAGCGTGATTACAGTAATGTACGATAATTCTGTTGATTTGTTCTGATTTCCCAACCAACGGAGGATCTCATGAATAAGAAACTCTGGCTCGGCTTTGTGGCAGTATACCTCGTTTTGGCAATCCTGGACTGGATCGTCAATACAATGCTTATGGCGTCAGCGTACGCCAGCACCACGGAGCTCTGGAGGCCCGAAGGGGAGATCAAGATGTGGGTGATTTTTGTCTGCTATGCGTTCTTTGCCTTCTTCTTTACATTCATTTTCTCCAAGGGCTATGAGGGGAAAGGAATCTGGGAGGGAGTCAGGTTCGGGTTGTACGTCAGCGGAATGATGGCGATCCCGGCGGCATACATATCATACGCAACGATGCCCCTCCCCCATTCACTGGCATTTCAATGGTTCATCTACACATTGGTGGAGTACGTCGCTGCCGGAATCGTCCTGGCATTAATTTTCGGAAAAAAGGAAGCGGCTGCCGCAGCGTAGGAGAACCTGCCCGTTCGTCTCCGGGGTCCGAGCACGGCATTCGGTCAGAAGGACTATGTGAAAGGGGTCCGGCCCGGGTCCGGTGGCTCGGGCCGAATCTCGTCCCCCTTCGCTGGTTGCAGAGCTTCAAACAGGGCGGACTCAGCGCCGAACGCGAAAACCCGAACGGCAATGCGTACGAAAATGAAGAGTTGATGCAGCAAAAAGACAGCAATCAGGATAGGCGTGGAATCGCTTTGCTGCGACGTCCAGAACAGCGCGTGGACAGTCGCGAGAAAAAATGTTATCAAGAGAAAAAGGGTCTGCAGGCCCAGGGTTGATCCCGGGTTCCTGAGAATGAAACGGAGACTCATTATGAGGGCTCCGGTGATCGCATGCGAGTTGCGGGAAACAATTCCGATTTTGGCGTAATCTGCAATCATCACGAGGAGGAGGATAGTACCGAGAATCACCGCTCCAACCGACCCTGCCCCCAGAAAGAGTACCGTTTCTGACGTTGCCACACGGTACAGTGCTGACATGAGCAGTCCTCCAAGAGCGAGAAAGAGCGTGGCGAGAATCAGGGCAATTGATCCTGTCAGAAGAAAGAGCCGGAAGAATCGTTTGAAGAACCTGGTACATGAAACCAGAAACTCGCGCAACGATGGGCGCACGCTGGACCGGAGGGCGGAAATCACCCCCCCCGCGAGGAAGGTGTTGAGGAAAACGTAGAAGAGGGAGGCCACCCCGACGATCTGGAGAAAGCCGGGAAGCGCTGCAGGATGCATTCGCCGCAGGTCGGTCACGACGGTAGAATCAAATCCGGCGAGGAGTGCAAGCGACGCCCGTGAGTCACCGAATGCGGAGGAGAGCGTATGGTGGAACGTCAGAGCAAGCGATACGGAGAGGGCGAGGTTACACAGGAGAAGCAGCGTCAGAATACTCCGGAACGAAACTGTTCTTCGAATCCCCTTGACGAGAGCCAGGATAATCATGAGTTTTTTTCTCCTCGCCCCGTTACCCTGCAAACGCGAGAGACTGCAGCAGGTTTTGTATCAAAAAGAGCATCCAGGTTGTATACTTCCAGAGCGGCCACGACGGTGGAGATAGGGTCTTGCTGTTGTTGATAAAGTTCATGTCCAGAAGGATCTTCCGGTCGGGGTCGATTTCTGCCCACACAGCACGGTCCGGCCGCCAATATGTGTAGCTCGTAGTAGCCGACTGACCGTCCCACAGCTCTACCAACTCTTCCCCGTTTTCAAAACCGACGTGCACTTTGACAGGTATCCGTGCGTCTCGCAGCTGTCGAACGGCGACGGTGGATTCAAAGCGTTTTGTCTCTCCTTCACCGATGGGCGTGCTTGACAGGGAGCTCAGTTCAAAGTCGCACGTTTCGGTACCGTACAGGAATTGATCAAAATACCAGTCGAGGTCTACCTTGAAGCGGTTTCCGTGGATGGCGGGGACCACCTCGTTGAAGACGGCGACGAAGTCGGACGTGCGGGGATGGCGAAACTTCCATCGCTGGAAATAGACAAAGAGTGCCGAGTCCATCGCTTCCCGCCCGATCATCCGCTCCAGCGTGGCAAGCACGGTAGTGGCCTTGCTGTATGTAAGACGGTGGATGCCTCGCTCCTGTATCTGCCAGGTGGGAGTGACGATCGGGGCGAACGAGGGGTCTCGCAAGCCTGTGTAACTCAAACGGGACCCCTCCAGGGTTCCGCTTCGCACGCCCAGGATTTCGTGGGAGGAGCTCTTTTCACCGTAGACGTCGTCCATAATGCGGCATTCGTAGTATTCAGTCAGGCCTTCGTCCAGCCATTCCTCTTCGAACTCATTGTTTGCGACCATCCCGTACCAGTACTGGTGCGCGAATTCATGGACTGTTACCTGCTCAGGCCACCGTACGGTTGTTCCGATTCCCCTGACCATGCCAGTTGTGATGAGGGTTGGGTATTCCATGCCTCCAGCGCCGCCGCCCCCGAAGGGGGGATCAACGATGGTGAGCTGCGGGTAGGGGTAGGGCTCGAGATGGCTGGCGAAGTACTCCAGTGCGTGTCGGACAGGAACGAGATAACGGTCGGCGAGATGAGCCCGCTGTGGTTGCATGAGCAACCGGATGTTCACGTGACGCCAAATGTCCGTCACTTCCACGAAGCGGGGAGACGCGGTCCAGGCGAAATCGTGCACATCCTCGGCATGGTAGAAAATAGTCTTTGTTCCGTCACCATTATACCGTTCAGATCCACTTGTGCCGGTGGCCCCCACCGTGTAACGGTCGGGGACGGTTATCTCCACATCATAGACCCCGAAGTCAGCATAGAATTCTGTGTTCGCATGAAACTGATGGCAATTCCAGCTGCCCGAGGATTGGTCCCTCCCCGGAGCGGGTTCGTAGACGCCGATCTTTGGAAACCATTGGCCCACCATGAAAAAGTCTTCGTGATATCCCGTGCGGGCGCTGACCGAGGGGAGCTGTGCCGTGAAGGCAATGAACAGTCTGATGGAGTGTCCTGGAAGCAAGGGGCGGTGAAGCCGCACCTGGATGACAGTGCTGTCGTGTTTGTTGTTGTCATCCGGACGGATGAATTCCATTCCCGCCGCGATGCTGAAACGATCACCGGTCTCTATCGAATCAATTCTGATCCACCCCGGGGTCTCTGCGCGGTGTGTGAACCCACGGTGTCTTCCGCCTGATTCCTGCATGAACGTGGAGCGGGCACTTTTGAACGCATTGAGGTAGAGGTGAAACCGCAATTCCCGAATCGTGTCGGGAGAAGAGTTTTGCCATCTGAGCGTCTGCCGGCCGGAGAGAATCTTGCTCTCCGGGTCAAGGGTGACAGAAATCTCATAATTTGCCACTCTCGGAATCAGCGGTGGAGAAAGGATCCCCGTGCCCGCATGTGCGGATGAAGGGCTCAATACAGCCAAAAAAAGGGCCGCATGGAGAAGAAATGAAGAGCTTCCAGCGATGGAGGAATCGGAATGCAAAAGGAGGTCTCGCCTTTCCAAAGAGTGGAAATTTGTGAAAAAATAGAAGATTTTGGGGAAAAGTCAAAGGCAGAGGGATGGGAGTGAATATATCCCGGTTTTGGGTGTATTGCAGGTGGACAGACTCTTGATGGATACACGGGAACGAAGTACAGAGAGGGAATGGATATGCCGGAGTCAGCGTGGAGACAAGGAAGCATTTGGTCTCGTTGTGAAGAAGTACATGCGACAGGCATACTATGCCGCACTGGGGATTCTGGGATCACATGACGATGCGCTGGATGCGTCGCAGGAGGCATTCGTCAGAGCATTCCTCTCCATCGAGCGTTTTGACGCAAACAAGCAGTTCTACACCTGGTATTACCGGATACTCCGCAACCATTGTCTGAACGTCGTGAGAAACAAGCGCATTCGAGCAGTCTCCTTCTCTCAAATTTTTGACAAGAGCTTTGAAGCGGTTTCCAGCGATCCCTCATCTGAGGAGGTCATCCAGCGGAGGGAGCTGAAGAGAGCGGTGTGGGAAGGTCTCTGGAAACTCAAAGTCGATGATCGGGAGATCCTGGTCGCGAGGGATATTCTGGGGACACCGTATGCGACACTGGCAGAGTTGTTAGAATGTCCCGTAGGTACAGTGATGTCGCGGTTGTATCTTGCGTGACGGCGGCTCCGGGCGGAGCTCGAGGGGGTAGTATGAGTGTGAATCTGTCCGAGCGCGAACTGGTCCTGGTGAATAAGGCAATCGACGAGATGTTGTCGCGAGAGGAAGCAGCGGAGCTCCAGCAGTTCTTTGCAATGCGACCGGAAGTACGGCTCGAGTACGAGTCCATGAAATCTGTGAAGGAGGCGACAATGGAACTGAAATTCAGACAACCACCCGAGGAGACATGGGACCGCTACTGGGCCGGGGTATACTCCCGGCTCGAACGAGGTCTTGCGTGGCTCCTGATCAGCATCGGCGCCGCCGTGGTGCTGGCGATAGCCGGGTACGGTGCCGTGATGAAGCTACTGGAGGACACCTCGACACCGCTTGCGGTGAAGCTGGGCGTGGGGGCCCTTCTGCTGGGCGGTGCGGTTCTGCTCGTGTCCGTTAGGCGTGAAAAGTTAGTCATGAGAAGGACAGACAAATACAAAGAGGTTATCCGATGATTCTCTCAACGACACAGGCGGTTGCCGGAAAGACTGTTGTGCGAACCATCGGTGTGGTCAAGGGTAATACCATTAGGGCCCGTCACATCGGGAAAGACATCACTGCTCTTTTGAAAAACGTCTTTGGCGGTGAGATCGAAGAGTACACGAAACTCCTGGCGGAATCACGAGAACAGGCGCTTGACCGGATGATCAAACAGGCAGAAGACCTTGGTGCAAATGCCGCGGTGGAAGTACGGTTCTCGACCTCCGCCATCATGGGCGGTGCCGCCGAGATCATGGTGTATGGAACCGCTGTGGTTGTGGAGGACGAACGGTGAGGGGTGGCGCATGGCGTTGTCCTCACGTTCGAAGATAAGAAGCTCCGTTGACGTCGATGAGACAGCCGCTCATAAAGGCTGGTGCGTCCGACGCGAGGAACAGCGCAACCTGTGCAATCTCTTCCGGTAAGGCGATCCGCTTGAAGGGACTCTGATTGCGGATCTCGTCGCCCTGGGGCCCGGTCAGAAGGGGTTTCGCCATATCCGTGTCGACCCATCCCGGGGCAACGGCAAAGACGAGAATGTTATGAGGTGCGAGGGCCCGGGCCATCGACTGGCTCATGGCGTTCAATCCCGCCTTGCTTGCACCATAGGCTGGTGCGTCGGGTTCCCCCCTGAACGCTCCCCGCGACGAGATGTTGACGATTCGACCACCCCCGCTCTTGATCATGTCTTGCGCTGACCAGTAGGCAACGTGTGCTGCCCCAACAAGGTTCACGCCCAGGGTCTGCGTCCATGCTGTTTGCCACTCTTCGAAAGAGGCCGTTGCCGGAGGGTGGGGAGAGAAATGGCCGGCATTGTTGACTACGATGTCCAGTTGCCCGGCTCCCAGAACTGCTCCCTCGACCAGGCGCTGGCACTCTGCAGGGTTGGAGAGATCGGCCTTCAACATAATGTGGCCATCCCCTGCGAGGTCGGCTCTACTCTGTTCTGCCGATTTCCTGTCCCGGTGGTAGTGAAGAATCAACGTTGCGCCCGCGGCTGCATAGGATCGTGCGATCGCGCGACCAATGCCTCTGGAGGCTCCGGTAATGAGTGCTGTTTTGTTCCGAAGAGTCATGATGGATGGTAGCAAAATGTCGAAAAAGGGTCAATTGAGCATGAAAGTCACCAAGGTTTCCGTCTCGGACCGGGTGGACGGGTTTTCCTGCCGGTCCAGCCGAACCGGTTGAGATTGATACGCCCTCTTGTGAAAACGATCCCCTCTTCTTCCAGCCGTAGCCGCTGAGCCTGGCCGGTGTCTCCCCCCAGCGATATTCGACCCTCTGCATTGACGACCCTCTGCCACGGTATCTCCATTCCCGGCGGGAGCGCATGCAGAGCGTATCCGACCAGCCGAGCCTGGCTCGGGAGACCGCTGAGGCGGGCAACAGTTCCGTAGGTTGCCACCTTCCCCCGCGGTATGCGTGAGACAGTGCGCCAGATCCTCTCTCGAGGGTTGTGTTCACGGTGTGGCAACGCGGCTGCTCCTACCGATCTTTGACCTCGTCCTTTTCAGTGCCGCCCCGACGGTGGGACTCCTCCCTGAATCGTTTACGCTCTGCCGGTGTCATGGACGCGAGTCTCTTTTCGAAACGGTGATGCCAGCGATCATGCTTCCACCCGTTTGTGTGCCGCCACGGGCTCCACCCCCGAAGAAGAATATGGGAGAGCAGCAGCAGAGCCGCCGCCTGCCAGAAGGAGATGTCTGGACCGCTGAAGAGATCAGGTATGACGGCGTTCCAGAGGAGCATGACGACAACGCTGAAGGCGCAGACAG